>CAKUIV010000137.1 GCA_934661105.1 uncultured Ellagibacter sp. | reverse complement strand
ATCGGGTTCGCGGCCGTGAGCAGCACTTTCGTGCACACGAACGTGACGCCCCACACGCCGACGGTGAAGAAGGCGAGCGCATGTCCGCGGGCGCGATGCGCGTGATCGGTGTGCAGGAGGGTTGCTTCCGCCATGGGGTGTGCCTTTCGTGGTGCTTTCGCGGCTGTTCATTCCGACGCCGCCGGAAGCGCTCAAGGCTTCGCGCGGCGGTGCGGTCACCCATTATGGCCGCTCGCTCGCCGACGGGAAAGAAGAAGCAGGCGAGCGAGCGGGACGGGGCATATTCGGGCTCTTGCGCACGGCCGCCGCAGCTCTTTCCGACTGCCCGGGTAAGAAGAATTGCGGCGGCGTCGAACGTTGCGGCGGCGTTGCGCCCTGCGGCGGTTATCCCTAATCTGCGCGCCCCAAAGCTTCCAAAAGCTCGTCGGTGTTGATGACGTGGCAGTAGATGTTGTTGAGGATCTCCAGCTCCGCACGCTGTATCTCCTCGGTCGACGCGCGGCAGGCATCCTCGATGAGCCACACTTTGAAGCTCTCGTCGGCGAGTGAGCGCACGGTTCCCGACACGCACTGGTCGGTGAGCACGCCGGTGCACACCACGGTGTCGATACCCATATTACGCAGCGCGAGCACGAGGTTCGTTCCCGCAACAGCGCTGTCGGTCGTCTTCGTGAACACGATCTCGTCGTCGTGCGGAGAAAGCGCGGGGACGATCTGCCCTTCGGGCGCGTCCATCGGCACGAGCAAGTCGTTGTACCCCGAGCTGCGCTGCACGAGCGAGCGGTCCGATCCGTCGCGCTTCAAGCAGGCGATGCGCGCGAAATTCACGTTCATGCCCCGCTCGCGAAACGCCGCGAGAATGCGCTCGTTGTTCGGCACGACCACCTCGTCGATCGCGCGGTAGAACTGCTCCCAGCGCTCGGCGTGGCGAACTTCGGCGGGCGTGGGGTTCTCGATCGTCGGGCGCGTGATGAACACATGCTGCATGTCGATCACGAGCAGGGCCGTCTTTCCCGGGTCGATTTCCACCTCTCCCCAGTCATCGTCGTCCTCGTAGTAAAAAGAGCAGTAGCGGTCGTTGACTTTCATGCGCTTCCCTTTGCGTATCGGGGCGAACCCGCCTTGCGGCCCGGGCGGGTGCGAGGCGGGTTCGCCGATGGTCGATGTCGATGGCCCTTGCGGGGTGTTCGCTGACGTCTAGTCCGCCTGCGCCGGGCTTGCCGTGCGCGTGGCTTCTCCTGCGACTTCGCCTTCGGTTGCGAGCCCTTGCTCGGCGAGGAACTTGGCGCGGGTTCGACGTCCTACCAGGTAATAGTATGCCACGCCAGCGGCGCACCACACCGCTCCGACGACGATGACGTCCACGCCCGAGAACGCGATGGCGAGGGCGTAGAGCGCGATGCCGATGGCGGGCACGACGGGCACGAGCGGGCAGCGGAACGGGCGCTTCGCATCGGGCTGCTTCACGCGCAGGTACATGAGAAGCCCGCAGGCGAACATGTAGCACAGGCCGTACCCGAACACGCCGAGGAACCCTGCAAGCGTCCAGGCGTCGGGCGTGACGATGGGCAGAAACGACACGACGATCATGGACACGGCGGTCACTGCGAGCGCGGTCGTGGGCGTGCCGTTCTCGTCGACTCGGGAAAACGATTTCGGGAACCACCCTTCACGGGCCATGGCGTACAGCACGCGCGTTTGCCCCATGACGCCGCCGTTTGCGGTCGACATGGAACCCGTGAAGCAGTGGATGGTCATCCACACGATGCCGAGGATGCCGAACAGCGACCCGCCGATCACGATGAGCGGCGCGTCGGTGCCGAGCTCGGCGAACCCGTCGGCGGGGAACAGGCCGTAGAGCACGGTGGCGAAGGCGCCGAAGAGCACGGTCAGGAAGATCGCCGCGCCGATGAGCGCATGCGGGATGTCGCGCGAGGGGTTCTTCGACTCCTCGGAAAGCGTTGCCACCACTTCGAATCCGCAGAACGCGATGACGACGTAGGGGAGTGTCTGCAGGAAGGGCTCGACGGTGCCGTAGGGTGCGAAAGGCTGGTAGTTCGCCGGGTCGATCATCGTGGCGCCCATGACGACGAACAGCGCGCTCGAGGCGATGAGGATGACGCCGAACGTGGCCTCGACGAGGGCGGAAAGCTTCACACCGAGCCTGTTCACCGCCAGGAAGAGAAGTGCGCACACGACGGAGCCGACCCACTGCGGGACAACCGGCAAAAGCACGTGCACGTAGATTCCCACCGACACGAGCTCGACGTTCAGACCGAACAGAAGCGCGAACCAGTAAATCCATCCGAGCATGAAGGAAATGGGATGGTCCTCGCCGAACACCTGTTTAGTGTATTCCCAGATGCCGCCGCATTTCGGGAACATCGTGGCAAGCTCGGAGAACACGAATGCGGTGGCGAGGGTGGCGAGCCCGCCGGCAATCCAATAGCTTACGGACGCCAAAGGCCCTGCCGCCTCGGCGGCACCGCCCACGCCGATGGCGAATCCCGACGCCACCACCGCGGCGTAGCCCGTGAGCATGAGCACGCCCTTCCCCAGCACTTTCTTAAGTCCCATTTTCGCCTCACTCCTTGAGAGTTGCCATTCTGAATGGGGAAAGGGTAGGTGGGCTTGGTTTCGGGCGTGTTACAAATGGCCACTTTATCGCAATATAGCGCTAAAGCGGCAAGGAATGCGGGCGGAACGGTTTTCGCCCTCTCATGCCCCTTTCATGAAAAACCATCATTTGTTCGATGTGTTAGCCGTGCATAACACGATGAACGCTGCTATGATTGGACGCGAGAAAACAGACGCGCAACCGCATCCTTCGAACACACCACGCGCGCATTCCCCAAGCGATTCGAGGCACATCCATGGCGTTCGTTCATTTGCACAACCACACCGAGTACTCTCTGCTCGACGGTCTTACCCATGTGAAGGACATGGTTCGTCGCGCGGCCGAGCTCGACATGCCCGCCGTTGCCATCACCGATCATGGCGTCATGTCGGGCGTGCCGGAGCTCTGCGATGCGTGCACCGCGGTCGAAAAGGAAACCGGCAAGAAGGTCAAGCCCATCTACGGCTGCGAGGTCTACTTCACCACCGACGAGGAATTGCGCAAGGACGTGAAGCCGAAGCTGTACCACCTGCTTCTCCTTGCGAAGACCGACGAGGGCTATCATAACCTGTTGCACCTGGTCAGCGAATCGCATGTCGACAATTTCTATTACAAGCCGCGTACCACGTTCTCCATGTTGCAGAAATACGGCCACGGCATCATCGGGTCGTCGGCCTGCATCGCGGGCATCATCCCGAAGCTTTTGGATAACCGCCAGTTCGACGACGCCGTTACTTGGGCCAGGAAATTCGCCTCGTGCTTCGACGAGGGCGACTTCTACATCGAGCTGCAGAACCAGGGCCTGCGCACCGACGGCGGCATGACGCAGACCGAACTCAATCATCAGCTTACGAAGGTTGCCCAGCTTGCAGGCCTGAAAACCATCGCCACGAACGACTTCCACTACCTGAAGAAGGAAGACGCCAAGGCGCAGGACATCATGCTCTGCATCGGCACGGGCTCGGCCGTGAACGACGCGAACCGCATGCGCTTCGAGAACGACGAGTTCTACATGAAGACGGAAGAGGAGATGCGCGAGGCTCTGCGCGACTTCCCCGAGGCATGCGACAACACGGTGGAAGTGGCGAACAAGGTCGACGTCGTGCTCGAGCGAGACTCGATCCTGCCGCGCTTCCCCTTGCCGGAAGGCGAAACCGAGGAAAGCTGGTTTCGCAAGCAGTGCGAATGGGGTTTGAAGAAGCGCTATGGCGACCCGATTCCCAAAGAAGCGTGGGACCGTTACGAATACGAAGCCGGCATCATCTTGCAGCAGGGCTTCCCGGCCTACTTCCTTATCGTGCAGGAATACATTTCGTGGGCGCGCGAGCAGGGCATCGGCGTCGGGCCCGGCCGTGGTTCGGCTGCAGGCGCCATCTGCACGTACGCCATGGGCATCACCGACCTCGATCCGCTTCCGAACGGCCTTCTGTTCGAACGCTTCCTGTCGCCTGAACGCGTGGAGATGCCCGATATCGACGTCGACTTCGAGGATGAGCGCCGTCAGGAGGTCATCGAGCACATCAAGGAAGTTTACGGCGAGGACCACGTGTCGGGCGTTATCACCTTCGGCAAGCTGCAGGCGAAAAACGCTGTGCGCGACGCCGCCCGCGTGCTCGACTATCCGTACAGCGTGGGCGACCGCATCTGCAAGATGATCGGCGACGAGCTCGGCATCACGATCGATAAGGCGCTTGAGACGAACCCCGACCTTAAGAAGGCCTACGATACCGAAGACGACGTGAAGCAGGTCGTCGACGCCGCGCGTTCCATCGAGGGGCACGTCCGCGGCGAAGGAGTCCATGCGTGCGCCACGATCATCTGCCGCGACCCGATGGCCGACCACGTGCCGATGAAGCGCGATACCAAAGGCGGCGGCATCATCACGCAATACGACGGTCACTATACGCCTGACCTGGGCCTTCTTAAGATGGACTTCCTCGGTCTGCGCACGTTGGGCGTACTTTCGCGTGCGTGCCGCAACGTCGAGCAGACGACCGGCATCAAGATGGTCCCCGAGGAAATCCCTACCGACGATGAAGGCGCGTTCGCGCTTATGCGCTCGGGCAACATGGACGGCCTGTTCCAGGTGGAAGGCTCTCTGTACGTAAGCCTCTTCGCACGGCTCCCACCGCGGCGCTTCTCCGACATCGTCGCGTCGATCGCGCTGAACCGACCGGGCCCGCTCGAGTCCGGCATGGTTGACGACTATGTCAAGGTTGCAAGCGGCAAAACGCCCGTGCACTATTACGACGAGCGTCTGCGCCCTGTGCTCGAGGAAACCTACGGCACCATGGTCTATCAGGAACAGATCATGCAGGTGTCTATGGTGATGAGCGGCTTTTCCGCCGGCAAGGCAGACAAGCTGCGCAAGGCAATGGGCAAGAAGAAGCTCGACATCATGCGCAT
>CAKUIV010000136.1 GCA_934661105.1 uncultured Ellagibacter sp. | reverse complement strand
ACGAAGCCGATAAGGGCGAGTGCCTCAGCCAGAGCGCCGAAGATAAGCGCGTTGGTGAAGAGCTTGCCGGCGAGCTCAGGCTGGCGTGCAGAGCCAACGCAGAGGCCGTAGCCGCAAAGACCAAGACCGATGCCTGGGCCGATGGTGCCAAGGCCGTAGCCGACAACCTTCAGGGCTGCGATAACGAGAGTCGTTTCCACTTTTCCTCCTTTTTTCGTTTCTGAGCGTTTCTCAAAAACTTCTCTTACTTATGTCTCTCGGCGTTCCTCCAAAGGGAAACGTCGCTGAAACCGATTGCGCTTCACGCGCGGTTATGCTTGCGGGCGACGGCGCCGCCCTACCTCTTAGTGCTCGCCCTGAGCCAGGCCGACGTACACGGCGGTAAGGACGGAGAACACGTAGGCCTGCAGGAACGCAACGAGGCATTCGAGCGCGTACATGGCGATCAGGAAGACCGCCCATGCGATGGCCGCAACGCCCGCGGGGTTCGCGAACGAGATGAGGTCGAGGATGAAGAACTGGGACATGATCGCGAAGATGCCGAGGATCATATGGCCGGCGAACATGTTGCCGTAAAGTCGAACCGCGAGGGTGAGCAGGCGGATGACGAGCGAGAAGAACTCGAAGAACCAGATGATGGGAACCATCGGCTTCGGCAGGCCGGACGGAGCGATCGACTTGATGTAGCCCCAGCCGCCCTTGGCCTTGATGCCGTAGAAGTTGAAGTAGATGAACGAGAGCAGTGCGAGCGCGAACGTGACCGAAAGCGTGCCGGTCGGGGTCTTAGCACCCGGGATCAGGCCGATCACGTTGGAGATGAGGATGAAGAAGAACATCGTCGCGATAAACGGCATATGCTTCTTGTAACCATGGCCGATAGCGCCTTCGCCCATGTTGCGCCTGACGGCGTCATAGCCCCATTCGACGAGTCCGGCGAACTTGCCTTCCGGAACGACCTTGATCTTGCGCACGCCAACCAGAACGCCGACGATCACGATCGCGCAGATGATGATCATCCAAAACGTGTACTGGGTGATTCCGACGCCATTGCCGAAATCGAAGACGAGCGTGGAGTTGAAGGACTCGCTCAGCTCCTCGATCGGGGCGGCAATGTCGTTCAAGGGATTGCCCGTAAGTTCAAATGCCATGTACCTCTCCTTTTTCCTTCTCTATCGACGCTTCGACAAAAACACGCCGAAGACGACTACCCCGACCACGAAAGCGACAAGCTCCGCGACGGAGTAGGCAACGACGACGCCAGGCGCCGCAAACTTGCAGATGACCATGCCCGCGATGAGGATCACGAACGATGCGGCGATGGTCAGCAAGAACGGACCGAGAAGATTCAAGGACTTGGTTGGATCGACCGTGCGAATCTTCTTGATGGCCACGTTGAACGGGATGACGCTCACAAAGCCCACCAGAACGGCAACGATGATTGCTACAGCCATGTCCTTCTTTCTTGATCCTTGGCGCATACTGCGCCCTCTTAAGCCTTCCGTATCATAGCCGAATGTGAAGAAGTCGCGCAGACGCAGTTTCGAATTCACTCTTTTTTCGGGTGAGCGGCACTCCCTGTTCGCTTCACCGAGAAGCCTCGCCGTTCGCGGTATCGAGCGAACCTGCGATGGCCTTTTGATCTTTGTCTGCAGTCTCGCTTCCTCGCGAGTCGCCGGGAGCGCGATCAAGCGCCCGCAGCACCTGGCGTTTCCTTCGGCTCGAACACGCGCAGCTTGATCCCCGCTTCCTCAAGCATCGACATGGCGAGCTCATCCGGATAGGGGTTCTGGTAGATGATCTCCTCGATATCGGCGTTGATGAGCATTTTCGCGCACACGACGCACGGTTGGGTGTTCACGTAGATCGAGGCTCCCGCGATGTTGATGCCGTAACGCGCAGCCTGGATGATGGCGTTCTGCTCAGCATGAAGGCCGCGGCAGATCTCGTGGCGCTGCCCTGACGGCACACCGAGCTGCGAGCGCAAACACCCCGTTTCCCGACAATGCGCAAGCCCCGCCGGGACGCCGTTGTACCCCGTCGCTAAGATACGGCGCTCCTTCACGATGACGGCTCCCACCCCGCGGCGCATGCACGTCGTGCGGGTCGCCACCTGGTTCGCGAGCGTCATGAAGTACTCGTCCCAGCTCGGTCTATGGTCTTGGGTCATAGTCAAACCGCTTCCTGAGGGGAGTCTTCCGTGGTGTTCACAAAGCGAGTTCCGCACGAGCCGAACAGCCCAGTGGGCTGTTCGCGCGAGCAGGACTGCCGAGCGACTGAACACTGCGGAAGACTCCCGTACGTACAAGTTCCTGTGCCTGACCGACGCTCCGCGCGTTCAGGCACGCGGCCGCTCGGCCGCATAGACAGGGAAATAACAGTCCACTGGACTGTTATTTTGTCCCGAAGATGCGGTCGCCGGCATCACCGAGACCGGGGACGATGTAGGCGGCGGAGTTCAACCCCTTGTCGATGGCGCATGTGTAGACGTGCACGTTGTCGTCCGCGTCGAGCACGGCCTTCAAGCCTTCGGGGGCGGCGACGAGGACCATGAGCTTGATCGTGCCGGTCACGCCGCATTTACGCAGGTAGGTAACGGCCGAGATGATCGACCCGCCCGTGGCGAGCATCGGGTCGACGACGAGCACGACGCGGTTGGCGATGTCTTCGGGCATCTTGTCGTAATACGGCACCGGCTCGTGCGTCTCCTCGTTGCGATACATCCCCAAATGCCCCACGCGCGCCGCGGGAACAAGATCGAGCACACCGTCGACCATGCCGAGACCGGCGCGGAGAATCGGGACGACCGCAAGCTTCTTGCCCGACACCTGCTTGCAGTGCGCCGTGCAGATGGGGGTCTCCACATCCACGTCGGACAGGGGCAGATCACGCGTCGCCTCGTAGCCTTCGAACAGGGCAAGCTCGCGAACGAGCTCGCGGAACTGCTTGCACGAGGTTGACTTGTCGCGCAAGATGGACAGCTTGTGCTGAACCATGGGATGGTCGACGACGGTAACGCGGGTGGTATCCATTCAGTCCTTCTTTCGCAACGGGCAAGGCGCTTCCTTGCAGTATGAAAAGGGCCCAGCGACGTGTGCCGGGCCCTTCGCTTTGCGGTTCATTCTAGCAGCATCGCGCGATGCGCGCGTGCAAAAGCTTCTAGTACGCAAGACCGGGATAGAGCGGGTGCGCTTCTAACATGGCGTCGACGCGACGGCGCACGTCGGCGAGCTTCTTCTCGTCGTCGGCATTGAACACGGTCTGCGCGATGCACTGACCGACCTCGTAGAAGTCGTCCTTCGTGAAACCGCGCGTGGTCGCAGCCGCGCTGCCGACGCGGATGCCGCTTGCGACGAAGGGGCTGCGCGTCTCGTTCGGGATGGTGTTCTTGTTGACGGTGAGGCCGACGCTCTCGAGCAGCTTTTCAGCGTCCTTGCCGGTGACGTCGGCGGGCGTGAGATCGACCAGGCATAGATGGTTGTCGGTGCCGCCGGACACGAGCCGAAGCCCGCCATCGGTCATGCCCTGGCCGAGCGCCTTGGCGTTTTCAAGCACATGCTCGATGTAGGTCTTGAATTCAGGCTTCAAAGCCTCGCCGAACGCGACCGCCTTGCCGGCGATGACGTGCATGAGCGGGCCGCCCTGGCTTCCCGGGAACACCGCGGAGTTGATCTTCTTGTAAAGTTCCTCGGAGTTGGTGAGGATGAAGCCCCCGCGCGGGCCGCGCAGAGTCTTGTGGCTCGTCGACGTGGTGATGTCGGCGTAGGGAACCGGACTCGGATGCAGGCCCGCGGCGACGAGGCCGGCGATGTGGGCCATGTCGACCATGAGGTAGGCACCCACTTCATGGGCGATTTCCGCCATACGGGGGAAATCGATGATGCGCGGGTATGCCGACGCACCGCCGACGATGACCTTCGGGCGAACTTCCTTGGCCTTCTTTTCCAGCTCGTCGTAGTTGATCGTCTCGGTTTCCGGGTCGACGCCGTAGGATTCCACATGATAGAGCTTGCCGGAGAAGTTCGCCGGGCTGCCATGGGTGAGGTGCCCGCCGTGATCGAGACTCATGCCCATGATGGTGTCGCCGGGCTTGATCATCGCGAAGTATGCCGCCAGATTCGCGTTCGCGCCCGAATGCGGCTGGACGTTCGCGAACTGGGCGCCGTACAGCTCGCAGGCGCGATCACGCGCGAGGTTCTCGACGATATCGACCTTCTCGCAACCGCCGTAGTAGCGCTTGCCGGGATAGCCCTCGGCGTATTTGTTGGTGAGGACGCTGCCCATAGCCTCCATGACGGCCAGGCTCGTGAAATTCTCGGACGCGATGAGCTCGACGCTGCCGCGCTGGCGGGAAAGCTCGGCGCCAAGGGCGCTCGCAACCTCAGGGTCGGATTCGCTTACATACTTCAACGACATGTGAACTGCTCCTTTCAGAGCCTTGGATTAGGTTTAATGGCCACTGTAGCACAATAAAGTAACGCGCGCGTTAATTCTCGAGCGCCATGATCTTCGCGACGCGACCGGCGTGGCGGCCTCCGCCGAAGTCGGTGGAAAGGAAGGTGTCGAGGATGCGCTTGTTCTCCTCGATATCGACGAAGCGGCCCGAAAGCGTGAGAACGTTGGCGTCGTTGTGCTCGCGACAGAGCTCGGCGAACTGCGTGTTGATGGCGTTCACCGCGCGGATGCCGTGGATCTTGTTGGCAGCGACCGCCATGCCGATACCCGTGCCGCACACGAGCACGCCGTAAGTCGCCGTGCCGCAGGCCACCTCATGAGCGACTTTCGCCGCGAAGTCGGGGTAATCGACGCGGTCGTCGGTGTCGGGACCCAAATCGTGGACCTCGTAGCCCTTTTCCCGCAGGTAGTCGGCGAGGAGCTGCTTCTGCTCGAATCCGGCGTGGTCGCTTGCGATGCTCAAAATCATGGTTCTTCCTTTCGAAAAGCGCCGAAGGCGCATGGTTGCTTCGCTTGTCATTCTATCCGCTTCTACCTGGTCTTCACGCGCTCGACGGCGCGACTCCATCCTGAAAGCAGCTCGTCGCGCGCACCGACGCCC
>CAKUIV010000135.1 GCA_934661105.1 uncultured Ellagibacter sp. | reverse complement strand
GAATCCGTCATTATATTTCGACGCGTCAAGAACGCATTCACGTGGGGATGTAGCTCAGCTGGGAGAGCATCACGTTCGCAACGTGGGGGTCGTGGGTTCGAATCCCATCATCTCCACCACGTAAACCAAACGCCGCTGGGTAGAAACCAGCGGCGTTTTTTGTTGGCATTTACGAAGAAAGGTACTTGCTATGAAGGCGCTTATTCCCGCAGCCGGCCTCGGCACCCGTTTTCTGCCTGCGACGAAGGCTCAGCCGAAGGAGATGCTGCTCGTCGTCGATCGCCCGGTGATCCAGTACGTGGTCGAGGAGGGCTTGGCCTCGAAGGCCGACGAGGTCGTTATCATCAACAGCCATAGCAAGAGGGCCATCGAGGATCACTTCACGCCCGATCCGGAGCTCGTCGCGACGCTGCGCGCCCGCGGCAAGGACGCCTACGCCGACGAGGTGGAGCGCGTCGGCAACTTGAACGTGAGCTACGTGTACCAGGAGGAGCCGCTCGGGCTTGGGCACGCGATCTACTGCGCTCACGAAAAAACCGCCGATGAGCCGTTCTACGTGCTTTTGGGCGACGTCATCGTGCCCGACAACAAGATGCTGCCGGCGATGCAGAAGGTCTCCGACGAGCACGGTGGGGCAAGCGTCATCGCCGTTATGCCCGTTCCCGACGACCAGGTGCATCGTTTCGGCATTATCGCGGGCGAAAAGCAGACCGACGACGTGTGGAAGGTCGATTCCCTCGTCGAGAAGCCGGCGCTCGAAGACGCGCCGTCGAACCTGGCGGTGTTCGGGCGCTATCTCTTGAGCCCGCGCGTCATGGAGCTTCTCGCCGACGTGAAACCGGGCGTGGGCGGGGAAATCCAGCTCACCGATGCGCTCGATGCGGTGCTCAAGGAAGAGGAGATGTACGCGCTCGTGATCGATCCGGAAGACGGTTTCGATACCGGTACCGTCGAGAGCTGGCTCGAGACCAACAACGTGCTCTACCAGCGCAAACACGCATAGGGTTCGCGCTTCGGGCGCGGTCTGCGTCTGAAGCGCGGGGCGCGGGCCGTGTCGGACGCGATGCTCAAGGGCGGAAGCAGGTTTCTTGAGGGCCGGAACCACCTTGCGGCAGGAAAAATGGCCTCATATGTTCGAAAAACACGTTTTTCCGGCGTACGCCCTCGTTGGATTCGACTCGCAGTCAAGATACGCCCCCTATTCATACGATATGGGGCGTATCTTATGGCGCGCATCTCTTCTTCTCTCAAAGCTGCGCCCTCGATAACGCCTGAAAGGGCGTGAAGGGCGGGAAAAACCGTCGATTTGGAACACGGCAAGCGATTTTCGTGTATTCGCTTGTTGTCGGCGCGCTCTTTGGTCATACTGAGATGCATGGAACGTCCCCGCGGGGACGTTTTTCGTTGGCTGGACGCGTGTTGCGCCCGCCGACGCGTATCTGGCGGCTGGCGAAAGGAATTCGGTGAGAAAGCGCACGTGCGCGATTGAAAAGGCGAAGCGATTCGCGTGCAGGTTCTGCTCCTGTATGGCGAGCGTCGCTTTGGCTGCCTCCCTCTCCCCAGCGCCGGCTTTTGCCGACGACGTCTCCGACGCCCAGTCCGCGCTCGACGCGGCCGAGGCGCGTATGAAGGACATCTCCGCCCAGTACGACAAGATCAATTCCGAACTCACCTCCATTCAGCAGCAAATCGACAGCACGGCTTCCGAGGCGCTCGATGCCCAGCAGGCGGTCATCGCCGGCCGTGATGCCCTTGGGATGGCGGCGCGCAACGAGTACCGCTCGCCATCGGTCGAGTCGTTGCTCACGCTTGTGCTCGAATCCGGTTCGTTCGAGGAGCTCACGCGCAACATCACGTATGCGAACGCCATCTTGCAATCGCAGGCCGACGAGGTGGCCGCCCAAAAGGAACGCGTTTCGACGCTCGACGGCATTACCCAGGAGCTGAACAAGCAGAAGGACTCGCAGCAGCGTGCGCTCAAGGAGCTCGATCAAACCAAGCAGGAGGCTCAAAGCGTCGTCTCGCAGGCCGAGGCGAAGCTTCAGACCGCTAAGGACGCCGCGGCCGAGTCCGCACGCCTTGAGGCGCTCAAGACCCAGGCCGAAAGCATGAACGACCAGGTGAATGCAACAAGTGGGGAAGAGGTGTCGAGCAAGGCGAACACCACCACGCGCGAGGAGGTCGTTCCCGACACGACTCCGGTGTCTCCGAACCCCGATCCCGACCCGCCTTCGAACAACAACGACTCGCCGAGCAACAGCGCGGGCTGGCAGACGGGCGCCGCTTCCGCCTACGGCGGCTCGACCGATCCTTACACCCCCAATCCGGGCACCACTGCGACGGGCGACGTGTGCGATGATTACTCCATGGGCGTCGCCATTCCCATGTCGTGGGCGAACTACACGAGCTACCTGGGGCGCACTGTGCAGATTTCCTACAACGGAACCACGGTGTACGCCACGATCAACGACTACGGCTACATGGGCGGCGGCAGTCGCGCGCTCGATCTCCAGCCCGGCGTGTGGAAGGCGTTCGGGTTCTCGTCATGCAACGACTGGGGCGTGCGCACGGTGAGCTACCGTATTCTTTAGAAAGCCGCGAGCATGCATTCCGCCAACGAAAATGCCCCCGTCGTCTTCTATATCGTTCGTCATGGGCAGACCGAGTACAACCTGAACCACCTTGTGCAAGGTTGGTGCAACGCGCCGCTGACCGAGGCCGGCGTGCGCGATGCTCGAGCATGCGGGCGAGGCCTTGCTCGGGCGGGAGTTGAATTCAAAGCGGCGTATTCAAGCGATTTGGGCCGTGCGGTTCAAACGCTCGACGAGCTTTTGGCGGCGCGCGCGAAAGAGGCGCCGGGGCTTGCCGTGCCGCCGCGCATGCAAGACGCGCGTATTCGCGAGTGGTGCTACGGCGATTTGGAGGCGCGTCCGGGCACCTGCATGCGCGATGCGCTGAACGAAGGCTTCGGGCGCGACATGCCCTTCGAGGAGCTCAACGCCCGCCTTCCCGAAACGGCCGATGCCATCAAGCGGTACGACACCTCGGGCAAGGCCGAGGGTTGGACGGACATCGCGACCCGTTTGCGCGGGTTCTACGGCGACGTTGCACGTCGCATGGTGCGGGAAGGCGGCGGCAACGTGCTTGTGGTCACGCACTCGTTCGTCATCCGCTCGACTATGTATTTGCTCGATCCCGCGCGCGTGAACGACCCGGTGAAGATCGAGAACGCGAGCGTTACGCATGTGCGCTACGAAGATGGCTTCTTCAGCCTCGGTGAGGCGGCTTCGACGAGGTATCTGACCGATTAGGGTCCGCCGAAACTCTCGAATTTCCCATATTTCCTATTGAACTTATAGGTTTGTAAGGCGATAATATCGGCTCGTTTGACGAGAATCATCAAGAAAGCGAGGCGACGGGGTATGTCGTTCGAAATGGGGGTTCAGATCGCCGTTGTGCTGGTGGTCTTCGTGGCGCTTTTGGCGGTGCTGCGATTCATGAAGGGGAAAGGGCTGTCGTTCACGGTGCGCGTGTTCTCTGCGCTCGGCATGGGTGTCGTGCTCGGTGTGGCGATGCAGCTTGTGATGGGACGCGGCTCCGACGCGGCGAAATGCGCGCTCGATTGGATGTCGCTCGTGGGCACAGGCTATATCAGCCTGCTCAAGATGCTCGTGATGCCGCTCATCTTCGTGGCCATCGTTGGCGCGTTCACGCGCACGAAGGCGACGGAGAACCTCGGCAAGATCGGCGTGTCGGTGCTCGCGGTGCTTCTCGGCACCGTCGCCATCGCCGCCGTGTTCGGCTGGGCGACCATCGCGTTCTCGGGCCTGGCCGGCGCCGACTTCACGCAGGGCACGGTCGATGCGTCCAAGATGGACGCGCTGCAGTCGCGCTCCGACAAGGTGGCGGACACCACGATCCCGCAGACCATCCTGTCGTTCATCCCCACGAACGTGTTCTCCGATTTGGCGGGCACGCGTTCCACTTCGACCATCGCCGTGGTCATCTTCTCGGCCGTCGTGGGCTTGGCTTACCTGAAGCTTCGCAATCGCGACTCTGAGCAGGCCGATCTCTTCCGCCGCATCATCGACAGCCTCTACGGCATCGTGATGTGCATCGTGAAGATGGTCATCGGACTTACTCCCTACGGCGTTATGGCGCTGATCGCGAACGTCATGGCCACGAGCGACTTCGCCGCGATCGTCGACCTGGGCAAGTTCATCATCTTCTCCTACGTCGCCATTGTCGCGATGTTCATCGTGCACCTCATCATCCTTGCGGTGAACCGCGTGAACCCGCTCACGTACCTGA
The DNA here is from genome assembly GCA_934661105.1 of uncultured Ellagibacter sp. Classification (GTDB taxonomy): domain Bacteria; phylum Actinomycetota; class Coriobacteriia; order Coriobacteriales; family Eggerthellaceae; genus Ellagibacter. Next base: position 940 of record CAKUIV010000135.1, on the reverse strand, counting down.
AGAAGGCGTTCCCGGTTCTGTCGTTCGCGTTCGTGTCGCGCACGAGCGCGGGCGCTCTGCCGATGAACATCGAGACGCAGTCCAAGGCGCTCGGCGTCGACGAGGCGACGGCGAACTTCGCTGCGAGCTTCGGCATGTCCATCGGCCAGAACGGCTGCGCGGGCATTTACCCGGCTATGATGGCGACCCTTATCGCGCCGACCGTCGGCATCAACGTGTTCGACCCGTCGTGGGTGATCATGCTCATCGCCGTTATCGTGATCAGCTCGTTCGGCGTTGCGGGTGTTGGCGGAGGCGCCACTTTCGCGAGCCTTATCGTGCTTGGAACGATGGGTCTGCCGATCGAGATCGTGGGCCTTATGGCCTCGGTTGAGCCGCTTATCGACATGGGCCGCACCGCGCTCAACGTGAGCGACTCCATGGTCGCCGGTGTGACCTCGGCGAATGTAAACAAAACACTCGATCGCGACACGTTCAACAATCTCGACGCGCGCATCAGCGGAGCGTCTGCGGAAGAATAGGCGAAGCGGCTTTCGATGAGGCTCCGGCAAGCGGGGGTGCGACCCAAACGGGCTGCATCCCCGCTTTTTTGCTCAAACGGCTCCATCGAAAGCCTCAAATCCCAAAAAGTGGTCACAGATTATCGATATGTGTCGCCAGGTATGCTTTCAGGCTCGGAAATGGGTGTTTTCAAGCGAGATTCGCTCTCTCGATGCCGCGAAAATGCGAAATCGAGGCGATTCAACGCCTCGAAGGCTGGTTTCAGGACGCATATCGGCAATCTGTGACCACTTTTTTCGACTCTGGCTCTTCGAATGCGTCCGAAATGCTTCTTCGGCTTCTCTCTTCTACTTTATACGGTCTTATACGGTCGCTAGACCCTTAAGCTGTGCGTTCGCCTTCGCAAGGACCTCGTCCACCAACTCGCGATGTTCGCGCG
>CAKUIV010000134.1 GCA_934661105.1 uncultured Ellagibacter sp. | reverse complement strand
CGCTACTGCAAGGACATCCGCAACGGGTGGGAATCGACCCCGCGCGTGCGCATCAGCGTGCAGGATCGCTTCGACGACGACTTTCAGGTCGACCGCGCGGAGGAGGAATTCCCGCTTGCGCGTACGCGCTACGAGAAGCTCTACCTCGACGCGTCCGACATGCGCATGAAGCGCGAGAACCCCGGACTCGCCGCCGAGGCGGGCTACGATCCCGCGACCGGGGAACTCGACTTCGACTACACATTCACGGAAGACACCGAGCTCACGGGCTACCTGAAGCTGCGCGCCTGGGTCGAAGCGCGCGGGTACGACGACATGGACCTCTTCGTCACGGTGAAGAAGCTCTCGCGCACAGGCGTGGAACAGCCCGTCACCATCTTCCACGGCACGGCGCCGCATCCGGGCGCGTGGGGCAAGCTGCGCGTCTCGCACCGCGAGCTCGACCCCGAGCTTTCGACCGATTTCGAGCCGGTGCAGGCGCACAAACGCGAACTCAAGCTCGCACCAGGCGAGATCGTGCCGATCGACGTCGAGATCAATCCTACGAGCCGCATCTGGCATGCGGGCGAGACCATCCGCCTGCAGGTCGCGGGCCGCTACATCCGCGATCCCCACTGGATCGAGCCGCTCATGTGGGAGACCGACAATGCGGGCGAGCACGTGTTCCACACGGGTGCCGACCACGTCTCGTTCCTCCAGATCCCCGTCATCCCGCCGAAATACGACGACGATTATGTGTTCGAGGTCGACGAGGAAAAGCACCCGACGCACCCCATCTTCTAGGGATCGAAATCGAGGCCCTGTCGCTCTCGCATGCGATGGGGCCTTCCGAAGGGGGAGCGAATGAACCCGCCTCGAGGAATAAGCACCCTGTGGCGAGGGCGCGCCTTCCTAACCGTTCGTTTCCTGGCGGCTTGTCGTTTTCGCCTGCTTGAGGGTTAGCCTCGGCTTCTGTTTTGCTATCATGGTTATCACACGAGTGGCCCCAGCGGGGCAGATTCTCGTTAAAGCTTTACGCATGAGAGGAATTACCGATGTCCGAACCTTCGAAGTCGTTCGCGGAAATCGAAGCGCATCGTGCGAAGATCGACGAAATCGACCAGCAAATCGTCGCTCTTCTCAACAAGCGCGCGGGCCATTCGCTCGTCATCCGCGGGCTCAAACCGGACGCCCATATGGGTCTGTACGACCCCAAGCGCGAGGAGGAAATCTTCGCTCGCGTGAACTCATATAACGAGGGACCTTTGTATAACGAGAACTTGCGCGAAATCTACCAGGCAATTCTCAAGGTTATGAAGGAGACTCCGTCCGTATGAGCGAACCGAAACCCGTATACCAGAAACTTCCCGACTACGGCACCCGCACCGACGAGATCACCATCTTCGCGGGCCCGTGCTCGGTCGAAAGCGAAGAGCAGTTCAACGAAGTCGCCGAATGCATCGCGGGCTTGGGTCTGCACTGGATCCGCGGCGGCGCGTTCAAGCCGCGCACCAACCCGCACAGCTTCCAGGGTCTGGGGGAGGAAGCGCTCCAGATCATGAAGGCCGGCGGCGAGAAGTACGGCCTGAAAACCCTGACCGAGGTCATGGACTCCGAGCATTGCGAGATGGTCCATTCCTATGTGGACGGCCTGCAGGTCGGCGCCCGCAACTTCCAGAACTTCAGCCTGCTGAAGAACATCGGCAAGGTGACGAAGGACTCGCACAAGATGGTGCTGTTCAAGCGCGGTTTCGCGGGCACCATCGCCGAATGGCTTTCCGCAACCGACTACATCACCATGAACGGCAACGACAACGTCGTGCTCTGCGAGCGCGGCCTGCGCACGTTCGAGAGCGCCACGCGCTTCACGCTCGACATCTCGGCAGTGCCCGTCATTCACAAGCAGAGCCTCTATCCCATCTGCGTCGACGTGTCGCACCCTGCCGGCGTGCGCGATCTTGTGCCGTCGCTCGCGAAGGCGGCCGTCGCCGTCGGCGCCGACTCCATCATGATCGAGGTTCATCCGAACCCGCAGGTCGCCCTGTCGGACGGCCCGCAGCAGCTCACGCCCGCCCAGTTCACCGACCTGGTGGCCGAGTTGCGCGAGATCGCGGCGGTGTTTGGGAAGAAGATCGTGTAGCTACCTGCGAATGCCGCAAGGCAATTGATTCGCGAAAAAGAAGGGCGCCGCACTCGTAAGCGGCGCCCTTCTTCGCTTCTCCTGCCGTTTCCCGGTTGCCTGGTGGCGGCGTTTCTCTTGCGCTTACGACCCAAGCGAGTAGGAGCTCTTTTCAGCTCGCACGCGCCGCATCCGTTTTGCCCGGGCGCATGCGCCGCGTCTCGCCCGGGCGCACCCTCGGTTCCGCCTGCGCGCTACCCTTTAAGCCAGGTGAACTTCTCCACGCTGTAGAGCGGCACGAACGGCAGAAGAATCGGCGTCGAGGTTACGTAGCGCTGGTATTCCGGGTCGGCGCCGTAGTTCTTGTTCTGGCGGATTTCGAGCCGACGTGCGCCGCCGAACATGACGTAGACGATGCCGAGATAACCGACGAGCGCCGCCGCCCATTGAAGCGCGCTTGCGAATGAGCCGATTCCCGAAACGAACATTCCCGTCCAGCAGAGCACTTCTCCCAGGTAATTGGGGCAGCGCACGAACGAGAAGAGGCCCGTGTCGCAGAACCGGTGCGGGTTTTCCTTCTTGAAGCGGCTTTTTTGGAAGTCGGAAGCCGATTCGAGTACGATGCCGCCGAGCATGATGAGCGCGCCCGCGATCCCGAACCCGTCGATTCCTGTGCCGGCCTCCATGCGGAAGAGCGCAGGCGACGCCTCGCATACGTAGAGCAGCGCGCAGCTTGCCCACACGACCACCTGCAAGGGAAGCGCCATGCCCGACCCGTCGTTCACCTGCGTGGCCATGACCTTGTTGTATGCTGCGCTCTTGCGCTCGCGGCGCGCGAGGAACAGACCGAGGCGCAAGCCGTAGAACACGCAGAGCACGCAAAGGGCGCACGATGCGGCGCCGGCTTTACCCGCGAACATGACGAGCATCGCCACGCCGATCGCCGCCATGGAGAAGCCGTACCCAAGCGATATGAACCAGACGAACTTCTTGAAGCCGATCGAGCTCACGACGAGCGCGACGACGAAGAGAACCGCGAACTGCACCGTTATCCCCCTTTTTCGGATGCTGATCTTCCAACGTGCTACAGTATGAACCTTGTCGGCCCGTTTTCGGGCCGTGACGGAAAACGTTGACGAAAGGACATGGGTCATGCGTTCGGCAAACGACGACGGCAAGGCGCCCCACTCACCTCAAACGCCTCAAAGCGTAACGAATCGCGGCCGTGAAGCGACCCAGGATGCAGGCGCGGGCGCAAACGTCGTTCCCGAAGGATTCACGCTTGCCCTCGCACTTGTCGACGCGCTGCCGGTCGCCTTCTTCTGCGCGGCGGCGATCCTTGCCGGCATCGAGATCGAAAGCCCCCTGTTCGCGGCGGGAGCGGTGCTTTCCGCCGTCGGCGGTACGGGCAAGGTGTGCTGGAAGCTCGTTTTAGCCCTCGCGAGGCATGATGTGCCCTTCTTGAGCAAGCAGATGCGCGTTACGATGCCCGCCGGGTTCCTGCTCATGATCGGCGGGGCGCTTTGCTCGCTCGCGTCCGCGGGCGCTCTCGTGCAGCGGATATGCGTGTTCCCGAGCGCCGTTTTCGCCATTGCTTGGGTCGCGTGCATGGGGGCGATGGGATACCTCGCCACGCACCGCGATCAGGCCGATGCACGTTCGAACTGGATTGAACAGTTGGTGAACGCCGCAGGTCAGGCGTGCCTTCTCGTGGCAGTTGCGCTTGCGGCGTAGCAAGGGGCGCGCCGGCGTTGCGAGGTATAGAGGGACCTCGTTAAACCGCGAAAGGAATCCCGTGGCGCAGTGCGTCGATGTCGACGGCGAGCGCTACGTGCTCGAAGTGGTCACCGAATCGAACGACGATGTGCTGCTTTCCGCGTTCGGCACGAACGATTTCGTCGACCGCATCACCACGTTCAACCGCAAGGTGTACACCGGCGAGCGTCGGCATGTACTTCCAGCAAGACGTGCTCGTGGCCGACCCGAAGGCAATCCTTCGCCGCGCCGACGAGGCGATGTACACAGCGAAAGCCGCCGGTAAGAACAACTGCGTCATCAGGGAATAGGCTGGCGCACTACGCAATGCACGATGCTCCCGCGCCGTCGGCTCATGCTATCGTTATCATGTCCTGAAAGCCCTACGATAGAGGTGAAGCGTTGTTCGTGCGTAACACCGTTCTCGCGGCAACAAAAAACAGGCGTAACGAAAAGACGAGTGCGGAAGGTCCCGCATCCGCGGGTGGTCAAGGATTACTTGATGTTCCTGCACGCGATAAGTGCCATTACCTTAGATGCGTTTTGCTCGATGCGATAGGCATCGGCCAATTCTGCTTTCTTGTATTCAAAAGGGGTGCCTTTTGTTTGCCGTTTCAGGAGGTTCGTGAAAAATTGTTCCCAGCTCATGTAGTCAGCGCTCTCGACATGATCGCATTGAATGCTTACGCCCGATGGCGCAAAGTTGATGGCGGAAACCTTTATCTGCCGACGTCGACGGAGGCATGGTCGCCATCAAAGGGGAGGAACCACCACCATTAACTTTACGCGGTCGCGAAATCTTGCCGACAAGATCAAAACGGGATGCTACAATGTCGTGTGAGGGCGCCCCAGAGGCCTGGGCAGCGTTTCTCGATTAGTTCAAAGCCGGGCTACTTCCTAGGGTTTCCCGGCTTTTCCTTTGTCTTGAATCGTGTTCGCCGTTCATTCCTTTTTCACGAGCAGAAGCCCGATTATCCCGATGACAACCAAGAGCATGTTGCATACGGCGTTGATGGAATTTGCATCCATGGGCATACCTCCTAATGGTGGTGCTGCCCAGGCGGCGAAGCGTCCTCGAGATAGGATTCTATCAAACGAATCGAGGCGAGGTCGTAAATCTGCAATACGGAGTTGCAAGCTACTTAGCTTCTCGTGTGCTATTTGGGATTTGCAATCGGAAGCCTTCCGAGTAGCAAGGGTCTTTGTTAAGGAGCGCGTCGATCTTAGCGGCCAATTCCGTATCTCCGTCGATTTTCTTGCGATAACTGTTTGCCATAAGCAGCTGAGCGTAGGCGCTAGTTGTATCGAATTTGATATTACGCGGCTTGAGCTTCTTCTGAACTGGGCACTGGATACCCATTCTTCTATTCCATAGCTGTCGATGGCGCCCGCGATGAAG
>CAKUIV010000133.1 GCA_934661105.1 uncultured Ellagibacter sp. | reverse complement strand
GATCTGCGATCCGTACCTCAACCTTTTCAAGAAGTTCATTCCCCCGATTGGAGGAATGGTGGACGTGAGTCCTATCGTTGCGCTGCTTGTATTACAATTTGGTGTAAGACTGCTGATAGGCTTGCTGTAAAGATGCAAGCTCTGCTGGCGAAGGGAAGATAAATGGCTATCACCTCGGCTGAAATCCACAACCAAAGTTTTTCGATCGATCGCAAGGGCTACGACGTCGACGAAGTCGATGTGTTTCTCGAGCATGTCGCCGATGAGATTGACAACCTGAACAACCAGATCTCCGATCTGCAGGATCAACTGAACGATTCGCGCTTCGATGGTTTCGATACGCCTGCGAAGCCGATCGAGGAGGCTCCCACCGCGCCGGTCGCGCCGGCTCCGTCCGAGGACTTCTCCAAGGAACTCGACGCAGCGAACGCCCGCATCGAGGAGCTCGAGGCTCAGCTCGAAGAGAAGCAGGCAGACGGCAATGCCATCGCACAGGCGCTCATCATCGCGCAGCGCTCTGCCGACGAGATTCTCGCGAAGGCCAACAACACCGCAGCTGAAACTATTCAGGATGCGAAGGACGAGGCGCAGCGCATCATCGATCGTGCCAACAGCGACAAGCAGGACGTCATCGACGCCATCCGCAAGCTCGAGGACGATCGCGAGGACGCGCGCGAGGAATACCAGGAGCTGCTCACCGACTTCATCAATGACGCTTCCCGCAAGCTCGCCGAAATCGGCGGTGGGTTGCAAAACACTGCTGCGCCTGCGCACTACACCGACAGCACCGATGCAATGCCGCAGGTTCAGGCCCCGATCAACGCCGAGCCTGTGGCGTACTCCACGCCGCAGACGGGCAATGTCGCGGTGGCGGCTGCAACCCCCATGCCCTCCGCAGTGGAGAAGGACCTCTCGGGTTTCGGTGACGCGGACGACGACTTCACGTTCGACGAGCTCGACTAGGAAGCTGCCAAGGGCACGGTAGGATAAAGCCTCGAACGTCACAAAGGCGACTTGGGGCTTCGGCGAGTCCCCGCCGTCGCGCGCGCAGAGAGCCCACGGATAGCTCTACGAAACGACCCTGGTTCACGCCGGGGTCGTTTTACTTTCATGCTGGCAGAGCGAGTGCCTCTGTACCAACGCCCAAAAGAGAACATGCTATTCGCACTGTAGGTGGAAAAAGAAAGGCGAGTGGGTCGATAAGCCGGGTTCTGTCGTTGGGACGGCCATTTATCTCGAACGCGTGTCGCCACGCGTCTCAAGCACGCAACCCGAACGCACGGAAGGGCGGCCGTATCGCGTTCCTATTTGCGCTTGCTCCAGATGGGGTTTACCAAGCCACGCCGTTGCCGGCGCGCTGGTGCGCTCTTACCGCACCGTTTCAGCTTTTCCCCTTAACGAGAAGGGGAGTCTTCTTTTCTGTGGCACTATCCGTCGGGTCGCCCCGCCCAGCCGTTAGCTGGCATCTTGCCCTTTGGAGCCCGGACTTTCCTCACGCCCGCAAGGGCGCGCGACCGTTTGGCCCACTCGCGTATAATAGTGTACCACGTAGTCGCACCTCGCAATCGAAAGGACACATATCATCATGGGAACGTGTGCGCTTGTCGGAGCGGTCGATTTCAATGCCGAGCACTTCAAGGCGCTCGATGCGGCGGGAACGTTCGACATGGTGATCGCCGTCGACGCCGGGTTCGCGTCGCTTGAGGCCATCGGTCGCGAGGTCGACATGGCGGTGGGCGACTTTGATTCGCTTGGATATGTCCCCAAATGCCGTCGCGTGTCGCGCCATCCCGTGAAGAAGGACAAAAGCGACATGGAGCTTGCGATGGAGAAGGCCGTGTTCTGGGATAACCAGGAGCTCTATATCTACGGCGCGCTTGCGAAGCGCCTTGATCACACGCTCGCAAACCTCCAGCTTTTCGCGCGCTACTCCGAGAAGGGAATCTACGTCACCGGCATCGGCGATGACTTCGCGGTGCGTTGCGTCACGGGGCCCGACGTGTTCGAACTCCCCTGTGCGCTCGACGTGGGCACCGTGTCCGTCTTCTCGGCGAACGATACGTCTTACGGCGTCATCGAACGCGGGCTCGAGTACACCATCGACGACGCGCCGCTCTCGAATCGCACCTCGCTGGGGCTTTCCAACGAGCTTGTCGGCGAATCTGCGGCCGTCAGCGTCGAGGCGGGAACGCTGTACGTTTTCTATCCGCTTACCCATCCGACGAATGATGCCTCGGAACGAAAGCTCGCTGACGTATAATCGCGTCGCACATCCATATACCGGGGAGCTCGACTTGGCGGGGTATCCGCGCGGCGGGCTGAGAGGAAGCGCCTTTCCGCTTCGACCCGAAACGAACCTGATGTGGGTAATGCCAACGAAGGGAGAATCACGATGACGCAACGTCACGAAGCTTCGCATGCCTTGATCACTCAAATCGATTACGCGAAAGCGGGAGAGATAACGCCCGCGATGCGCATCGTCGCGGAAAAGGAGGGTCGCACGCCCGAGTTCATCCGCGAGGGAGTCGCCGCCGGACGCATCGCTATTCCGGCCAACATCCATCATACGTCGCTTTCGCCCGAAGGAGTCGGGGACGGACTGCGCACGAAGGTGAACGTGAACTTGGGAATCTCGGGCGATCTTGCTGACGAACAGGTCGAATGGGAGAAGGTCGACATTGCGCTCGAACTTGGCGCCGAAGCGATCATGGATTTGTCGAATAGCGGCAAGACGCAATCATTCCGCACGCGTCTGATCGAAAAATCGCCGGCCATGATCGGCACCGTTCCCATGTACGACGCCATCGGGTACCTCGAGAAAGCACTCGTTTCCATCACGGCCGAGGACTTCCTCGACGTGGTGCGCCGGCATGCCGAGGATGGCGTCGACTTCGTGACCATCCACGCCGGTATGAACCGCCGAACGATCGAGTCCTTCAAGGAAACCGGGCGTCTCATGAACGTCGTTTCGCGCGGCGGCTCGCTCATCTTCGCGTGGATGGAAGCCACGGGTAACGAGAACCCGTTCTACGAGCATTACGACGAGGTGCTCGAAATCCTCCATGAGCACGACGTGACCATCTCCATCGGCGACGCGATGCGCCCTGGATGCAATTACGACGCCACTGATGCCGGCCAGATCGCCGAACTCATCGAAATCGGGAAGCTCACGAAGCGGGCGTGGGACGCTGGCGTGCAGGTCATGGTCGAGGGTCCGGGGCATATGGCCATCGATGAGATCGCTGCGAACATGAAGCTCGAGAAACGTCTGTGCCATAACGCGCCGTTCTACGTTTTGGGCCCGCTCGTCACCGATGTCGCGCCGGGCTACGATCACATCACCGCAGCTATCGGAGGAGCGATCGCCGCGTCTTCGGGCGCCGATTTCCTCTGCTACGTCACGCCGGCCGAGCATTTGCGCCTGCCCGATGCGCAAGATGTCCGCGACGGCCTTGTCGCCACGAAGATCGCGGCGCATGCCGCCGACATCGCGAAAGGCATACCCGGTGCCCGTGAACGCGATGCCCGCATGAGCGACGCCCGCCGTCGCATGGACTGGGACGAGCAGTTCTCCCTTGCGATCGACCCGGTGCGCCCGCGCAAGGTGTTCGAGAGCGCGCCGCCCGAAAACGAAGGAACCTGCACGATGTGCGGCAAGATGTGCGCTGTCCGCACGGTCAATAAAATCATGGACGGCCTGGTCATCGACTTGGATAATGAATAGTTCCCTATCAATAGAGGAGAATCTCATGCTCGGAGACGAGAACAACAGCGAACAACTCGACCTTGCGCAATTCAACGCGAAGAAGACGGCCCTGCTCGTGATCGACGAGTTGGGCGATCCTACGGGCGGTCCGCTCGAAGGGGTGATTATGCCCGCTATCGAAAACACCGCGCGCATCGCGGACGCGGCGCGCGAGGCGGGCGTTCCCGTCATCTATGCCAATGACGCGCACATTTCCGGTCTCGACCGCGAGCTTCTTCTGTGGGGGGAACACGGCATTGCCGGTACCCCCGAGGCGCAAACCTCGCCGCTGCTCCATCCGCAGGAAGGCGACTACACCATCGAGAAGCGCCGCTACAGCGCGTTCTTCCAGACGGGGTTGCGCCTTCTGCTCGACGAGCTTGGCATCGACACGCTCATTTGCACGGGCATGGACACCAACATCTGCGTGCGCCACACGCTTGCCGATGCGTATTTCAACAACTACAACCTCATCGTCGCATCCGACGCGACGGCGACGTTCCTCGTCGGCAACCAGGAAGAGGGCCTCGAGTACTTCAAGACCTGCTATGCTGCGCGCATCCTTTCGACCGACGACGTCGTGACGTTGCTTGAGAAATAGGAGGATCGCATGAAGGCGGTCGTGAGCATTGCCGGGTCTGATTCGAGCGGCGGCGCCGGCATCCAGGCGGACATAAAGACGATAGCGGCGCATCATTTGTTCGCGGAAACGGTGATCACGGCGCTCACCGCGCAGAACACGCTCGGCGTGACGGGGGTGCACGAGGTGCCCGCCGGCTTCGTCACCGAGCAGATCGACGCGGTGTTCTCAGACATCCGCCCCGATGCCGTGAAAATCGGCATGGTGTCGTCTGTCGAGATCATCCGCGCAATTGCCCGTGGTCTCGACGCATGGCATGCTGAGAACATCGTGGTCGACCCTGTGATGGTTGCCACAAGCGGGGCGCGTCTCATAGGGGAAGACGCCGTGTCTGCGCTTGCGACGGAGCTTCTGCCTCGGGCGCGCGTCATCACGCCGAACATTCCCGAGGCGCAGGTCCTCTACGGCCACGACCTTCCTGACGAGCGCTCGTGCGAACAGGCGGCGGCGTGTCTTGCCGCGTCTTTGGGCACGAATGTCCTCGTGAAGGGCGGGCACGGCTCGCACGACGCCAATGACGTTCTTGCGACGTCCGATGGCGGCATCCATTGGTTCCGTCATAAGGCGATTCCAACTTCGAACACCCATGGCACCGGGTGCACGCTTTCCTCCGCCATTGCGTGCGGCCTCGCGCAGGGACTTTCCGTCCCCGACGCGGTTCTTGCCGCCAAGGAGTATCTTACCGGTGCTCTTTCGGCGCATTTGGACTTGGGGCAGGGGAGCGGCCCGCTCGACCATATGTGGCAAAGTGCTTGATCGCACGTTGTTTTCGGTGTTGAAACCCCTTTTTCAAAAAAAGTTTGAAAAAGGGGTTGACGGACGGCAGGGACACGCGTAATATACTTTCCTGCGCTTGCGCCTCACGGAAGTGAGAGACGCACCGGCAAGTTTTAGTTGGGGTGTCGTCTAATGGC
>CAKUIV010000132.1 GCA_934661105.1 uncultured Ellagibacter sp. | reverse complement strand
TGGCCGAGCTTATCGCAGGCGATCCGCAAAAGCGCACGAAGGCCAAGCTCATCTGCGCTTTCGCCGCGTTCACGTTCTGCTTCTGGCTGGGGCAGATCTCGCTCATCCTCATGATGGGCAACGCCTACGCCGAGATGTGCGTCCAGGCCGGCATGACCCTCGAATACGGCCAAACGCTCGTCAACTCCATCTTAAGCCCGATGGGCGTCGTCACCGGCATCGTCACCATCGCCGGCGGCCTTGTCGGCGGATTCATCGGGACCAAGGTGTTTTCGAAGCACTTCGCCAAGCTCGGCATGTAGGGCGAGTCGGAAATGGAAAACGCAATGCGACAAGATGTCGACGCCTCGGAGCCGACGGCGCGGAACGTTGCGGAGGGCAAGCCACCTGCCAAGAAGAACGCGATCGTCGAGCTTTTGGGGTTCGCCGGCAAGCGCCGCGCGCTGGCGTATGCGGGGTGCGTGCTCTCGGTCGTAAACGCCGTGCTCACCGTGATGCCCCTCGTGTGCGTGTGGTTCGTGGTGCGCGACTTGATCTCGGTGTTCCCGAACTGGGGCGAGGCGTCGTCGGCGGCTCTCTGGGCTGTGCTCGCCGTGGTGTTCGCCGTGCTGGGCATCGTCGTGTACTTCGGTGCGCTCATGGCCTCGCATCTGGCAGCCTTCCGCATTGCGGCGAACATGCGCAAGGCGATGGTGCGCCATGTGGCACGCATCCCGATGGGGTACTTCAGCGCGCATTCGTCGGGCGAGCTACGCCGCGTGATCGATGGGTGCGCGGGCCAAACCGAAGACCTCATCGCCCATAAATTGCCGGATTTCGTCGGTTCTTTCGCCACCCCGGTCGTATTCCTCGTCGTGGCGTTTTTGTTCGATTGGAGGATGGGGCTTCTGTGTCTCGCTCCCATCGCCGTGTCCTTCGCTGCGATGTGGTGGATGATGGGCCGCGAGGACGCGAAGGGCGGCCGTCATTTCATGGAGCTTTACCAGGCTGCGCTCATGCGCATGAGCGCAGCGGCAACCGAATACGTTCGCGGCATTCCGGTGGTGAAGGTGTTCCAGCAGACGGTGCTTTCGTTCAGGGCGTTCCACGAGGCGATCGTCGACTATCGCGATATGGCGACGAACTACACGGAATACTGCCGAAAGCCGCAGGTCGTGCAGTTGGTCGCGATCAACTCGACCTTCGCAGTGCTCGTGCCTGCCGGCATCGTGCTTGCGGCCACGGCTCCCGATTTCCCGGTTTTCCTGGTCGATTTCCTGTTCTATTCGTTCTTTTCGGCGATGACGACCACGATGATGTCGAAGGTCATGTACTCGTCGGAGGCCGTCATGATCGCGGAAGACGCGCTGCGGCGTATGAACACGATCATGGAGGTCGCCCCTGTTGCCGAGGTGGAAGCCGCGAACGCGCTCCACCCGAAGGAGGCGAGCGTCGAGTTCAGAAACGTCAGCTTCTCGTACCCGGGGTCGAAGGAGCCGGTGCTGCGCGACGTGTCGCTTTCCGTTCCCGCTGGGGCGACGGTGGCGCTCGTCGGCCCGTCGGGCGGCGGCAAATCGACGCTCGCGTCGCTCATCCCGCGCTTCTGGGACGTGGATACGGGTGCTGTGCTCGTGGGCGGGGCGGATGTGCGGCGCATTCCCGGCGAGGAGCTGATGGACGCGGTCGCATTCGTGTTCCAAAACGATCAGCTGTTCAAACGGAGCCTGGCCGACAATGTGCGCGCGGGCCGTCCCCAAGCAAGCGATGCCGAGGTGCTCGCAGCGCTTCATGCGGCTCAGTGCGACGACATCGTCGCCAAATTCCCCGAAGGCGCGAACACCGTGGTGGGGGAAGCGGGCATATATCTTTCCGGGGGCGAGCGCCAGCGCATCGCGCTTGCCCGAGCCATCCTGAAAGACGCCCCGATCGTGGTTCTCGACGAGGCGACGGCCTTCGCCGACCCTGAAAACGAGGCGCTGATCCAGGCCGCTCTCGCGACGCTTTGCAAGGACAAGACGGTGCTCATGATCGCGCATCGCCTGTCGACCGTCGCGAACGTGGACCGGATCTTCGTCATCGACCGGGGTTCTGTCGTGGAGCAAGGCGCTCACGAGGAGCTTGTCGCGCAAGGCGGGCTGTATGCGCGCATGTGGCACGACTACCGAACGAGCGCGATGTGGAGGATCGAGGGGAGTGGCAGCCGTGTGGCGTAGACTTCAAAACGCTTTCGCCCTGACCGACCAGGGCATGAAGGACTTCGTGCGCGGCGCCGGGTTTTGCGCGTTGGCGAACCTGATGCTGATGCTGCCCATCGTGGTGCTGTACTTCGTCACGAGCGATTTCATCGGATATCTGGCCGACCCCGGTGCCGGCTTGCCCGACTTGGGGCCCTACGCGGTGGGCATCGTGGCGGCGCTTGCCGTGATATTCGTCACGCAGATGTGGGAATACGGCAGGACCTACACGGTGGTGTACCAGGAAAGCGCCCGCAAGCGCATCGCCATCGCGGAGCGTCTGCGGATGCTGCCGCTCTCGTTCTTTGGGAAACGTGACTTGGCCGACTTGACGGGCGTCATCATGAAAGACTGCTCTGACCAGGAGCGTCTGTTCTCGCACACCATGCCGCAGATCTTCGGCATGGGAGTTTCGACGTTGGTGTTCGCCGTCATGATGTTCGCCTTCGACTGGAGGTTGGCGGCATCTGCGCTCTGGCCCATCCCCGTGGCGCTTGCGGCGCTGCTTTTAACCATGCGCATCCAGAAATCCCATACCGCGAAGAAGAGCGCGGCATCCCTTGCTCTAGCCGACAAGCTGCAGGAATATCTCGAATGCCATTGCGAGATACGCTCGCTCAACAAGGTCGGTGCGTTCCAGGACGAGCTCGACTGCCGCATCGACCGCTTCGAGCGAGAGAAGATCGGCGCCGAGCTGGCTATGGGCGTGGCGGTGTGCTCCGCCCAAGGTTTCTTGCGCCTGGGGATCGCGTCCGTCATCGTGGTGGGGACGATGCTGCTTGTGGCCGGTCAGGTCGACTTCCTCGTGTTCTTCGTGTACCTGCTGGCGGTGACGAGGGTTTACGACCCCATCAACGTCATCTTACAGGCCATCGCCGAGCTGATGGACATGGGCTTGAGCCTCGATCGCATGCGCGCTATCGAGAACGAGCCTGTTCAAACGGGCGGTACCACGTTTAACCCACAAAGCCATGACGTGGTATTCGACAACGTGGGCTTTTCCTACGCCGACGGGGAAAGCGTTTTGGATGGTGTGTCGTTCACTGCCGAAAGCGGACAGGTCACAGCGCTTGTGGGCGCATCCGGATCGGGCAAGAGCACGGCGGTCAAGCTCGCTTCGCGCTTCTGGGACGTGGACTCGGGCGCGGTTTACGTGGGCGGCGTCGACGTCTCCACCGTCGACCCCGAAACGCTGCTTCGCGATTACTCCGAGGTGTTCCAAGACGTGGTGCTCTTCGACGATACCGTGCTGGAAAACATCCGCCTCGGCAACAAGAACGCAACCGATGCGGAAGTGCTGGCCGCAGCCCATGCGGCGCGGTGCGACGAGTTCGTGGAACGCATGCCCGAAGGGTACGCTACGATGATCGGCGAGAACGGCGGCCGGCTTTCGGGCGGCGAGCGACAGCGTATCTCGATTGCGCGCGCCTTGCTGAAAAACGCCCCGATCGTGCTTCTCGACGAGGCCACGGCCTCGCTCGACGTGGAGAACGAGACGCAGGTGCAGGCAGCGCTCTCCGAGTTGCTTGCGGGAAAGACCGTGCTCGTCATCGCGCACCGCATGCGCACGGTCGACAACGCCGACAAGATCGTGGTGCTCGACGGCGGCCGCGTGGTCGAGCAGGGAAGCCCTGCTGAATTGCGCGAGAAGCCCGACGGCAGATACCGCCGCATGCTGGAACTGCAGCGCGAAAGCGCCGACTGGGCTCTCTGATGCCCAGGTGGCCCGGAAGGTCCAGATGGCACCAAGCCTTCTGGACCTTCGTTATTCCTCGAGGTCGAACAGGCTCTTCATGTCCGTTTCCTTCAGGGGCGCGCCGGAGGAGGGCAGGCTTTGCGCGCGGAACTTCTCCGCGTCGGCGGTGCCGCCCAGAAACTCCTCGGCCGTGCCCACCATGGTCACGATGCGGTTTCCCTTTGCGGTGAAGGCCACCACGCCTTGGGTGCTCGTTGTCGTCTTCGTCTTCAGGAGCTGCGTGTTGAAGTTCACGAGCCGCTGATCGCTCGATACCAAGGCCAGGTCTCGGTTCTCCTTCAACACGGTGGCGTACAGAAGCCTGGACCCGCCGTAGATCGCGTTTTTCAGGCGCTTGCGGTTTGTCTTCGTGACGTAGCCCGACAAGGCGACGCGCGCCACACGGCCGTTCTCGAACACGAACAGCACGTCGGCCTGGTAGTCCTCGGGGTCGATGACCCACGTGACGTTCTCGTCGGGGTCCATTTCCAGGTCGGTAGGCAGATACGACCCGAGCTGCGCCGACTTCGTGTCCTCGAACGCGGCCACCTTGCACTTGTACACCTGCTGGCGGTCGGTGAAGACCAAAAGCTCGTGGGTGTTCGACGACGGGAACTCGATGAAGGGCTCGTCGCCGTCCTTGTACTTGAGCGTCGTCGCCTTGCGCAGCACGCGGTCGGTCATCTTCTTCAGGTAACCCTCGCGCGACAGCATCATGGTGACGGGGTATTCCTCCACCTCGGGCTCCAGGCTCACTTCCACGACCTCGCTCGGCGACACGAGGCCCGTCTTTCTCGGCGTGACGTACTTCTTGTTCACGGCGGCGAGCTCGTCGCTGATGACCTGCTTGATCTTCCCCTCGCTCGAAAGCGTGTCCTTGAGCTCGGCGATGTCGGCTTCCAGCTTGGCGATATCCTTCGTGCGGTTTAAGATGTACTCCTCGTTGATGTTGCGCAGCTTCAGCTCGGCCACGAACTCGGCCTGCACCTGGTCGATGTCGAAGCCCTTCATGAGGTTGGGCACGACCTCGGCCTCGAGCTTGGTGTTGCGGATGATGGCGATGGCCTTGTCGATGTCGAGCAGGATGGCTTCAAGGCCGTGCAGCAGGTGCAGCCGGTCGGTCTTCTTCCCCAGATCGAAGTTGATGCGCCGGCGCGTCGAATCCACGCGCCACGCGACCCACTCGCCGAGGATCTGGCGCACGCCCATGACGCGCGGGTAGCCGTCGACGAGCACGTTGAAGTTGCACGAAAACGAGTCCTGCAGCGTGGTGGAGCGGAACAGCTTCGCCATGAGCAGCTCGGGGTCGACGCCGCGCTTGAGGTCGATGGCGATGCGCAGGCCGGACAGGTCGGTCTCGTCG
>CAKUIV010000131.1 GCA_934661105.1 uncultured Ellagibacter sp. | reverse complement strand
CGCGGCTGCGTGGGGCGAGCCCCGCGAGCGCCTTCGCCAAATCGCTCGGCAGGTTGTCCGCGAACGAAAGGGACTCTCCCGTCATCGGGTGGTCGAAGCGCAGCTTGAACGAGTGGAGGAACTGCCGCGCAAGCCCGAGCTGGGCGCGCGCGTCTTTCGGTCCGTTCGCCGTATACACCGGATCGCCCACAAGCGGGTGCTTCGCGTATTGAAGGTGAACGCGGATCTGATGCGTTCGCCCGGTGAAGAGCTTGCAGTCGATGAGCGTGTAACCGTCGTCGTGCACCCCGGCCTCGAAGCGCTCGAGCACCCTGAACGTCGTCACCGCATCGCGAGCGGAAGGCACGTCGCGCACGGCCATGCGCGTGCGTTCGTTGGCGCTGCGGGCGATCGGCGCGTCAATCATGCCGGTATCGGGCGCAATGATGCCGTGCGTGAGCGCAAGGTAGTGCCGATCGACCGCACGGTCGCGAATATCCTCCATGAGCGCGTAGCCGCTCGCGTCGTTCTTCGCCGCGAGCATGAGCCCCGTCGTATCGCGATCGAGCCGATGGACGATGCCAAGGCGGTCGTCCTCGCCCTGCACGTTGCACAAGTGGTCGGCGCCGCAATGGTAGATGAGCGCGTTTACCAGCGTGCCGTCAAAGTGGTCGACCGAAGGATGGCACACAAGCCCCGCCTGCTTCGACAGTACGATGAGGTCGTCGTCCTCATAGCGGATGTCGAGATCGATCGGCTGGCCGGAAACGGGGCCGGGCTCCGCCTCCTCCTCGACCTCGTACACGATGTGATCATCTGCGCAGACGGCGTATTTCTTCGGAACCTGATTTCCATTCACGTACACCGCGCCCACTTCGATGGCACGCGCGGCAGCGCTTCGGCTGGGGTAGCACGCCTTGGCGGCGAGAAGCGCATCGAGGCGGATGCCCGCGTCGTCGCTTCCAGCCGAGTAGCTCAGCATGCGGCTCATTCGGTAGCGCCTCCTTTTTTCGAGTTCGCGTGTTCACGCGCAAGAAGCGCGACGAAGAAGATGACGAACCCGCATGTCACGCCGATATCGGCGATGTTGAATATGGGGAAATCAATAAAGGTCGGCTCGATGAAGTCGACGACGAATCCGAGCGTGAAACGGTCGATCGCGTTGCCGATGCCACCTGCGACGACAAGCGCAAGCCCGAACGCCTCGCCCGCCGACGCCTCGCGCGCGCTGACGAAGAGGTAAACGACGAGCGCCGCGCACACGACAAGGGAAAAGGCGACGAGAGCCCAGGTTGCGCCCGAGAAGATGCTCCATGCACCGCCGGTGTTGCACACGTAATGGAAGCGGAAGATGCCGACGATCGGGTCGCTTATCACCTGGCCTGGCTGGAACGTGCCGTCGACATACGCCTTTGACACCTGATCGATGACGATCCAAACGATCGCAACGGGAATGAACAGGGCGAACCGCCGGCGCCTGGCGCGGGCGGTTCGCGAAGACGCGGACTCCTCGGGATGAGCGAGGAACTCGGCGTCCGTCGCATGCGCGGCATCGCGTGCCGCGCATGCATTGTCCTGGTCTTGCAATGCGCCCAAGCGCTATTCCTCCTCGGAGAATCCGATAGCATCGAGCACGTCGCCGCAGCGTTCGCACACATGCGGATGGTTGGCGTTGCCGCCGAGCACGCGAACGTTCCAGCAGCGCGGGCACTTCTCGCCTTCCGCAGGCGCGACGTCGCAGGAAATCTCGTCGCCCGAAACGACGTCGACTGTCGAGCACACGAACACCTCGGCGAGGTCGACCCCGGCGAGGGCAGACGCCGTTTCGGCGGGCAGCGTGAGCTTCGCGCGTGCAGCCTGGCTCGTGTTCTCGGTCACGGCACCAGACGCCTTCGCTTCCTCGAACGCCTTGGTGAACGCGTCGCGCGCTTTCGAAAGCTCGCCGTACGCAGCGAGCTTTTCCGCGGCCTCTTCCGCCGTCCACGGAGCCTTGAACCAGCTAAGGAGCGCTGCATGTTCCCGCCCCTCGCGAAGGGATTCGGGCAGGTACGCCATGACCTCGTCGCAGGTGAACGCGAGAATCGGCTGAAGATCGTGCACGAGCATCGAGAGGATCTGCGCCCAGACGGTCTGCGCACTGCGACGCTCCTTGCCGTCCTTCGCACCGCAGTAGACGCGGTCCTTAGTCGCGTTGAGATAGCCGTTGGAAAGCTCGGTCACGTAGTCGTAGACCGTGTGGTACACCGCGTTGAAGCGGTAGCCCTCGTAGGCTTCGGTCACCGTTTCGTGGATGTGGCACATGCGCGCGAGCGCAAGCTGGTCGTACGCGAGCAATTCATCGGTCGCGATCGCGTCGGTCGCAGGGTCGAATTGGCCCTCGAGCTCGCCAAGCAGGAAACGCAGGGTGTTGCGGATCTTGCGATACGCTTCGCCGACGTGCGAGAGGATCGAGTCGTCGCAGGGCACGTCGTTCGACGTGTCGACCGAGGAAACCCACAGGCGCATGACGTCGGCGCCGCGAGCCTCGCATTCCTTGTTCGGGTCGATGACGTTGCCGAGCGACTTGGACATCTTGCGCCCCTGGCCGTCGAGCGTGAAGCCCTGCGAGACGACCGACTTGTAGGGAGCGACGCCGTAGGCGCCGACCGAGGTCATGAGCGAGCTCATGAACCAGCCGCGATGCTGGTCGGAGCCTTCGAGGTACATGTTCGCCGGGAACACGAGGTTGTCGCGGTGCTTGCACACGGCGGTGTGCGAGACGCCGGAGTCCCACCACACGTCGAGGATGTCTTTGTTGGCCTTCAGGTTATGCCCGCCGCACTTGGAGCACACGCAGGCGTCGCCGAGGTAGTCCTTCGGGTCGTCGGTGAACCAGCAATCCGACCCCTTCTCGCGGAACAGCTCGATGACCGCATCGAGCGTCGCGTCGTTCACAATGGTCTCGCCGCAGTCTTCGCAGGTGAAAGCCGGGATAGGCACGCCCCAGTTGCGCTGGCGCGAGATGCACCAGTCGGGTCGGCCCTCGACCATGGACCCGATGCGCTTGATGGCGTGCGCCGGGTAGAAATCGACCTTCGAGAGTTCCTCGAGCGCCTCTTCGCGAAGCGAGCGGCCGTCGTCGAGCTTCTTGTCCATCGACACGAACCACTGGCTCGTCGCGCGGAAGATGACCGGCTGCTTGCAGCGCCAGCAGTGCGGGTAGCTGTGGTTGATGTCTTCATGGAGGATGAGCGTGCCGCGCTCGCGCAGCCACTCGATGATCTTCGGGTTGGCCTCGTTCACTTCCATGCCGGACCACGGGCCGCCCGTGCCCATGCCCTCGCCCTTGTAGAAGCGGCCGTCGTCATCGACGGGCATGACAACCGGGATGCCGAACTTCATGCCGGCAAGGTAGTCGTCGACGCCATGGCCGGGAGCGGCATGCACGATTCCCGTGCCATCGTCGAGCGTGACGTAGTCAGCGTAGATGAACTCGCCTTCGACGCCATCGTCGCCGAAGATGGGCTGCTTGTACTTGTTATGCGCAAGCTCTTCGCCCGTCATGCACCACGGCTCGCCGCCATCGCCGCAAACGAGCTTCGCCTCGCCGTAGCCGAATTTCTCGCAGTCGCGCTCGGCAAGCTCCTTCGCCATGATTTCGGCCGCGCCGTCGTGGATGACGGCGACGTATTCCGCCTCGGGGTGCAGAATGACCGCGTCGTCTGCGGGCAAGGTCCACGGCGTCGTCGTCCAGATGTCGACGAAGAGCTTGCCGGCCCACGCTTCGAGGCCGGCGGGCGTGGTCGTCATCTCGAAACGGACGAAGATCGCGGGACTCACCTCGTCGCCGTACTCGATTTCCGCCTCGGCGAGCGCCGTATGGCAGTGAGAGCACCAATGGACCGGCTTGCGCCCGCGGTAGATCGCGCCGCGGTCGTAGATCGCCTTGAAGATCTCGATGTCGGTGGCATCGTAGTCGTTCACATACGTGAGGTAGGGGTTTTCCCATTCGGCGAGCACGCCCAAGCGCTTGAAGCCCTGGCGCTGCGTGTCGACTTGCTCGACCGCCATCTTGCGGCACAGCTCGCGGATCTTCTCGGTCGGAAGCTGGTTGAACTTCTCGGTGCCGAGCATCGTCTCGACCTTATGTTCGATCGGTTGGCCGTGGCAGTCCCAGCCGGGCACGTAAGGGGTGCGGAACCCGCGCATCGCCTTGTAGCGATTGATCATGTCCTTGGAGATCTTGTTCTGGGCATGGCCGAGGTGAATCGGGCCATTCGCGTACGGAGGACCGTCATGCAGGACGAACGGCTCGTTGTCCTTGTTCTTTTCCTGCAGCTTCTCGTAAACGTGGTCCTCTTCCCACTTCGCCAAGCGCACGGGCTCGTTTTTGGGCAGGTTGCCCCTCATCGCGAAGTCGGTCGTAGGCAGGTTCATCGTTTTTTTGTAGTTGCTCGCCATGAAAGCGACCCAGCCTTTCCCGAAGATTACTCGCAACATGCGCCGTAAAAGCGCATGGAATTCAAACCGTTTGATTATACGCGAAGAACAAGTCTTGGGCCAACGCGAGCAGCCATATCCTCGATAACCACAGCCGTTCGCCGGCGTGAGGCGAAAGAGGGGCGCATTCGCAGCCAAGCGTCACTTCGTCGAAGCGAGAGCGCTTGAAAGCATCGCCGCGAGTTTGTCGGGCTCGATCGGTTTCGACAGATGCGCGTTCATGCCGCTTGCGAGCGAGCGCTTGATGTCGTCATCGAACGCGTTCGCGCTCGCTGCGGCGATGAAGACTCGCGACGCGTCGGCGCGGTCGAGCGAGCGAATGGCGCTCGCCGCTTCGAGCCCGTTCATAACCGGCATCATCACGTCGAGGATAACCGCGTCGTAGAATCCCTCGGGCGAGCGGGAAAACGCATCGACCGCCTGCTTTCCGTCCGACACGCCGTCGACTTCAAGCCCCATGTCGGAAAGCATCGTCGTCACGATCTCCATGTTGAGCTCGTTGTCCTCGGCCACGAGAACGCGCTGGCCCGTAAAGTCGCGAACGGGCAGCTGCTTCGCTCGAGAGGCTTCGCGCGGCGTCGCGGTCCTCAAACGCAGGGTAAAGGAGAACGTGCTGCCGCGGCCCACTTCGCTTTCAAGCTCAATGCGGCTTCCCATCATGCGGACGAGGCGATTGCAGATCGCAAGCCCCAAACCCGTCCCCTGCTGACGAGCCGACGTCGTGTCGACCTGCTCGAATTTCTGGAAAATGCGCTTCTGGTTCTCCTCGTCGATGCCGAAACCCTCGTCTTCAACCGAGAACAGCACGTCGGAAATGCCGTCGTCGCGCGGCGTTTCATGCACCCGAAGCGTAACCGTGCTGCCAGGGTCGGAATACTTC
>CAKUIV010000130.1 GCA_934661105.1 uncultured Ellagibacter sp. | reverse complement strand
CGCGAAGGGCGCAAGCGCGAGGTGCGTCGCATGCTCGAAGCGGTGGGCCATCCCGTCATCGCGCTCCATCGCGCCTCGTTCGGGCCGCTCGACCTGGGAAATCTCGCCCGCGGTTCGTGGCGCGAGCTTTCCGGGCCCGAAGTCGACGCGCTTCGCCGGGCATGCGCAGGCGAAGACGGGGTACAATAATCCATCGCCGTCCTGCAGCCACAGGGGCCGCAGGCGCGAGAAGAAGAAAAGGCAATCCGCATGTCCGATGAACAGACAACCTCTCAGCCCCATGGCTTCGACCGCATCGCGATCGTCGGGCTGGGGCTTATCGGCGCGTCGCTCGCGGCGTCCATCGCGAAGGCCGACCCTGACGTCGAGCTTTTCGGCGTCGACGTCGACGCGCGCAGCTGCGGGGAAGCGGTGGCGCGCGGCTGGGTGCACGAGGCCGGCGCCCCCGACGGCGAGGCGTTCGCGAACTTCGTGAAGACGAAAGCCGAGCTCGTCGTCCTCGCAACCCCGGTGGCCGCGGTCGACGGCTACCTCGAGCGTCTCGCCGAATGGGGCTATCGCGGCGTCGTGACTGACACGCTTTCCACGAAGTCCCATATTCTCAAGGCGGCAGCCGAGATCCTGCCCCACCGGCATAACTATGTGCCGGGGCATCCTATGTCCGGTTCCGAGAAAAACGGCATCGACGGCGCGCGCGCCGATTTGTTCGAGGGAGCGAACTGGATTCTCTGCCCCGATTCCGATACGCCGCCCGAGCATTTCCAACGATTGCATGAACTCATCACGAGCTTCGGCGCGCGCGTGGTGGCGCTCGCTCCCGAAGAGCACGACCGCTCGATCGCCGTGGTCAGCCACGTGCCTCACATCGTCGCCGCGTCCCTCGTGCAGCTTGCGAGCCGCCATGCCGACGCCCAGCAGTCGCTCATGCGTCTCGCCGCCGGCGGTTTCAAAGACTCCACGCGTATCGCCGCCGGATCCGCGAAGCTATGGTGCGGCATCGCATTCGACAACGCCGATGCGCTCGCCTCCGGTTTGCGCGAGATGCAGGGCATCGTCGGCGACTTCGCAGATGCCATCGAAAGCCGTGATCGCGAGCGGACGACGCGCTTGCTCACCGAAGCGGCAGACGCGCGCCGCGCGCTCCCCGTTGCCTGGGTGCCCTCTACCGACAAGCTCCTCGAGGTCCGTATTCCCATGTCGGATCGCAAAGGCGTGGTCGCCGAGGTCACCACGATCGCGAGCTCGGCGGGCTGCAACATCCAATCGATCGACATCGACCACATCACCGAGGATCGAGCGGTGCTCTCGCTCGTTCTCACTGACGAGGGCGACATCGGCAACCTTTCCTCCAAGCTCATCGGAGCCGGCTTCTCGGTGTCGTTCAATCCGCTGACCCCGAAGGAGTACACCCATGTCGACTAGCGAAACCGTGGCGTGCGACGCGCCGATCACGGTCATCGAGCCGCTTGCGAAACCGTTGCGCGGCACCGTGCGCGTTCCGGGCGACAAATCCATCTCTCACCGCGCGGTGCTCTTTTCTGCCATGGCCGAAGGCGCTTCGCATCTTTCCGGCGTGCTCGATTCCGCCGATGTGCGCTCGTCGATCGGCGCCGTTCGGGCTCTTGGCGCGGAGGTTTCGCTCGAGAAGCAGCCCGACGGTAGCCTCGCCGGCGAGGTGACGGGTTGGGGCGAACTCGGCCCGGCGCAGCCCGAAGGCCCCATCGACTGCGGGAACTCGGGAACGACGGTGCGCCTGCTCATGGGCGTGCTCGCGCCGTGGGGCGTTTCGGCCGATCTCACCGGCGACGCCTCCCTGCGCCGCCGTCCGATGCGGCGCATCGCCGACCCGCTCGAGCTCATGGGCGCGCGTTTTTCCCCCGCAGGCGCAAAGACCTTGCCGCTCACGATCGAGGGCACGCGTTCCCTTGTTGCTCTGAACTACGATTCCCCCGTCGCATCGGCCCAGCTCAAAACGGCGATCATGCTTGCCGGGATTTTCGCTTCCGGCACGACGAGCGTGCATGAGCCCGCGCCTTCCCGCAACCACACCGAACTCATGCTTCCTGGTTTCGGTGTGCGCGTCGAAGCGTCTCCGGGTGAGGCGTCCGTCGCAGGCGGGCAGAAGCTTCACGCCTGCGATGTCGATGTTCCCGGCGATCCCTCGTCGGCCGCGTTCATCGCGTGCGCTGCGGTTCTAAGGCCTGAAAGCGTCGTTGACATCGAGAACGTGAGCCTCAACCCCGCACGTATCGGGTTCGTGCGCGTCCTCGAGCGCATGGGCGCCGATGTGTCGACGACTCCGACGGGCGCCACGGGCGAGGAGCCGTGCGGTACCGTCTCGGTCGCTTACACGCCCCGACTTCACTCGTGCGAGATCGAGGGGCGCGAAATAGCCTCCCTCGTCGACGAGATTCCGGTACTCGCCCTCGTTGCGGCGCACGCCGAGGGTGAAACCGTTTTCCGCGAGGCGGGCGAGCTGCGCGTGAAGGAAACCGATCGCCTCGCCGCCATCATCGACGGCCTGTCCCTTATCGGCGTGCATGCGTGGGCCGAAGGCGACGACCTTCATATCGAGGGCAAGCCGGGGCTCGCTGTTCCCGAAGGCGTGCTCTTCGATTCGCTTGGCGACCACCGCCTCGCCATGACCTGGTCCCTTGTCGGCTTCACGGGAGGCGTTCCCGCGAAGATCCGCGATTTCGAGGCCGTGCGCGTGAGCTATCCGAATTTCCGTGTCGATATAGAAAGGCTGGCAGAATAGATGATCGTGGCAATCGATGGTCCCTCGGGGGCCGGTAAGTCAACCGTTGCGAAGGAAGTGGCGAGGCGTCTCGGCTTCTCGTGTCTTGATACGGGAGCCATGTATCGTGCCGTCGCGTGGAAGGCGCTTTCCGACGGCGCGTCCCTCGACGACTCCGAAACGCTCGGAGCCATCGCGCGCGACAACGAGATCGACTTCGGGCACGAGGCGGGCGATCCTGCGCCGAAACGCGTCTTCATCTCGGGCATCGACGTGACCGACGCCATCAGGACAGCCGAGATCGATCGGGCTGTCGGGCCGTGCGCGGCACATCCCGCGGTTCGCGAGGCGCTTGTCGCCCAGCAGCAGCGCATCGGGCGGGCGGGCGACTACGTCGTCGAAGGTCGCGACATCGGCACGGTGGTCTTCCCCGAAGCGCCGGCGAAGGTCTTTCTCACCGCAAGCGCTGAGGAGCGCGCGACGCGCCGCGTCAAGCAGAACGAGGAGCGCGGAATCGGATCGGTCGACTACGACGAGGTGCTCTCCGATATCAAGAAGCGCGACGAGATCGACTCGTCACGCGCAACGTCGCCGCTCGTCCCTGCCGACGATGCGGCCATGCTCGACTCGACGGGCAAAACGGTTGAGGAAATCATCGACTTTATCTGCGATCTTGCGCGCAAGGCGCAGGCAAGCGAACGCTAGCGGCGCTTCATCGGGGCGCCCTGCGCTACGGGCGCCCCTTGCAATACGGTAA
The DNA here is from genome assembly GCA_934661105.1 of uncultured Ellagibacter sp. Taxonomy (GTDB): domain Bacteria; phylum Actinomycetota; class Coriobacteriia; order Coriobacteriales; family Eggerthellaceae; genus Ellagibacter. Next base: position 1,865 of record CAKUIV010000130.1, on the reverse strand, counting down.
GGACTTGTAATGAGCGTTTTTCTTCCCTACGAGAAAATGTGGGACATGCCCCTCGGCGGCACGTCGACCGAGAAGCACATCCCGCACTGGTTCGGCAACATCGCATGGGCCGTCATCGCCTTCGTGTTCAAGATCTGCTTCCGCTACCGAGTCGACGGGCGCGAGAACCTGCGTGCGTTCAACAAGAAATCGGGCGTGCTGCTCGTCGCCAACCACACGTCGTTTCTCGACGTGGCCTGCATGTACCTTGCGTGCCGCCCCAGTCAGTGGGTGCGCCTGCTCGGCCGAGAGTCGCTTTTCGACAATGCGCATGGGCTCGTGGGCCAGATCCTTTCGCGCGTGGGGGCGTTCCCCATCAAGCGCGATGCCGCCGACCGCGTCGCCATCAAGCGCGCGACGCGCAACCTTAAGAACAACGAGCTCGTCGGCATCCTCCCCGAGGGCACTCGCCGCGGCAAAGGAACCAAAACGCCCGAAATCCATTCGGGTGCCGCGTTCATTGCCAAGATGGGCCATGCTCCCATCCTTCCCATGACGGTGCGCAATGCCGAATACGTCAAGCAGAAAGGGAAGTGCATCCATTTCCCCAAGATCACGATTGAGTTTGGGAAGCCGCTGCTCGTAAGCGATTTCGACTTCCTTCCGAAGGAAGATCGGCTCGACGGCTGCTCGTGGTACGCCATGCGCGAGTGCTTCGCGCTCTCAAAGCGCATTCCTCGCGAGGAAGTCGATATGGTCGCGCTTTTCCCGAACGGCCGCGACTTCACCGATGTGTTCACCGCCCATGAAATTCCCGAGCACACGCCCGAGGAGATCCTCGCTGCGAAAGAGGCGAAGGCGACGAAGAAGAAATCGGAAGGCGAGGCGCACTAGCATGAAGGTGATTCGCGCGAAAAGGGCAGGCGCATGCTATGGCGTGCAGCGTGCGCTCGACATGGCGCTCCAAACGGCGAACGACAAGGGCGGTGCGTCCACACTCGGGCCGCTCATTCACAACCCGCACGTCGTTTCCGAGCTTGCTCGCCGGGGGATTCGCGCGATCGACGCGCCGAGCGAGGCGAAGGCTGGGACGATCATCATCCGCAGCCATGGGGTCACCCCGCAGGTGCGTCGAGCGATCGAATCCCGAGGCCTTCCCATCGTCGATGCAACATGTCCCCATGTCGCTCGCGCGCAAAAGGCGGCTGCTCGGCTTGCGCGAAGTTGCGGGCAGGTTGTGGTCGTGGGAGAGGCGGGCCATCCCGAAGTGGAGGGGCTTGTCGCCTATGCGACGGAAGCGGGCGGTCGCGTCATCGTCGCCGCGTCGGCCGACGATGTGCCGGCGAGCCTTGAGGGCAAAGTCGGTGTCGTCGTCCAAACCACCCAGACGCGTGAGGCGCTTTCCGACGTGCTGTCGGCACTCGAGCAACGCTCGGTGGAAGTGGAGGTGAAGGACACCGTGTGCCTTGCGACGCGCGAACGTCAGGAATCGGCTGCGGACTTGGCGGGTACCGTCGATGCGATGGTCGTGATCGGCGGGCGTAATTCCTCGAACACGACCCGCCTCGCGGAAATCTGTGCGGCGGTGTGCAAGAGCACCTACCATATAGAAAGCGTCGAAGAGCTTGAGCGCACCTGGTTCGGCGAGTGCGAAACCGTCGGCATCACGGCGGGGGCGAGCACGCCCGAAGACCAGATAGCGGAAGTCGAGCATCTTCTCGAATCCTGGTAAGTGCAAGTTCGTCAAGCTCGTCCAGCCCGCGTGATATCAGGCTCATCGGGGGAGGCCCCGCATGCGATTCGGCATGCGGGGCCTCCCTCTTTCCCCGGGCGCCCGCCTTCCCGGGGCGGGGAAGGGCTCCGGCACCTGAAAGCGAGTTGTGGAG
>CAKUIV010000129.1 GCA_934661105.1 uncultured Ellagibacter sp. | reverse complement strand
CCGATGAATCCCATGAAAAGGATGAGGGGCGTGAGAACACCTTGCCGTCTCAGCAGTGCATTTGCACGCGCGGTGAGCGCGATTTCCGTAGCTTTATCTTTCATGGTCGTTTCGACTCTTCAATTGCCTCTCTTTTATGAGAGCTTTTCCATCATGCGGATGACGAGTTCGGCGCATGTTCTTGCAGCTTGCGCTTCGAATGTGGGGTAGTCGATGTAGTCGGTTCCGTCGGCCTTGTCGGAGATGGCGCGAACGATGGCGAATGGAACGCGGTTGAGCCAGCATGTCTGCGCGATCGCCGCACCTTCCATTTCGCAGCAGCTTGCATCGAACGTGTCGCGAATGCGGTCCTTGTCGGGTTCCTCCCGCACGAAGCGATCGCCCGAGGCTACGCGTCCTTCGCATGCGTTGATCCCCAGTTCTCTCGCTGCGGCCATCGCGGCTGCGCGCCACGTTTCATCTGCGGGGAACGCAAGGGCGTCAAGGCCGGGGGTCTGCCCGGGCGCGTAGCCGAGGTTCCCCACGTCCATGATGTGGTTTACGGCGTCGGTCGCGACGACGATGTCGCCGATGTCGATCGTCGCATCGAGCGAACCGGCGACGCCGGTGTTCACGATGCCGGCAACCTCGAATCGGTCGATGAGCATTTGGGTGAACGCGGCGGCGTTCACCATGCCGACATCGCACTGCGCGACCACGACGGGAACGCCTGAAAGCGTGCCTGCCGTGCATTCCATCGCCGCAATGCGCGTGGCTTCGGTCGGCCCTTCTTCGCGCATCGCGTTCTGAAGAAGCTCGACCTCGACGTCCATGGCGCCGACGACACCGATTCTCTTGTCTGTGCGCGTCATCGAGTCGCCTTCCTAGTCGAGCAACGCGGGATAGTGGGTGTTCTCGTCGGAAAGCTTCGTGAGCGTTTCCTCGAGATAGCGGCGTGACCACCATTTTGCCTGGTTGAGGTCGGAGTCGTGGTAGTTTCCGCATTCTTCGGGTTTGGCGCCGGGAATCTCACCTTCGAAATCGCGTGCGAACTCGAATAGACGACGAACGAGGTCGGCCACGTCGGCGGGCTCGTATGTGCCGAAGACGACGAGATAGAAGCCGGTGCGGCAGCCCATGGGCCCGAAGTAGATAACGCGGTCCTTCCATTCCTCGTCGTTGCGCAAAAACGTTGCTCCGAGATGCTCGATTGCGTGAACGGCGGCGGTGTCCATGACGGGTTCGCGGTTCGGCGCGGTCATGCGCAGGTCGAACGTCGTTGTGACGCAGCCGGTTTTCTCGTCCGCGTCGCTGCGCGATACGTAGACGCCGGGAAGCAGACGGGTGTGGTCGACGGAAAAACTCGCAATGCGTTCCATGTGATGCTCCTTAACGGCCGATGTCGGCCGTCTGATCGGTGGTTACCCGATTCATTGTATTCCAATGCGCGCCCGCGCAAGCGTCATGTGCGCCTGCGTACATTTTTTGCACGCCACCGATATCGTGCCCTGCGATGCTTGCACGCGGCTACAATGTTTCGAGTTGGTAAAAAGTTCATAAAGTGCAAGCTCAGAGGGCTGTTGCCCTTTACATGTAGATGAGGTTTCCGTGGCTTTAACGTTCGTTGACTTCCTTTCTCAGGCGATGGCTCAGCCTATTTTGTTCGTTATCCTCATTCTCGTTATCGGTGTTACCGCCGTTTCCGGCGCTACCGATGCTCCGAACGCCATTGCTACCGTTGTCTCGACTCGTTGCCTTTCCCCGAACGCCGCTATCGCTTTAGCGGCTGTTTTTAATTTTGTGGGCCTTGTGGGCATGACGTTCATTTCCACGGCTGTTGCGAAGACGATGTTCGGGATGGTCGACTTCTCGGGAGACACGAACGCGGCGCTTCTCGCTTTGGTGGCCGCTATGATAGGCGCGATTGCGTGGGGCGTCGTGTGCTGGGTGTTCGGCATCCCTTGCTCGAAATCCCATTCGCTTATCGCTGGCATCACCGGTGGCGCCATCGCGCTTAACGGCTTGGCGGGCGTTGTCCCCGCCGAGTGGGCGAAGGTTATCTATGGCATGGTGTTCTCGCTTGTCGCCGGTTTCATCCTCGGGTGGGTCTTCACGAAGCTCATCGAGCTTTTGTTCCGCAGCGTCAAACGCGACAACGCCAACCGCCTTTTCGTCGTCATCCAGGACCTTTGCGCGGTCGCGCTTTCTTTCTTGCACGGTGCGCAAGACGGTCAGAAGTTCATGTCGATCGCGATGCTCGGCGTGGCGTTGTCGTTTGGCAGTTCGACCCCCGATTCGAGTGGGTTCCCCCTGTGGATTATGATCATCTGCTCGGCCGCCATTTCGCTCGGCACGGTTGTCGGCGGCAAACGCATCATCAAATCTGTCGGCATGGACATGGTGAAGCTCGAGAAATACCAAGGTGTGGCGGCGAATTTCTCGACTACGTTCACCCTTCTTTTCGCGAGCCTTACCGGCATGCCCGTTTCCACGAGCCACTGCAACACTTCGGCTATCATGGGCGTGGGCGCGTCGAAGAGCGTGAAGCGCGTGAATTGGGGCATCGCCAAGAACATGCTGCTCGCCTGGGTTATCACGTTCCCCGCATGCGGTATCATCGGGTTCGTTCTTGCGAAGGCGTTTCTCCTGTTCTCGTAACGGAGGCGGCTTCCTCCTCCTCGATGAGCTTTTCGTATCCCTTTAACGCCGCGAACGGCATGAATTGCCGCGCTCGGTCGCTGTGAGCGCGCGCTTTGTGCGGCCCTTCTTTCTCGTATTTTCTTTCGAGGGCGCGCAGCGTTGCGAGCCGATAGTCCTTTTCGGGTTTCGACAGCTCGCTCGTCTTCATGACCGCCCATCGCTCTTGCGCGAAATCTATCGTTTTGGAGCATGCTTCTTGCCGAGCCGCATTCGGCGTTGCTGAGGGAACGTCAGGCATGGTGTCCTCCTATCTGCGTGTTCCTTTCCCGCGCCCGAGCTGCTTCTTGCAGGCTCGTGCCGTGCAAAAGCGCGTTCTTCCCGAATTTTCGTCTGATAGCCACTGCGGCTTTCTGACGAGCCTGTTCCTTTTCTCGCGCGGTCACGTCGTCGAACAGGGTTGTTGTTGCGTAACTTTCGGGCAAAAGACCCCCGAGGCCTATGTTTATCCGCCGGATTGCCAATGAACCGTCCACGGTTTCGTTGAACAGGGCGTTGAAACTTTCCATCAGCTCTCGCTCTGAGTTCGTCCGCCGTGCAAGTTTTTTCGTCCCGCTGGAATACAGTCCGAGCTTTCGGCCATTTGCGGGGATCTTCCCGTGTCCGCAGTCGATGGTGGCGACTCCTTTCCATGCGCCCTTTGGGCGGGTGTAGCCGACCGAAAGCATGATTTGCTCGCAGACGAGTCCAAGCTCTACGAGCTCGAGTGTGCTGCTGTAGACCATTTCCCGCATGAGGATTCGCGTTTCCTCTTGCGAGTAGTCTCGTTCGAGCACCTGGCCGTTCGAGAGGGAATGGCCCGTCGGCGCATACGAATGGATTTCGCTCATGGTACACGGTTCTTGCCCCCAGGCGTGGTCGATGAGGTGTTCGGCGTTTTTCCCGAATTCACGGTAGAGCGTTTCCTCTCGCATGGCTGCCACGCTTGCGAGATCGCGCGCGCCGTATTTCTCAAGCCGACGGGCGATTCCCGGGCCGATGTTCCAGATGTCGGTTATGGGCCGGTGGAACCACATCGTTCGGCGAAACGATTCCTCGTCGAGCACGGCTATGCCGTCGTCAGCGTGCTTTGCAAGCACGTCAAGCGCGACTTTGGCGAGGAAAAGGTTGGTTCCGACCCCGGCCGTGGCGACGATATGCGTTTGCTCGAACACGTCGTCTATGAGGGATTTCGCGAAACCGCGCGCGTCGGTGCGGTAAAGCGGGAGATACCCCGTGGCGTCGATGAAGCATTCATCGATCGAGTAGACATGCATGTCGTCGGGCGACACCTTTTCAAGGTAGATGCGGTATATCTCGGCCGAGACCTCCATGTAGCGGCGCATGCGCGGTTTGGCTTTCACGTAGTCGATGCCTTCGGGTATTTCGAATACGCGGCAGCGTCCGGGTATGCCGAGCGCTTTGAGCGCCGGCGACACTGCGAGGCAGATGGTCTTGTCGCCGCGATCGGGGTCGGCGACGACGAGATTGGTCGTGAACGGGTCGAATCCCCGGTCGGCGCATTCCACGCTGGCGTAAAACGATTTCAAGTCGATGCATACATACCATGACTGCCCCATTTCCCAAACCCCTTATATCGAACAAACGTTCTGAAATGGAGAATAACAAATTGAAAGGAACATTTGTTCGACATACGAGGAAAATCCGCCAAGTGCACATCGTTTGTTCGATAAAGCGGTGCGCTTCGTTGCTTGCGGGAAGCGTTGCCTGGAGAATATGGCAACGCTTTCGCAACGGTGTTGGGCGTGCGATGGTAAGCTCCTATCATAGCGTGCGGGAAAATCTTCGGGGAATGCGAGGGCGTATGGGCAGTAAGAAGCGATCGGCGCGGGCGCGGGAAGTCGCGGAGTTCAAATCGCAGCTCGAAAGCGGCCTCGACGGGCTCGACGACGTCTTCGCGGAAGAAGGCGAACGTGCTCGGCGGGGAGAAGAGCAGCACGAGGCGCGGCTTCGCTACAAATCGTGCGAGAAGAAAAACCGCTATGCGACGAGGGGCGATGCCGAGGAGGCGCGTGCGTGGTGCGAGGCGCGCGGCAAGCGCGGCCTTGCGATCTACCGATGCGATTGGTGCGGCGGATGGCACCTCACGTCGCATCCTCGCGGGTGACGGCGCGGCGATGCGCGGCCGCTGGCGACCGCGGGTTCGGCTCGCGCGATTGCACGGGTCGTCGGGTTCGCGAGATCGCGCGCCCTTCATGCCCTGCGAGCCCGGTGAGCGGAAGGCGGTGCGGCCGTTAGCGCTCCGACAAGAGGAGCCCTGCGATGGTGAGTGCTGCCCCCAGGGCGATTTGCCAGGTCAAAGGCTCGCCGAGAACGACTACCGAGCATGCCACGGTGATGACGGGCGAAAGGTAGATGTAGGCGCTCGTGCTGACGACGCCTAAGAGGCCGACCGCCTTGTTCCACGTGACGTAGCAGGTGGCTGACGCGACAAGGCCCAAGAACAGCAGGTTCGCGATCATCGTGGGGTTTGCCAGCCAGCCGATGCCGGCTCCGTCCGCGCCTTGGCCGAACCCCATGACCGGCAAAAGCGGCAGCATGAACAAAAGCCCCCAGAGAAACGTGCGCTTCGTGGTGGCGATTGTGGAGAGCCCCAGCTTGCCGAGCTTCTTCCCGATGGTCGAGTAGATCGCCCACGCAAGCGCCGCCGCCACGGCCAGAAGGCACCCGGCAAGCCCCGCGTCCCCTTCGCCTGC
>CAKUIV010000128.1 GCA_934661105.1 uncultured Ellagibacter sp. | reverse complement strand
CCTAGTCGGGCAGGCTGCGCCCGCTCGGGCGCATAGAAGGGGAATCAACAGCTCACTGGGCTGTTGATCAACGGTTCGAATCCTTTGCGAGTTCCCCGGACACGAAAAAGCCCCCGCGGTCGCGAGGGCTGTTGTTTCAGTGGCGGAGAAGTAGGGATTCGAACCCTAGATGCCCTTTTGGGGCATACTCACTTAGCAGGCGAGCACCTTCGGCCTCTCGGTCACTTCTCCACTTATAATAGGTGCGGTTTGCTATGATACCGTGAACGGTAAAAAGATGCAAGGAGCTAACTGGTGGGAAAAATGAGAGGATGCCGGCGAGCGGCCGATGGCCGCATATGCGCAGTGTCGTGTGCCGACCCGTCGAATCCGAAGCGGTTTGCGGCAATCGGCGTTGCGTGCGCGATCCTTGCATGTTGCCTTGCATTCGCCCTTTCTGCTTCTTTTCCTCAGCGGGCGTTCGCGTCCTCTTCCTACACCTGCCCGAAAACCGATATTTCCATGCAGGTTGAAACCGATGGGTCGTATCGGGCGACGGAGGATAGGGTTTTCGAGTTCACCGGCGATTCGGAAGCGGTCATCTGGGCTTTCACGGGTCTTTCTTCTACCGCCTCGGTTAAAGTCGGCGGGGTGCGTGTGGCATCGGTTGACGAGGCGGGAAACGTCGTGGGCGATTGGGCGACGCTTGCGAGCACTTCGTTTTCGACGAAGTGGCGCGACGGCGGTGGTCCTGATAGTGCGGCCTATTCTTACGACGGCGCGAAAAACAAGCTTTACGTGTTCCCTCAGGTTTCCGACGAACGCGTGGTGATCGAACTCGACTACGTTATCGAGAACGCGGTCGTTGCCTACAAAGACATCTCCGAAGCGTACTGGACCTACGTGGCACTCGACTGGCCCGTCGCATCGGAGGATGTGACGGCGACGATATCGCTGCCCGTTGCGCAAGGCGAGGTCGTCACGCCGAATGACACCGTGCGCGCATGGGGGCACGGCCCGAAGGACGGCACGGTGTCGGTTGACTCGGCTGGAACGGTCACGCTCCACGATGACGTGGTTCGGGCGGGGCAGTACGCAACGGCCCATGTGCTGTTCCCTCCCTCGTGGCTTACTCACCTCGACGGTAAGAAGATGCTCGCCAACCGCGCGACGGCGCGTTTGGACTACGCCGTTGCGGAAGAGAGAACGTGGACCGATTCCTGGAGCTTCCAGATTCAGAGCGTGTATACCGTGTTCGCTGTCTTGTGCGCCCTGTGCGCGCTGCTGCTTATCGTGGCGACGGCGCTGTATCTTCGCTTCGGCAAGGAACACGCCTCCGACTTCACAGGCGGATACTATCGCGAAGTTCCCGAAGCAGGGCTCGAGCCGGCCGTTGCTGGGCGGCTGTGGCGATGGAACCATGAGGACATGCGCGATTTGACGGCGACGATCATGCGCCTTGCCCATAAGGGCGTGATCGCGATCGAGCCGCTTGACGGCGAATCTCCCACCTGGCGTTTCTCGGTGGCGTTCGGTGCGCCGACGGGCGAGCTTACGCCGCTTGAATCGTCGGCGCTCGAGCTCGTCATGGGGCGCAGCGCGCTCGGAGATGCGCTTACGCTTGAAGATATCGAGGCTGCGGCGGTCGATCGCCCCGATGCCTTCATCGATGGGATGAAGGCATGGCAAGATCAACTGAGCCGCCTCTGCGCCGAACGCGATTTCTTCGAGCCCGAAGGAAAGCGTCTTCAGAAGGTTGTGCTCGTCGTTGCCCTTGTTGTCGCCCTTGTGGGAATCGTTGCGTGCCTGGCGATGGGGAACCCGATTGCGCTCGCCATCATGCTTCCGACGGCGGCCGTTCTCGCGATGATCGCGAACTATCTGCCGCGCCGAACCGAAGTCGGCAACAATCTCGTTTCCCGCTGCAAGGGGCTGCGCAACTGGCTGCGCGATATGCCCGCCTCCCGCGAGGCGACAAGCCTTACCGAGGCTGAGTGGGGCGAGCTTTTGCCGTTCGCCTACGAATTCGGGGTGGCCGATCGCGCCGTCGCCATCAAGGGGGTGAACCAGCCGTTAGCATGGAAAGCCTGGTATGAGACGAAGTCGCAGTCGGCGCTCGCGCGCGTCAAGCGCTTGGCCTGCGCTTCTGCGATAAACGATCGCCTTATCGCCTCGCTTGCGGCCGCACGCGAGGAAAAGGCGCGTCTCGAGGAAGCCGGCGCGACGGGCGGCGGCTTCGGCAGAAACTAGCAAGCGAAAAACGCGAAAGCACGAGGGCCCGCCGGAAAAGCGGGCTCTCGTTTTCCCTCGCGTAAAAAGAAAGGTCAGGGATTCACGGCATGGCACGCATTCCCGCGTGGGGTTATAAGGCGCTCATCGTGGTGGCGACGATCATCTGGGGTTTCAGCTTCGTCGTCATGAAAGATGCGGTGGAGGTGCTTCCCCCGGCATGGCTTTTGGGAATCAGATTCACGCTTGCGGGCGTTCTCTTGCTCGTCGTGCTTGCGCGGCGCGTGAAGCGGCATTTCTCTTGCCGCGCGCTCGCATACGGCGCTATCCTGGGCGTCTTTGACTTCCTTGCTTTTTGGCTTCAGACGCTTGGCCTTCAGCACACCACGCCCGGCATCAACGCGTTTCTAACCGCAACGTATTGCGTCATCGTGCCGTTTGCCTGGTGGGTCGTGGCTCGTAAGCGCCCCACGATCTTCAACGTCGGCGCGGCGGTTCTCGCCATAGCGGGCATCTGGCTCGTGTCGGTCAGCGGATCGGGCGAGACGTTTTCGGTCGGGTTGGGAGAGGGCCTCACGCTCGGTTGCGCCGTCGTGTTCGCCGTTCATATCGTGCTCGTGTCGAAATTCTCGCAAACGTGCGACGCGCTCGTGCTCACGGTGTTCCAATTCGTTGCCGAGGGTCTGCTTGGCCTTGCGACGGGTGCCGCGACGGAGGCGTTTCCCGGGATGGGGGCGTTCACGCCGAGCGTTATCGGCCAGATTCTGTTCCTCGCGGTGTTCGCATCGGTCGTGGCGTTCGGAATCCAGAACGTCTCGCTTGCCCACGTGCCCCCCGCCCAGGCGTCCCTTCTTTTGAGCCTTGAATCGGTCTTCGGCGTGCTGTTTTCCATCCTGCTCTATGGCGAGCAGATGACGTTGCGCCTTGTCGTAGGCTTTGTCCTTATCTTTGCTGCTATAGTAATCAGCGAAACGCTACCGTTGAAGGAGAGACCATGTCGGAGAAAAACAACATCGTCCTGATCGGCATGCCGGGCGCCGGCAAGTCGACGCTTGGCATCGTCCTTGCGAAAATCGTCGGCTACAACTTCATCGACGCCGACTTGGTTATCCAGAACCAGTGCGACAAAACGCTGCAGAAGCTGCTCGACGCATGCGGCCCCGAAGGGTTCATCGCCGTTGAGAATCAGGTTTTGAGCGACCTTGAGGCAGAGCGCTCTGTCGTGGCGACGGGCGGGTCGGCTGTCTACTCCGACGAGGCGATGCGCCATCTGTCGGAAATCGGCCACATCGTGTATCTGCAGATTTCCTACGACGAGCTGAAGCATCGCTTGTCCGACCTGCAGGAACGCGGCGTCGTCCTGAAAAACGGCGTGGGCATGAGCTTGCGCGACCTCTACGACGAGCGCAAGCCGCTCTATGAGAAGTACGCCGAGATCTCGGTGAACGTCGACGACCTTTCCATTACGGCTGCGGCGCGCAAAGTCGCAGATGCGCTCAAAGGCGTCGTTCCCGAAGCGTAAACGCACGCCAAGCTTCGGCTTTGGTGGGGAAATTCAAAAGAACGTCGGCAGAGACAAGGGGTGCGGCGCCTTCGGGCATCGCACCCCTTGTTCGTTACGAGATTTCGCCGCCGTCGCGCAAACGACGGAGCTTACGCACTTCTTTCGCGACGAAGCAGCTGGTCACACAGACTGAAAGCGCGTCGGACACCGGTACGCAGATAATGACTCCCTGAAGTCCCGCGAGCCCGAAGATCGCCGTCAGGGCATGCGGCAAGAACAAGTACAGCGGTATGAGGAAGATGATCTGTCGCGTCATTTCCAGGATGGCTGCCTTCAAAGGTTGCCCGCTTGATTGGAAGTAGCTCGACCCGACGATCTGGAACCCGACGGGTGCGAGGAAAACGACGTACACGCGCAGGGCGAACACGGCGAACTCTTCCAGGTCGCCGCTTGTGCCGAACAGGCTCACGATCGGCACGGGAACGATCTGCGCCAGGGCGAAGAAGAATCCTCCGATGCACGCGCCGACGATGCTCGCCCATTTCAGCGTGTCGAGAACACGTTGCCACAGCTTCGCGCCGTAGTTGAACCCGATGATGGGTTGGGCACCCATGATAAGGCCGATGAGCGGTGTGAAGGCGAAGCTTGTCGCCTTCTGCGCGACGCCGATCGCGGCGAGTGCTGCCGTGGTGCCGATGGGGTCGGTCGCGCCATAGAAGTTCACCACGTGGTTCAGCACGATGCCGACGAGCGTTGCGGCGACTTGCATCACGAATGAGGCGACGCCGAGGGTGAGAATGTTCCCCATGAGCCCGAAATCGGGCGCGCAACAGCGAAGGCGCAGGCGAAAAGACGCGTTCTTGCTGAAGGAAAAGTGCCACAAAACGGGAATCATGCCGCACGCCTGTCCCAGAATGGTCGCACTTGCGCTGCCTGCCACGCCGAACCCTAAAACGATGACGAACGCGTAGTTGAAGATGATGCACATCACCGTGCCGAACATCATGGTGCCGAGTGCCAGGTTCGGTTTGCCCGCCGTGCGCAGGAAGTTGTTGAGTCCCATGCCGAGCGATTGGAACACGAAGCCGAAGCAGATGATCTGGATGAACGTCTTCGTTTTGTCCCAAAGCTCGTCGGTGGTGCCGATGCCGGCGAGTATGGGGTCGATCAACGCGCCGGCCAAGATGGCGATGACGGCGGCAATGCCCACGAGAAGTAGTGCAGAGTTGCCGAGGGTCTTTTCCACCTGGTCTTTTTTACCCTCGCCGAGCTGAATTGCGGCAAGCGCGTTTCCGCCTTGGCCGGCAACCATCGAAAAGCCCATGAGAATCGTCATGACGGGCAGCGCGAGCGTGGTGACGGCGACGCCCGATCCGTCGGCGTACGCCTGCCCGAGAAACACCGTGTCGACCACGTTGTAAAGCGTATTGAACACCATGCTCACGATCGCGGGGATGGAAAATTCGAGCAGCAGCTTGCCGATGCGCTCGGTTCCAAGGCGATCGGTTTGCCGTGCGCGCGCCTTCGCGGCTTCGTCCGGCTTTCCGTTCGGATTCGATTCTGCGGGTTTTCCTGGTTCGTTCATGAAGTGCCTTCACGTTCGCATGCTTAGCTTCCACCTGTTTCATTATCGGGAAGAAAAAGGCGGGCTGAAATGCCTTTCGGCAAATCAACCCGCCTCTGCGGTGACGTGTTATGCCTGTGC
>CAKUIV010000127.1 GCA_934661105.1 uncultured Ellagibacter sp. | reverse complement strand
GGCTGAATTGCTGGCTCGCGGCATCTTATGGACAATCGCCCGCGTGACTCGTTCTATACTCATGAGTATACTTTCAGCGGCAATAAGGGGTGCTCATGATCGAAGGTGAAGCCACAGGTACGTCCATGACTTTGCGGAGACGTATCCCTGTGGCGTGCATCGTTCCAATCATCATCCTTGCTTTCTGCTGGTCCTGGATCGGACTCGCCAATGTCGTCATCCCCTTGGCTCTTTCCTCCGATGTTCTATCGGGCGATTTGGCCTCTCTTATCGCCCTGCTTCTCAATATCATTGCGCTTGCCGTGAGCGCCACGGTACGTTTGATTTCGCACAAGAGACTTGTTCTGAATCCTCGCATTATCGCCCTGGTGCTGCCTGCGCTTGTCCTGTCTTGCGTGCTCGCGCAGCAGGCCTTTCCCTCATCGGCGACATTCGGCGTCACGTTCATCTTGGCGATTTGCGCCAGTTCGTTCGCTGCGATGTCTTGCCTATGCATGGCAATTGAGAGGCTGTCAGCCACAAAGGACTCGCCCGTTACCGAACTCGCTGTCTCATTTGCACTATCGGCGTTGATAAACGCGTTTATTTCGGGACTCTCTGTCCAGGTGAGGCCATTCGTCTGGCTTCTTCTCGCATGTCTCGCCGTTTGCGGGGCAATCATATTGACCGATGCTGCATCCCCTGAAGCCACGCCACAAGAGGCGAAGGAAGACCGCCGGCCATCGTCGGACGCATCCATAATGTCGCTCATAAAGCCCGCCATGGGATCGTTCCTCTACGGTGTAGCGTTCATGGGCATGTGGTTCGTCTCGATTGGAAGGAGCGACGCCCCAGGCAGGGGCGAAGCAACCGTAATCCAGAGCTTGGGTATCTGCCTCTTCTTCGTTCTGCTGATTGCCTTGAATCGCATAAGTGCGAGGCGCGGGTGCGCGCTGTTCGCGTCAAGTCTTCAGCGCCTCATATTCGCCGCCTATGTCATCGGCACTATGCTGTACTCGCTTGTGCTACAGACGTCGCCAGCGCTCTCTACGTTACTGGTCATGTCCGCCACCGCGCTGTTTGAAATGACCCTGTTCCTATGGTCTACCAACTGGGGTAGATCAGCACGCGGCGGTGCATCAATGTGTCTTGCAGTGCTTCTTGACAGCCTCTTTATGGGACAGCTGCTCACGTGGTGGCTGCTGGGCGGTCCCGCTCACGACCTCCTCGAGACGATTGACCCTATGCTCGTTGGATATGCCTGTCTCGTACTCCTGTTGCCCGCAGCACTGGCGGTTTTTATTCCCCTTGACATCAATGGTGGTGCGCTGGGTGCACACGTATCACAAGCAGACCTCGCCAAAGAGAGCGCTCTGGACGTGCCCTCGGAACCGTCCGCCGAAGCACCCGAAAACATATTTGCCGAGTCATTCGCCCGGCGCTTTGGCTTGAGCCCTCGCGAGTCCGAGGTAGCCAAGCTGCTTATTGAGGGAAGAAGCCTGCCGTACATACAGCAGGCCCTCTCTATATCGGAGGGAACGGCGAAGACCCACCTGCGGCACATTTATGAGAAATGCGGGGCCCACAATCGCCAGGACTTTCTGAGCCTCGCTCGCGACGAAGCCCAGAGCGTCGAGGACTCACGGTAAAAATCCCCCATCAATACGTTTTAGCCTATCTGCCTGCAAGGATAATCAATCATAAGATTCGGACGATGTGAGCTCAGCCGTGTAGCCCTACTTTCAAGATGTTGATTCGGCACCGCCGTATCGCTTCGAACAAGGAGAAACACACATGAGCAACAGTATGTCCGACACACCCATCACTCGCAGGTCGCTTATCGCCGGCACCGCCGCTGCGGCGTCCACCATCGCGTTTATGAAGGAAGCCGTGCTTGCCGGTGCAGACGAGACCCCCAAGACTGGCGCGGATTACAAGGCCGCACCGACACCCATCGATGACGCTGACGTCGCCGAGACCGTCGAGGCCGACGTCGTTGTTGTGGGCCTGGGCAACGCAGGCGTCGTTGCTGCGGTGACCGCAGCCGAGGAGGGCGCCAAGGTCTTCTGCTTCCAGAAGGCCGACACCCCCTACACCTTCGGCACGGGCGTCGCGTTCCCCAACACCACCGCCCTCGCCGTGGCAGGCATCCAGAACGACGCCTGGGATATCGTGAATACAATCCAGCGCTCCCTGAACGAGAACCACGGCAAGACCGTCATGTGGCGCAATTGGGTCAACTATGGCGAGGAGGTCGGCAACTGGTGGTGCAAGCTCATGGATGAGAACCCCGAGCTTGGTCCCTCCATGGGCATCCCTTTCCCCGTGCCTGACGATGACAACGCCTTCAACTTCTGTTACAACGCCACACACCTCGCGTCGGGGTCGCTTACGGTTGGCGGCGAGCCGTTCTTCAGCATTGCGAACTACATCTATGACAATGCCATCGAGAACGGCGCCGACATCCAGGCACGTTTCGAGACGCCCGCCGTGCAACTTAAGGTCGAGGACGGCAGGGTGACCGGCGTCTACGGCAAGGGTGCCGACGGCTCCATCGTGCTGGCCAAGGCAGCCAAGGGCGTCATCCTCGCGACCGGCGGCTACAGCCATAACATGGCCATGCGTCAGGAGTACATGCCGCTGTGGAACAAAATGCCCTCTTCGCAGGTCGGCGGCGGTGAGGACGGCGACGGCATCCTCATGGGCTACTGGGCCGGCGGCCGCATCGAGGACGCGCCTCACTGCGCGGCCGTCCACTACGACCCGCCCGTGGACGCCCCCAACTACAACGGTGCCGTCGTGCCGTTCTTGCGCGTAAACCTGAACGGCGAACGCTTCTCCAACGAGGAGATGAGCTACGCCTACATGCCCTTCCAGGATACTATGCAGCCCGAGGGGTGCCATTTCCAGGTCTTTGATGACAACTACGCCGCCGACTGTCCCGACATGGGCCAGGGCAACCTCTTCGGTGACTGGCCGACCATGGTCCCCGCAGCTCTGGAAGCAGGCGACCTGTACACGGGCGACACAATCGAAGAGCTCGCCGAGAACATGGGTGTGCCTGTGGATGCCTTCGTCGCCACGGTCGAGCGCTACAACGAGCTGTGCAGGAAGGGCATCGATGAGGACTTCGGCAAGCAGGCCAAGCGTATGAAGCCTGTCGCCAAGGCCCCGTTCTACGCGTTCAGGCGTCATGCGACCGTGCTGTGCACGATGAGTGGTCTTGAGGTCACAAAGGACTACCAAGTCGTGAATCCCAACGGCAAGGTCATCGAGGGCCTCTTCGCCGTGGGCAACGACTCCGGATGCATGTTCGGTGGCACCCAGTATCCACTCAACATGCCCGGCATCAGCATTGGCCGTGCCATGGTCTCCGGTCGTGTTGCTGCATGGCGCGTCTGCGGCAAGACCGAGTAAGTCGCCGCACATTGCACTACATACGGACGCCTCTGCGAGCGGTGCCTTGCAGAGGCGTCCCCTGTTCCGCCCGTCTGTTTTTCGTGAAAACAAGGAGGACCACCATGCTTGACACCACCATGACCCGCAGGGGCCTCATCAGCGCAGCTACACTGGGAGCTGGCGCAGCAGCCCTGGCACCCGCGCTCGCCGGCGCCGCTGAAGCATCGGCAGTCGAGGAGCTCACGCCCGCCCAGGTTATCGCCGCCGACGCGGTTGTCATCGGCTCGGGAACGTCCGGCCTCATCGCCGCAACGCGCGCTGCCGAGCTCGGCAAGTCGGTCGTCCTCGTCGAGAAGCTCGAGGAGGCGCAGGTTGGCGGTTGCTCCCGCTACACCGCCGGCTTCGCGGCCTTTGAGGCACCCGACGGCCTGGACGTCGACGGCGCCATCGCCATCGAGGATTACATCAACACGCAGGTCACCTACCACCGCAACGCCTGCAACGCCGAAACTGTCCGTCTCTACGCCGAGACCTCCGGCCCCGCAACTGGCTGGCTGCTTGACCAAGGCATCGAGTTCAACGTGCTTGGCAGCGTCCATCAGCCCGTCAGCCCCGATGCGGTTGGCGCGGGCCTGACCGGCGGCGGTCTTATCGATAAGCTCTACGTCAAGGCAGTCGAGTATGGCGTGCAGTTCTTGTTCGAGACCGAGGCCAAGCAGTTACTCCTCGCCGGTGGTGCCGCGGCTGGGGTAATCGCCCAGTCCGCCGCCGGGGAGATTGTGGAGATCGATGCCCCCGCAGTCGTGCTTGCATGCGGCGGCTTCGGTGCAAACGCCGAGATGTTCGAGAAGTACACCGGCACGGCGTATGGCGTCGTGGAGTTCTACGGTCTCATGAATATGCCCACCGGCGACGGCGTGCGCTTTGGCCTGGAGGCCGGCGGTAGCTTGCACCACCCCAGCGCCGTGAGCTACGCCAACCTCAAGCTCGCCGACTTCCCTGGCGAAGGCGCGGCGGAGAACATTCTGTTCGCCAAGCAGCAGGCCCTTGTGTGGGTCAATTCCCGCGGCCGCCGTTTCGTGACTGAGGAGCTCTGCAAGGTGGAGGACTGGACCGTCAATGGCGAAGCGTGCTCGCAGCAGGACAAGATCTTCAGCATCTTTGACGCGGCGTTCCTGGCCAAGATTGAGAAGGAAGGTCCCTGGCAGGGCCAGCTCTTCACCGACATCGAGGCAGGCAAGCCGGTTGCGAACGCTACCGAGCTCGCACAAGCCGTCGTCGCCGACGGTTCCTACGGGTGCTACAGTGCCGACACCATCGAGGAGCTTGCCGAGAAGGCCGGCATCAACCCTGCAGCCCTGGCTGAGACCATCCAGGCGTACAACGGTTTCTGCGAGGCCGGCGAGGACTCCGCGTTCGGCAAGGCGGCGGAGTTCTTGGTCCCCGTGTCCGAGCCGCCGTTCTACGCCTTCCGTAACAAGCTGGCCTTCTACAACACCCTCGGTGGGTTGAAGGTGGACACGACCTGCCAGGTCATCAACCATGAGACGGGCGAGGTCGTGAGCGGTCTCTACGCAATCGGCTCCGACGCGGGCGGCTGCTTCGGCTACTACTACAACTCCAGCGTCGTACCCGGCGAAATGCAGGGCTGGTGCGTGAGTAGCGGCTTCGTCGCAGGCAACGACATCGCCGCGAAGTAAGACCTGGTCCGCGCCCTCCTCGAGTCGCGTGTCAAAGGGGCCCGTCTTGTCGTGTGTTGATGGCCTTCCAGCACAGGGCGACGGCGTGTCCCATTCACACGCAGTGCTTCGTGATGTCGCCGGAGTCGGGTCCGATGCCCGTCCCCTATACACGTCCAGATTCCTGACCAGATCGCCGACCGTGACTGGCCTCCTGAGAGCGGTTTTCAGCTCTGCCCGAAAAGTGGCCGATGGGTGGTCGAATTGGTGAACGGGCCGCAAAACGAGAAAAACCGGCGCCCCTCCCGAATCGCTAAAATCGGGAGGGGCGCCGGTAAGGCAACCTGTCTAATTCCGTCCAGATACTACTTCAAACCAGAACCTACGCACCCTGCGTGTATGCGACGGCCTCGGTTGCGGCGATGTAGCCGGAGTCGATGCACAGGCCGTAGCAGTAGCCGGGGATGTCGTAATAGGG
>CAKUIV010000126.1 GCA_934661105.1 uncultured Ellagibacter sp. | reverse complement strand
GGCCGTACGTTCATCCAACCCACGCAGGCCATGCGCCAGCTCGGCATCCGCCTGAAGCTGAACCCGCTGCCGAGCGTTATCTCGGGCAAGCGTCTCGTCGTCATCGACGATTCCATCGTGCGCGGCAACACGTCGAAGAAGCTTGTCGAGATGCTGCGCGACGCGGGCGCGGCAGAAGTGCATCTGCGCATCGTGAGCCCGGAAGTCACCTGGCCGTGCTTCTACGGCATCGACACCGACACGCGAAGCCAGCTCATCGCGGCGAACATGACGCTTGAGGAGATGAACGAGTGGATTGGGTCGGACTCGCTCGCCTTCATCAGCGTCGACGGGTTGCGGGAATCGGTGGCGGGTGCCGAGCATCAAGGGTTCTGCGAAGCCTGCTTCACGGGCGATTACCCGGTCGATATCCCGGCGTCGCTCGCCAAGAAGAGCTTCCTTACGAAAAGCGATTTCGCCGAAGCGTACGAAAAAGAGAGCAAGGAGAACTAAATGAGCGAGGAAATCACCTACGCGGCCGCCGGCGTCGACACGGCGGAAGGCGCGCGAGCGGTTGACGCGATCAAGGAAACCGTCCATTCCACCTACCGCCCCGAAGTGGTGGGCGACATCGGCGGCTTCGGCGGGCTGTTCTCCATCGCCGCGGCGAAGGACATGGAAGACCCGCTGCTCGTGTCCGGCACCGACGGCGTGGGCACGAAGCTCAAGGTGGCGCAGCTCGTCGGCAAGCACGGCACGGTGGGCATCGACCTTGTGGCCATGTGCGTAAACGACATTCTGGCCTGCGGCGCAGAGCCTTTGTTCTTCCTCGACTACATCGCCATCGGCAAGCTCAAGAAAGAGCACGTGGCCGAGGTCGTCGCCGGTATCGGCGAAGGGTGCCGCCAGGCGGGCTGCGCGCTCATCGGCGGGGAAATGGCCGAGCACCCCGGTGTTATGGACCCTGACGATTACGACCTGTCGGGCTTCACCGTGGGCGTGGTCGACCGACCGCGGATGCTCGATCCGGAAAGCGTGCGCGAGGGCGACGTGCTCATCGGGCTCGCGTCGTCGGGCCTGCATTCCAACGGGTACTCGCTCGCGCGCAAGGTGTGCGTGGAGGGCAAGAGCCGCGAGGAATTGTTAGCGCCGGTAGAGGCGCTCGACGGCCAGTCAGTGGGCGAGGCACTGCTCACTCCCACGCGCATCTACGTGAAGCAGGTGCTTTCGGTACTCGCCGAATGCCCAGGCGCGGTGCGCGCGCTTGCGCACATCACGGGCGGCGGCATTTCCGAGAACCTCAACCGCGCATTGAATGCGCAGGTCAATGCACAGGTCGATCTGGGAACGTGGCCTGTTCCCGCCATCGTGAAGTACGTGTGCGAGGCGGCCGACCTCTCCGAGCCCCAGGCGCTCAAGACCTTCAACATGGGCGTCGGCATGATTCTGATCGTCGACCCCGAGCGCGCAGCTGACGTGGAAGCGGCGCTCGCGGCGGCGGGCGAGACCACCTACCGCGTGGGCCGCATCGTCCCCGGCACCGGAGAGGTGGAGTACGCAGGCGTCGGCGAGCTGTACGGGCATAAGGCGTAAAGCTGCCGACGCGACAATCACAGACGTGCTGTTGATTGCCAGCTGAAAAGAGATTCGCATCACGAAGAAGGCCTCGAAAGAGGCCTTCTCTACGTTGGGCCGGCGTGCTTGAAGCATTTCTTTTAAAAGCATACAATAGCAGCTAATAGATGCTTGATCCTCATCGGCAAAGGAGGACTGCAATGACCACTGCGCCTATCAGCGCTCCGCTTTCCACGAAAGTGACCGATGCCGAGAAAAAGCGCTTCGTGGAAACGTGCGACGCTATCGGGACGTCGCCGAGCAATGCGCTGCGCATGTTCGTCTCGGCTTTCAACAGGCGAGGAGGTTTCCCTTTCGACCCTTCGAACCCTAACGGATATTCCCGAGAAACGCTTGCGGCGATGGACGATGCGGTAAACGGCCAGGTATCAGGGCCGTATAAAACCAATAAAGAGATGTGGGAGGCGGTCTTCGACGACGATGGTGGGCAGTAGGTTCTTTTTCGGGCGGGCGCAGAGAAACACGGTGGGGAGTTCCTTGCCCTTAAAGGGCAATCTTTTCAAGCTATGATATACTCATACTATTTCATAGCACTGAAAGGAGTCCGCAATGGCGTTGATTCAGATCAATGTCGACGACGACGTTAAAAAGCGTGCTGACCAGGCATTTGCTCGCAGCGGCCTTACCACGCCGTATGCCATGCGCATTCTTGTGAATCAGGTGGCGAATACCGGCGTCACGCCGTTCGACGGCATGTTCGCCGGTTCTGGGTACCAGGTGTTCTCGGAGCGTTTGCATCGCGACATGCTCGCCGCGGAGGCCCAAGAATACGGGCTTTTACCGGACGACAGCCTTCCCGACCCAACGGAAGTCCCCGATGATGTTTTGGGCGCGCTCGGTATAGCGCCCGATGAAGTGGGCCAATAATGAGCACCTACGAGGTGAAGGCCCCGAACGCTTTCTGGCAGACGCTTGTTCCGTTAAGGCGCAAATACACGAAAGACCAGATGGTCGAAATCATCGGTGTCGTGAAAGATTGCATTAGAGAGCTCCAAGAGAAAGGCTTCGTCGACGAAAACGGCTGGAGCGACCACCTGCTTGCGCGCTCCCCGTTCAACGATGGTTGCCACTTCGAGTTTCATATCTTCGACGACGATGTCTTAGTTGTTTACTTCAAGATAGAGCGAAACCGAAGAATCAGAATGGTCGGCATCTACGACCACGTGACCATCCCGGCGAATTAGCGTCAACTCGCAAGGCGCGCGAAGCGGCCATTCGCGCTTCGAGCGGATATTGTTCTCGCGTTTGGCGAAAGACACCGCGTTCCGTGCGTATACTGGTAGCGGTACGAAAAGATGCGTGCGAGAAGCTCGCTCCCCGAACGAAAGGTGGTTTTGTGACCGGCAAACTCAAAATCGGCGTGCTCGTGTCGGGTAGCGGCACGAACTTGCAGGCGATCATCGATGCGGCGGCAGATGGGCTTCCCGTTGAGGTGGTGAAGGTCGTGTCGTCGCGTCCCGACGCGTACGGCATCGAGCGTGCGCAGGCGGCGGGAATCCCGGTGCTCGTGATGAACCGCGAGAAATACGCCGACCCGCAGGCCGCCGACGCCGAAATCGTCGCAGCGCTCGAAGAAGCGGGCGCGGAGTACGTCGTCATGGCGGGCTACATGCGCAAGGTGACCTCCGTCATGCTCGACGCGTTCCCCAACCGCGTGCTCAACCTGCATCCAGCGCTTCTGCCGTCGTTCAAGGGGGCGCATGCCATTGCCGACGCGTTCGACGCGGGCGTGAAGGTGACGGGTGTCACCGTGCATTTCGCCAACGCCGACTACGACAAGGGCCCCATCGTCGCGCAGCGCGCCGTCATCGTGGAAGAAGGCGACACGCTCGATACGCTCGAGGCCAAGATCCACGAGGTTGAGCACGGGCTCTACCCTGAAGTGCTCGGGCTCATCGCCGATGGCCGCGTCGCCGTCGACCCGGCTACGAACAAGGTGCATATCGGTTAACCGCGCCGCAGGGCCGGCCTCGGGATCGCGCGAGGCCGGCCCTGTGTTGCTTGAGAAGCGATTCGAAAGAAGGATGCATTCATGAACAAAGCGATTTTGCAATCCATCGTCGATGATCTGCGTGCGGGAAAGACCCCGCAGCTCACGCCGGAGGAATTCCCCTGCTTTTCGGCCGAGGCGCTTGCGGGGAACAACCACGTGGCGCCCGAGTACCTCGGCGCCATCGCGAAAAGCCTCACCGAGGCCGATGTCCCCACGTTCGAGCGCGCGATCCGCGCGATCGACGAGCATGATTTGGCGTGGCTCGGCTTCAAGGTGGTCTACAGCGCCGAAGAGGCTGTTTCCAACACCGACAACGAGGTCACGAAGAAATACGGCGACCAAGGCTCGGCCGACGGCGAGCCGCTCGTCTTCTTCTGCAACGACGCGAAGGAGATCGTATCCTCGCGCACCCCGAGTGCGCGCGACGTGTTCCAGATGAAGGACGTAACGCGCGGCCCCTCGATGCACAACGAGCAGTTCGAGGGTCTGACCTGGCGCTCCGTCGCGCTGTTCGACCAGGTGAAGGTATGGCTTCTGGGCGCTTCCGACGTGGCGAGCGAACTTTCGGCGCTCGCGACCCACGTGGGCTTCAAGGTGACGGTCGTCGACTACGACCCCGCCTACATCTCCGAGGAGCGCTTCCCCGACGCGGAGCGCATCGTGCTTCCGGGCGACAACTTCGATGGGCTCGCGTCTTACGAGGCTGCTCCGGGCGACTACGTGTGCGTGCTCACGCGCGGCCACATGTTCGATCCCGACAGCTGCGTGTGGGCCGTGAAGCACGGCGTGCACTACGTCGGCATGATGGGCTGCAAGGGCAAGAACTCGACGGTGCACGACCTCGTCATCGCGCGCGGCGCCACCGAGGCGCAGTGGGAGTCCATCAAGCGCCCCATCGGCCTGAAATTTGGCGCGAAGACCCCGGCCGAGCTCGCCATCGCCATCGTGGCGGAGCTCGTGGATGTACGATACAAGCAACGCTACAGCGAGGAAGCCCGCGCGAAGCACGAAGCGAGCCTGGGCCGCTAGTCGCTCGTGGCGGCACGAGGTGACATCGGGAGTATTCCCTCGTCGCCTTCTCAGCGGCATTACCTTCCCAAGAGAGGAGCACATACATGGCAGATCCCAAGGTCAAGCGCGTTCTCATGTCGGTCACCGACAAGACGGGCGTCGCCGAGTTCGCCCGCGCGCTGCACGACGAGTTCGGCGCGGAGATCATCTCCACGGGCGGCACGGCACGCGTCATCGCCGAGGCGGGCGTGCCGGTCACGCCCATCGACGAGGTGACCCACTTCCCCGAGATGATGGACGGTCGCGTGAAGACGCTGCACCCGATGGTGCACGGCGGCCTTCTGGCCAAGCGAGACAACCCCAAGCATATGGCCGAAGCCGAGGAGCACGGCATCAAGATGATCGACATGGTCGTCGTGAACCTCTACGCGTTCGAGAAGACGGTCGAGTCGGGCGCCGACTTCGGTACCTGCATCGAGAACATCGACATCGGCGGCCCGTCGATGCTGCGCAGCGCCGCGAAGAACTTCGAGAGCGTGGCCGTGGTCACCGACCCCGAATCTTATGACGACATCTTGGCCGAGATGCGCGAGAACGACGGCGCCACGAAGCGCGCGACCCGCGCCCGCCTGGCCCTGAACGTGTTCGAGACCACGAGCTCCTACGACGGCGCGATCGCCGACTGGCTGTTCGACGAGCTCGCCGAGGAAGACGCCGACGACACTGATTCCGAAGGCGACGAGTTCCCCGACTACTACGACCTCTACATGGTGAAGCAGCAAGATCTGCGCTACGGCGAGAACCCGCATCAGGAGGCCGCCTTCTACCGCCTGCCCGACTTCGAGAGCGAGCACAGCCTCGTGAACGCCGAGCAGCTCAACGGCAAGGAGCTCTCGTACAACAACATCCTCGACACCGACGCGTGCTGGACGCT
>CAKUIV010000125.1 GCA_934661105.1 uncultured Ellagibacter sp. | reverse complement strand
TACGACGGCACGCCGCTTACGGCGGAGGGCTCCATTGATGGCCTCGTGAACGGCGAGACGGCAGCGTTTGCGACGACGGGCTCGCAGACTACGGTGGGCAGCAGCACCAACTGGTATAGCGTCGACTGGAACGGCACCGCCAAGCAATCGAACTACACTATCAGTGAGTCGCTCGGCACATTGTCCGTCACTGAGTATGCTGATGAAGTCGTCGTGACCACGACGGGCTTCGATGGCACGTACGACGGTATGCCCCATGGCGCAACCGTTACGGTGACAGGCCTGCCTGTGGGCTATAGCTATCAGGCGTCTTCGAACGCTGAGGCGACCGATGCGAATGCATTCGAGGCGGGCGATAAGGGCATCCCCGCAACCGCCGATAATCTCGTCATTTACAACGAGAACCGTGAGGACGTTACGGCCAATCTGAAGATCACGCGCAACGATGGCTCCATCAAGATCACGCCGAAGGAGCTTACGGTCACCACGCCTTCCGCGTCGAAGGTCTACGACGGCACGCCGCTTACGGCCGAGGGCTCTATCAGCGGATTCGTTCCGGGTGAAACTGCGGCGTTCGAAACCACAGGCGCTCAGACCGCGGTTGGCACGTCGACCAACACGTACAAGTTGACCTGGAGCGACAACGCGAAGGAAAGCGATTATACGGTGAGCGAGGATTTGGGCACTCTTGAAGTGGCTGCGCAGTCTATCGATCCGGACGATCCGAACGGGCAGTATGCGGGCCTCACGGTCGACTACCCGCAGAACATCGTGTACGACGGAGCGGAACATAAGTGGGCCCCGACCGTAACCGACAAGAGCGGTACGGAGCTCGCAGAGGGCACTGACTACGAAGTTTCCTATAGTACTGATGATTTCACCAACGTGACCGGCGCGATTACCGTGACCATCACGGCGAAGGGCAACTACGCCGGCACGGTGACGCGCGAGTACGAAATCACGCCCGCGACGCTGACGGTTACGACGCCTACGAAGTCGAAGGTCTATGACGGCACGCCGCTTACGGCGGAGGGCGCTATCGAGGGTTTCGTCGAGGTCGATGGCGTTGCTGAAACGGCGACGTTCACGACGACGGGCTCGCAGACCGAAGTGAACACCACGCCGAACAGCTACACCATCGAATGGGACGGTACGGCGCAGGCTCGTAACTACACGATTGATGAGACCGTTGGCACGCTGACCGTCACCGAGAATGCCGACGCTATCGTGGTCACCACGACGGGCGGCACGTTCACCTACGATGGCTCCGCGCACGGCGCAACGAGCGTTACTGTGAGCGAATTGCCTGCGGGCTACGTGCTCGACCATGCCGAATCGACGACGACGGTTACCAACGTCGACGATGGAATGCAGGCGATTACTGCTAATGACCTGGTCATTCGCAATGCTGCTGGTGAGAACGTGACGGCACGCCTGAACATTCGGTACGTTGACGACACGATTCAGATCACTCCGGCTCCGCTTACGGTTACGACGGGCTCTGCCGGCAAGTACTACGACGGCACACCGCTTACCAACAACGAGCTGAAGGTGGAAGGCATCGTCGAGGGCGACCAGCTCATCGGCAAGACGACGGGCTCGCAAACCGAAATCGGCCAGTCCGACAACACCTACGAGCTGAGCGGCGATTCGTGGAGCCATGGCAACTATCTGGTGACCGACGAATCGCTCGGCAAACTGACCGTGTATCAGTACGTGCCGCCGAAACCGACGCCCGACCCGGACAACCCGAATCCGGATAATCCCGACCCGGACAACCCGGAGCCGAGCCCCGACCCGGACAACCCCGACGTTCCCGTAACGCCGGATAGTCCGAGCGAGCCGACGAGTCCCGACAACCCGAATGGGCCGGATGCCCCGAGCTCGCCGGACAACCCAAGCGAGCCTAACGCGTCGGAGAATCCGGCTGCGCCGACGACGCCGAACTCTAGCGTGACGCTCGCAAGCCCGGCGAACGTGCCGAGTACGCCGATCGATACAATCGCTGAAACGCTCGAGAACGTCTACGAGGCTGTTACGGGCGATACGGGTACGGACGGAAACATCCAGCAGGAAGAACGCATCTACGATGCCGAGAACCCGTTGGGTGTCGAGAAATCCTCGCCCGATCGTTGCTGGATGCACTGGTATTTGCTGCTCGGCACGATCGCGACGCTCGTGTACGGCACGGTGGTTTCGGCTCGTCGCAGCAACATGACGCGAAAGCTCGAAAAGGAAATGAACGCCGTTCTTTCCGGTCGCGAGGAAGGGAGCGACGAATAATGAAGAAGAGCAACTGGATCGGTCTCGCAATTGCCGTGCTGATTGACGCTTTCCTTTTGTGGCTGTGGTACCACCTCGGGTTCAATCGTATTGATAATCCGCTTGACCTGGTGATTTCCATCATCTGGTTCGCGTTTGTTGTCGCTATCGTCGTGGTGGTGAGCTGCCTTGAGAAGAAGCGCGATTGCGCGCTGCGAACCATCTACGTGGCGCCGACGTCGCTTTTCAACAAGGAAAGCGGCGTGGTGCCCGTTGCCGCGGGCGCGAGCAGCGTCGAGGCGATGGAAGAAATCCTGAAAGGGCTGAAGTACGGCTTCAACCTAAAGGACATGCCGAAGCCGGAAGAGTTCGACTGCCGCTTCGTCGTCCAGACCGAAAGCTACGAGCCGGCAACGGGCGAAAGCGTCAACCCGACCTGGAAGGGCGAAGTAACGAAGATCGACCGCCAAAACGGCAACGTCGAGACCCCGTTCGCTTCCCGAGAAGAGCTGGCAAAGGCTCTCGAAGCCTAAAACGAGGCCCGAGCACTTAGCTGCCTGGGCCTCATTCGCTTTGGGAGGGGCGATCCGCGCAGTATCGCCGCGGAGACTTCCCGCGCATAAAAAGGCTCCAGGTCAACACGCTGTCCGTCGTGTTTCCTGGAGCTTTTCTGTGCTTGCTATCGAGCTTAAGGTTCGAATGGCGTAGACCTACGCCGTTGTACCGCCTCAACTCGATCCCGCGCCTGCGCAGCACGAATAGCAGTGGTTGCCGAACGCGATCTCGCGCTTCTGCGGAAGCGACGGGTCGGCGGCGATATCGGCGATGGTCAGCCCGTTCTTGCATGGCAGCGCGACGGCTTGATTGAAGTCGCAGTCGTACAGCGTGCCGTTCCATGCCACCGAAAGCTGCGAGCGGCACATCATCGCCGGCAGCGTTTCGGGGTTGAATGCG
The DNA here is from genome assembly GCA_934661105.1 of uncultured Ellagibacter sp. Taxonomy (GTDB): domain Bacteria; phylum Actinomycetota; class Coriobacteriia; order Coriobacteriales; family Eggerthellaceae; genus Ellagibacter. Next base: position 2,352 of record CAKUIV010000125.1, on the reverse strand, counting down.
TCGATCAGCTTGTTCATGTAGCGATCCATGTTGTTCGTCTTCAACAGGCGCTCACCGAAGCGCCCGCCCGGCGCGTTCGTGATCGTGAACAAGCTGTCGAACTCGATGCCGAAATCCTCGCTCAGGCGCTGCTTGTACTCGGCTTCGAGCGCCGATTGCTCGGGTGGCAGAAACGCGCCGTTCGGGTTGAAGACTAAATTCAATTCGAGCGTTTTCCCATTCGGGCCGGCGCCTTCGCCCTTGCCGTATCCCAGCGCGCATAAGCGTTGCAACATCTCGATCTCGTCGTCGAACGTTCCCGCGCCGCGTTGCTTCTCTGCGGTCTTCTTCACGTAATGGGGAAGCGAAGCGACAACGGTAACGCCCAGCTCAGCCCACAGTTCGGGAAGGTGCTCGTAGCCGGGCTCCTTCAAGATGGTCAGGTTTGAGCGCGTCATCACGTGGGCGCCGGTGGCAACCGCCTCGCGCAGGAACCATTCGTAATTCGGGTTCATCTCGGGTGCGCCACCCGTTATGTCGATGGTCGACATGCTCCAATTTCGGAACACCTGCAAGCATTGCGAAAGCGTTTCCTTAGACATTTCCTCGGTGCGCGCCGGGCTCGATTCCACATGGCAATGCTTGCATGCCATGTTGCACTTCAACCCGATGTTGATCTGCAGCGTGTCGATATGATCTTCGGTGAAACGATTATCTCCTGCGAGCTTCCGGAATGCCGGATAAGCTGCGAGAGCCTCGTTCACGTCTTCGATGTAGGACATTTTCCTCTCCTGATACAAAAAGCGGGCTCGGCAAGGTGAGCCGAGCCCGCTTACCCTAAACGTAGTGCCGCTACATTTCCAGGTTCTCGACGATCTTCTTCATCTGAACGCCATGAGCAAGCGCCGCGCCGCCGCGAATCGCGTTTGCGACATGGAAGGCCTCGGTCATCTGCTCTTCGGTGACGCCCTTCTCCAGGCAGGAGTTGGTATACGCGTCGATGCAGTACGGGCACTGCACGGTTGCGGCGACGGCCAGTGCGATGAGTGCCTTCTCGCGAGCGGTCAGCGCGCCTTCCTGGAACACCTTGCCGTAGTAGGCCATGTAGAGGTCCCACAGCTCAGGTGCGCCCTCGCCGATGCCGTCAGCAGAGAATTTAGCCAGGTCAGCCGGATCGTAATACGTTTCCATGCGAAACTCCCTTCCGTCAAGCCCCGATTGCTCGTGAAAGCTTGGACGTAATCCTATAATCGATAGGTGCAATTATAGCGCCTATAATCTCCCATTTTTAGATGGTTTACAGATTTTGAGCTACTCAATCGAGCGGATGGATGGCGGGCGCATGCGGGACGGCCTGTCCTACGCCGCGCATGCGTGGGCAAGCCTGCACGGCGCGAAATCCCCAGCCCTGCGCAGGGCGCATCGCGTGCGTGCCCTCCGTGTTCTACGCAAGGTTTTACGCGACGACGAAACGTCGCCCTTGCAGGTGCGGTATCATGTCTCTAACATTTCCCTTTTACAGAAAAGAGCGAACATGTCGAATAAATCCCTCGCGAAAGACGCCTCTGAGCTGTCGATTCTCGTTACGGGCGGTGCCGGCTTCATCGGATCGCATACGTGCGTCGAGCTGCTTGCTCGTGGCTATAACGTCATCGTCGTCGACGACCTGAGCAATTCGAGCGAAGTCGCCGTCGAACGCGTGCGCACCATTGCAGGCGTCGGCCCCGACCGTCTCGTTTTCCATGAGGCGAACATTCTCGATCGCGACGCGATGGAAGCTATCTTCTCCGAGCACGACGTGGACGCGATCATCCACTTCGCCGGGTTCAAGGCCGTGGGCGAAAGCGTGCAAAAGCCGCTTGAGTACTACTGGAACAACATTGCGGGCACGCTCGTGCTGTGCGACGTGGCACGCAACCACGGTGTGAAGAACATCGTGTTCTCGTCGAGCGCGACCGTGTACGGCGAGCCGGAGTTCGTGCCCATCACCGAGGACTGCCCGAAGCATCCGGCCACGAACCCCTACGGCCAGACGAAAACCATGCTTGAGCAGGTGCTTACCGACCTCTACGTGGGCGACAACGAGTGGAACGTCGTGCTGCTCCGTTACTTCAACCCCATCGGCGCGCACGAAAGCGGCCTTATCGGCGAGGACCCGAAGGGCATCCCCAACAACCTCGTGCCGTACGTGGCGCAGGTGGCGGTGGGCAAGCTCGCCGCGGTCGGCGTGTTTGGCGACGATTACCCCACGCCCGACGGCACCGGCGTGCGCGACTACATCCATGTGGTCGACTTGGCGCGCGGGCACGTGGCGGCGCTCGATTGGATGGGCGGCAAAGTCGGCACGGGCGAGCCGCGCGGGCTGGGCTCCAT
>CAKUIV010000124.1 GCA_934661105.1 uncultured Ellagibacter sp. | reverse complement strand
ATGAGCGGCTTTTCCGCCGGCAAGGCAGACAAGCTGCGCAAGGCAATGGGCAAGAAGAAGCTCGACATCATGCGCATGCTCCAGGAAGACTGGAACAACGGCGCGGTCGCCAACGGCTACTCGCTCGACATCGCGAAGAAGATTTGGGACGACGCGGAGAAGTTCGCGAAGTACGCGTTCAACAAGTCGCATTCGGCCGCGTATTCCATCCTGGTCATGCGCACGGCGTACTTGAAGGCGCATTACCCGAACGAGTACATGGCTGCTGTCTTGTCGAGCTATATGGGCAATACCGACCGCCTCATTCGCTACATCGCGAGCTGCAACCACAACGGCACGCCCGTGCTGCCGCCTGACATCAACTCGTCGAACGCGGAGTTCACGCCCGTTAAGGACGGCATCCGTTTCGGGCTCGTCGGTGTGCGCGGCGTGGGTCGCAACGTTGCGGATGCCATCATCGCCGAGCGCGAGGAAAACGGCCCGTTCACGAGCCTGCATGACTTCGTGAACCGCGTCGACGCCAAGTGCTTCAACCGCAAAACGCTCGAAGCCCTGATCAAGGGCGGCGCTTTCGATTCGACGGGGTACACGCGTAAGCAGCTTATGTACTTCCTCGACGAGACGCCGCTGCTCGAAAACGCCTCGAAGCGTCAGAAGGATCGCGAAGCCGGTCAGGTCAGCATGTTCGACTTGTTCTCCGACGACGAGGACTCCGGTTTCCAGGAAGACGTGCCGGCGCCCGATGGCGTTGAATGGGACAAGCGCACGAAGCTCGCCTACGAAAAGGAAATCATGAAGATCTACGTGTCCGAGCACCCGCTCGCACCGTACGAGAACGCGATTTCCCACATGACGAAGTACCAGCTGGGCGATTTGGCCGAGCGCACGAAGGAAATCAAGTCGGCGGTGTTCGTCGGCATGGTGTCCAACGTTGTGGTTAAGCTCACGAAGCGCGGCACGAAGATGGCGACGTTCTCGCTCGAGGATACAACGGGCCACGTGGAATGCATCTGCTTCAAGTACGACGACAACGCCGAAGCCATCCACGAGGATGCCATCGTCAAGATAAAGGGCAAGTTCGAGCACAACGATCGCGGCAACCAGATCATGGCGTTCGAGATCGAGGAAATCGAGCTGAACGAGGAAGACGCTCGGCCGACCCATCTCGAACTGAAGGTTCCGTCGTACGATTTCGACCAGCAGAAGTCGTTGCGTTTGAGCCGTATTCTCCAGTCGTATCCGGGTCGTGATGGCGTGGTGTTGTTCGTCACCCAAAACGATGGCAGGAAGTTCCGCGCGGAGCTGCCCGTCACCGTCGATGCGACGTCACCCGTCATGCGCAGCGAGTTGCAAGATCTGTTCGGTTACGGGGTGCTTATCGCATAAACCGTTTACCGACATGCTGTTTCCGCGGGTCTGCGGGGTGAACCCTGCAGGCTCGCGTCGTTTGCGGGCGGTTGCTTCGGATTCGCCTTTTGCAGGGGCACATCGCGAAGAGCTCATCTGAAGCTGTTGGGAGAGCCCTTCGCAGCCCAGCTGCTTATGGATTTGACGGCGCCTTTCGCGCGAAGCGTGCATAAGGCGCTCGGAATCAAGCTTGATACGGTATCATGCCTCGTATGGAAAACACTCAAGATTTCATGACGCTTTCGCTCGGCGTGGCCTACAACGGTGCGCCCTTCTCGGGTTTCGCGCGCCAGCCCGGCCAGCTTACGGTGCAGGGCGAGATCGAGCATGCGCTCGAGCTCCTTTTCCGGCGCGAGGTTGAAACGGTGTGCGCGGGTCGCACCGACGCTGGCGTACACGCACGTGGGCAGGTGGTAAGCTTCAGTCTTGACCCCGACGAGCTTGCCGACCGCTCATTTTCAAGCTTGACGCGTTCGCTCAACGCGCTCACGCATGAAAGCATCGCGATTCGCTCGATCGACGAACGGCCGGTTGGCTTTTCGGCGCGTTTCGACGCGACGGAGCGCGAATACCGCTACTTCATCTGCACTGAATCGACGCCGCCCATTTTCCTACGCGATTTTTCCTGGCATATCCCCAAGCCGCTTGATGTCGAGGCGATGCGCGAGGGGTCGCGTGCGCTCATCGGCGAGCACGACTTCAAGAGCTTCTGCATGGCTGTTTCGGCTGTTGGCAAGCCCACCTGTCGCAATGTGCACGATATCTCGTTCACTGAGACCGACGTGATGGGGGAACGAGCACTCGTGATCACCGTGAAGGGAAACGCGTTTTTGCATTCCATGGTGCGCACGATCGTGGGCACGCTTGTCATGGTTGGCCGCGGACAGCGCGAGCCGAAATGGGTGGAACACGTGCTCGAAGCGCGCGATCGCTGTGCAGCAGGCGAGAATGCCCCTGCTCAGGGGCTTGTTTTCTGGAATGTCAGCTACGATGGCGTGCGCGACCATGTTTAAGCGAGACGTGCTTCGGGAGGATCGAGCTGGGACCGTGCAGCGTCATGTGCGCGGAAGCGGCAGCGAATCCGCGGATCGAAGTGCATCGCGCGAGGAAACCGCTCAGGTCGTGCGCGGTAAGAAGGGCGCCGAGTCCCATGCGGCTGCTCGCAATTTGCTCACGTTCAAAGAAATCTATCGGAGCCGCGACGGTAGGATGAGCCTCTTCGCCGACGAACGAACAGGCCGCCTTGCAGCGGTCGATGTGTCGAAACTAGCATAGGTTTCGTGGGAATCGTTGCGCTTGCCTGCATCGCGCGGCGTTTCCCTTGTCGCGCAGTCTCTTCCCGTAAAACGGGCGGGGCACCTGCATAAACGCAGATGCCCCGCCGCCCGTCGTCGTTTCCTGGCGCCCTCGCCTTATCGAGCCTCCGGCTTCTCGGGCACGGTGCGGTCGACGAAGTAGATCTTGTACCACATGAGGAACATGAACACGATCCAGATCTTGCGGCTGCGGTCGACACCGGCTTTGTGCTCGTCGAGCAGACGCACAAGCTCGTCGGTGTTGAAGAACTCGCGCGCGATATCGCCCGTGAACCACTCTTTCACCATGGTGTAGTAGCGTTCCTCGCGCAGCCAGTTCACGACCGGTACGGGGAAGCCGAGTTTTTCCTTCTGCGCCCAGTCTTTGGGGATGGCGTACTGCGCGGCGTCGCGCAACGTGAGCTTCGTCTGCTGCTCGTTCGCCTTCAAGCAGGTGGGAATGGTGGCCGAAAGGTCGAACACGCGACGATCCAAGAACGGCACGCGGCTTTCGAGCGAATGGGCCATGGACATCTTGTCGGTCTTGAGCAGGATGTCGCCCACGAGCCAGAAGTACAAGTCGACGTACTGCATGCGCGTCGTCTCGTCGAGGCTCGCGACTTCCGCGTACACGGGCGCGGTGAGCGATTGCGGGGCGGGTGCGTTGCAGCCCCCCTTGAGCAGGCGTGCGCGCTCCGCGGGCGTGAACGCGACGCCGTTCGCGTTGGTGTAATACCAGTCCTCGGCGGTTTCGCTTGCACGCTCAAGATAGTTCGCGCCGCGCAGATGGAGCGCCCGCATGGCGTGGGACGCGCCCCTGAGCAGGCCCTTCGGTGCCCAGCTTACCTTGGCATTCGAAAACGGCGTTTGATAGATTCGATAGCCTCCGAAGAACTCGTCGGCACCTTCGCCCGAAAGCACCGCCTTCACCTGCGTGGCCGCGATTTGATCCACGAAATACAGCGCTACCGCCGACGGGTCGGCCGACGGCTCGTCCATATGCCACTGCACGCGCGGCAGGCTTGCCCAGTACTCTTCCTCGCCGATGTACTTGTCGGTGTTCGCGATGCCGAGCTCGTCGGCGAGTTCGCGTGCCCAGGAAATCTCATCGCGCATCGTCTTTCCGCCTGCGCCTTCGGCGTTGTTCGCGGCGGCGTGCTTGTAGCATTCGAATCCGACGGTGAACGTCTTGATGTCGGGGTTTTCCTTGGCGAGGCATGCCGCCATGTAGCTCGAGTCGATGCCGGACGACAGGAAGCTCCCGACTTCCACGTCGGCCACGTTGTGGTAGCGCACGCTGTCGCGCATGACCTCGTCGATGGCGCGGGCGGTGTCCTCGCGGCTGCGCGTTTCGTCGAAGTGGTATTCCGGGCGCCAATAGCGGCGCTCGTCGATCGTTCCATCGGCGTGCACGGTCATGCAGTGGGCGGGCGCCAGCTTGAAGATCCCCTTGAAGAACGTTTCCGGTAGCGCGCTGAACTGGAAGCACAGGTACTGCTCGAGCGCCTCGCGGTTGAGCTCGCGCGTGTACGCCGGGTGTTCCAGGATGCATTTGATTTCCGACGCGAAGATGAACCGCCCGTTTTGCTGCGTGTAGTAGAACGGCTTGATGCCGAAGAAGTCGCGCGCACAGAACAGTTCGCGGGATGCGCGGTTCCAGATGGCGAACGCGAACATGCCGCGCAGGCGATCGAGCACGCCTTCGCCCCAGGCCAGATAGCCCGTAAGCAGCACTTCGGTGTCGGAGTTGGTCTGGAAGGCCCAGCCGTCGGATTCAAGCTCGGTGCGCAGGTCCTTGTAGTTGTAGATCTCGCCGTTGAAGACGATTGCGAAATCTCCCTTCGCGAGCATGGACTCGGGAGAGCCGCAGGGCGTGCCGTCGGGCATGACGGCGGGGGAGGTGATCGCCGAGGCGCGCTCGCCTGTGGCGCGCACCATAGGCTGGTTTCCGCCTGCGAGGTCGATGAGCGACAGGCGCCTATGCCCGAGCGCGATGCCGCTTTCGGCGTCGAGATACTGTCCTTCGCCGTCGGGGCCGCGGTGAGCCATGATGTCGCACATTGCTTTCAGGGTTGGTGTGTCGGCATCGGTCGCTCGGGTGAACCCGCATATTCCGCACATGGTTGGTTTCTCCTTCGTATGGATGAAGCCGCGGCTTGCAAACCTGCGGTTTGCCGCGGCGCGATCTCGCGTGCGCTTCGCGCATGGTGCTCACTATGATAGCGAAAGCGCGCACGCACGCGTGAACCCCCGCGAAAACTGCGGAAACGAAGGGACCGAAGGCGCGAAAAGTGGTCACAGATCGTCGATATGCGTTCCCGTTTGGCCAAAATGACGGAGTAAAGAATTGCCCCGAGAATAGTTACGCCCCATTTCGCATTGAAATGGGGCGTAATGCGGCTCGGCCAGCAAGGAAATCGTCCAGAAACGCCGCCGCGCGACGCATTTCGGCGATTTGTGACCAGGATTTATCGATTCGGCCGTTGCGGCGCCTTCGGAGCAGCCGGCGGTGCCGTTTGAGCGGTGGGGGCGTTCGCTTTGACAAGTACGACTTCGGGGTTCTCGTACACGATGCGCGCCTCCTCCTCGGCGCGCACCGCGTCGTCGGATGCAAGTGCGCTTCTCAGCACTACGTCGACCGTGCAGCCGAGCTCTTCGGCGATGAAACGACGGAATTGCGCGGCATCGGCGCGCGAGAACGTGATGCCCACATCGAGCAGCAAGCACGCGTTTCCGCTGATGCGCGATTCGTCATTCTCATACAGGTCGAACATCGACGCACGGGCGATCGCGTAGCGCGGCGCTACCGCTTCGACGGCGGTGCGGATCGATCCGAAATCGTTCATGAAGTTCCTCCAAATCAGCTCGTTGAAGAGCCGCTCGAGTCAAGCGGGATT
>CAKUIV010000123.1 GCA_934661105.1 uncultured Ellagibacter sp. | reverse complement strand
GCGCGCGGGATGCCCACCGTGCCGCGCGGCGCCTTGTCGGCCGCAAGCGGCGTGTAATGGTCGAACAGGCGCTTGCTCTTGTACTCGAAGAGGTTAGGAACCTGCGCTGATTTCCTGTCGAGCGCACCCGCGCCTTTCTCACAGCGGTTACCGGTGATGAAGCGACGGTGCTTGCCCGTCTTCTCGTCGCGGCCGAAATCGTTCACCGTGAGCAAGCATGCGTTCGAGCAGCCCTTGCAACGCACGGTCTTGTGCGTAGGCGCAAGCGACTCGATCTGATCGAGGGAGAGCAGCGTGGATCTGACCTGCGGGGCGGAAACGGTTTCCGTGGAGCGAAGCGAAGGCTGCGAAGCTTCTGAGCGAAGCTCTGCGGAAGCCGCTTCCGCTTGCCCGGAGCCCGAAACCACCTCGGCGGACGCTTCAAGCGCCGCGACTTTCTTGTGGTAGCGATCGCGCGCGAGCAGAGCCGCACCGTAGGCGCCCATATTGCCGGCGATGTCGGGACGAACCGCATTCACGCCCGCGAGCTGCTCGAACGCGCGCAGCACGGCGTCGTTCAAGAACGTGCCGCCCTGCACGATGACCTTCTTGCCCACGTCATGCGGGTCGCGGATTTTAATGACCTTGAACAGCGCGTTTTTGATGACGGAGATGGCCAGGCCCGCCGCGATGTCGCCCACCGTGGCGCCTTCCTTCTGCGCCTGCTTCACGCGGGAGTTCATGAACACGGTGCAGCGGCTGCCCAGATCGACGGGGCTCTCCGCATGGATCGCGGTCTTCGCGAACTCGGACACATCGAGGTTAAGCCCGCTTGCAAAGCTTTCGATGAAGCTGCCGCAGCCCGAAGAGCACGCCTCGTTCAGCATGATGTGATCGATCACGCCGCCCTTCACGCGCAGGCACTTCATGTCCTGACCACCGATGTCCAAGATGAATTCCACGCCGGGAAGCATCTGCTGGGCGCCGCGCAAGTGCGCAACCGTCTCGATCTCGCCCGAATCGACGCGCAGCGCTTCGAGCAGCAGCGCCTCGCCATAGCCGGTGACCGTTGCATGCCCGATAGTGATGAGCGGCTCGCCCGTTTCGGCGTCGACCGGCATCTCGTTGTAGAGTTTGGCGATCGCGGCCTTCGCGCAGCCCAAGACGTCGCCCTTGTTCGACACGTAATGCGACCAGAGCAGACTGCCGTCTTCGCTGATGAGAGCGGCCTTAAACGTGGTCGAGCCCGCGTCGATGCCCAGGTAGGCCACGCCCGTGTGGTCCATAAGGTTCTCGCGCTTCACGCATTCGGCGGCGTGGCGCTCGTTGAATTCGGCAAGCTCGGCGTCGTTTGCGAACAGGGGCGGCAGGCGCACGACTTCAGAGCCCTGGATATCGCCCAGGTTCTTCAGGCGATCGAGCACGTCGGGGAGCTTTTCGGCGCGAACGGTCGAACTCGCCGCGCCCGCGATGGCGCAACCGCTCGCCACGAACAGATGCGCGTTGTCGGGCACGATACGGTGCTCTTCGTCGAGATCGAGGGTTTCGTAGAATCGTTTGCGCAGTTCGGGGAGGTATTGCAAGGGGCCGCCGAGAAACGCGACGTAACCGCGGATGGGGCGCCCGCAGGCAAGCCCGGAAATCGTCTGCGTCACCACGGACTGGAAGATAGACGCCGCGATGTCCTCTTTGCGCGCGCCCTCGTTCAGAAGCGGCTGCACATCGGTCTTCGCGAACACGCCGCAGCGCGAAGCGATCGGGTAGATGGTGGTCGCATTTTTCGCGAGCTCGTTCAAGCCACCGGCATCGGTGTTCAGAAGCGCCGCCATCTGGTCGATGAATGCGCCCGTGCCGCCGGCGCACGTGCCGTTCATACGCTGCTCGATGCCGTTGTCGAAGTAGATGATCTTCGCGTCTTCACCGCCGAGCTCGATGGCCACGTCGGTTTTGGGGATGAACGTTTCAACCGCGGTCTTGCTCGCGATGACTTCCTGCACGAACTCGATACCGAGCCATTGCGCCAGAAGAAGCCCGCCCGAGCCGGTGATGGCGATGGTCATGCGCTCGCTACCGAAGCTTTCGGCAGCTTCGGAGAGCACCTCCACGATGGTGGCGCGCACATCGGCGTGGTGTCGGCGATATACCGAGTACTTCACCTGGTCGTTTTCGTCCAAGATGGCGAGCTTCACCGTGGTCGACCCGACGTCGATGCCGATGTGGAGCACGTCGCGCACCGCAGGCTCGCCTACAGGCGCAGCGTCCACCGTCGTGGTGCGCGGCGCGCAGCCTTCGCCCGAGCAGGCGCTAAGCGACGCCTTTTCTTCGGCTGTCAATTCTTGCTTGTTCGATTTGCTGGTTTCCATTTGCCTCGCCTTTGCTTATAGCTTGATCGGATCGCCGGGTTTGATGAAGAAGAGTCTCATGGCAATGAGCGCCATGTCGGCCGATGATTCTTTCATGCCGCCATCGATCCAGTGCGTGATGACCCCCAGGTACGCGCTTGCATAGAACGCCACGTAGTACTGGACGAATGGCTCGGGATTGTTGCGATAGCGCTCATGCAGAATGGTCTGGATGATTTCGGTGCAAACCGCGTCGCGCACGCGCGGGCCGAAGCTTGCATCTCCCCGCGGGCCGAGAACGGCATGCAGGAAGTCGCCCTGTTCGCGCAGGTAATCGAACAGACCGATCAGGAACGGCATCGGCTTTTTCGCCACGCGATAGCGCATAACGTCCTTCAAACTGAGCGCGCGCATGCTTTCCTGGAAGCGCTCCAAATCAGCCATGACGTCGTCCTCGAGCGCATGGAGCAGCCCATCCTTGTCGCCGAAGTTGTTGTAAAGCGTGCCGCGGTTAAGCCCCGCCTTCGCGCAGAGATCGCTCGCGGAGAACCCGTCGAGCCCGCGTTCCTCGGTCAGCTCGATGAGCGCCTCGCGCAGCGCCTGCTTCGAGCGCGTGATGCGACGGTCTTCACCCGCCTGCGAATCAGCGGAAACGCACGTCACGGCTCATCGCCCCTTTCTTCTTCCCTATTCGACAATGCGATCATTAATAAACATGTTGTTCAATAATCATTGTATCGAGCGGACGCACGTTTCGCAATGGAGGAAACAAGGTTCACACACGTTTTGCCGGAAGCAGGAAGCCCTTCGCTTGGCAGGCGCCAATGGGAGAAAGGGCCTGCATCCCATTTTTCGGTCACAAAGTGGCGTTTTGCGTCAGCTAAGGTTCCTATTTATGCAAAACAGGACGCATATACACCCCATTTTGCCTAAGAATGGGGTGTATATGCGCTTCTCGGCCGAAGAATATCCTCGAAACCGAGCCGCCAAGACGGCCCAGGAGCGCATTACGCGATTTTGTGACCAGCAAATGCGCAACGTGGGTAAAAAACGGTATCCTATTCAGCAAAACGAGGGCTGCCCGCGACCTGAGCAGCTGCCGCAAAGCGAGAGGAAGGCGCTTTTATGCAGATTACACCCGCGGAAATTGCCGAAACACTGGCAATGGTCAACAAGGAGCACCTCGACATCCGAACGATCACGCTCGGGTTGAACCTTCGCGGGTGCACCGATTCCGACATCAACGCGATGGCGCGCAAGGTGTACGACCGCATGACCACTGCGGCCGAGCAGCTGGTTCCCACCGCCGAGCAGCTCGAACGCGAATACGGCATCCCCATCGTGAACAAGCGCATCTCCGTCACGCCCATCGCCGAAATCTGCGCGGCAACCGACGCCTGCGACCTGTCGCCCATCGCCATCGCGATGGACAAGGCGGCAAAGACCGTCGGCGTCGACTTCGTCGGCGGCTTTTCCGCGCTCGTGCATAAGGGCGCGTCGCGCGCGGACAACAATCTCATGGACTCCATCCCCACGGCGCTCGCGGCGACCGACTACGTGTGCTCGAGCGTGAACGTGGGTTCCACGCGCGCTGGCATCAACATGGACGCCGCGTTCAAAATGGCGGGCATCGTGAAGAAAGCGGCCGAAGCCACGGCCGACAAACAATGCATCGGCGCCGGCAAGCTGGTCGTTTTCTGCAACGCCGTCGAGGACAACCCCTTCATGGCCGGCGCGTTCCACGGCTCGGGCGAGGCCGACGCCGTCGTGAACGTCGGCGTTTCGGGCCCGGGCGTGGTGCGCGCCGTTTTGGCGAGCATGCCGAAAGACGCCGACATGACTTCCATCGCCGAGGCGATCAAGGCAACGGCCTTCAAGATCACGCGTGCCGGCGAGCTCATGGCACGCGAGGCGAGCAAGCGCCTCGGCGTGGCGAAGGGCATCCTCGATTTGTCGCTTGCCCCCACCCCGGCAGAAGGAGACTCCGTCGCGGAAATCCTCGAGACGATCGGCGTCGGAAAGTGCGGCGGCCCGGGCACCACGGCGGCGCTCGCCATGTTGAACGACGCAGTGAAGAAGGGCGGCGTCATGGCGTCGTCGAGCGTCGGCGGGCTTTCGGGCGCCTTCATTCCCGTGTCGGAAGACGCCGGCATGATCCGCGCTGCCGAAGCAGGGGCGCTTTGCCTTGAGAAGCTCGAGGCCATGACGTGCGTGTGCTCGGTCGGCCTCGACATGATCGCCATCCCCGGCGACACGTCGGTGGAGACGATCTTCGGCATCATCGCCGACGAATGCGCCATCGGCATGATCAACAACAAGACCACCGCCGTACGCGTCATCCCCGCCATCGGCAAGAAGGTCGGCGACAGGCTGGAATTTGGCGGGCTTTTGGGATATGCCCCGGTCATGCCCGTGAATGGGAACGCCGGCACCGTCTTCGCCCACCGCGGAGGCCGCATGCCCGCACCGATCAACAGCTTGAAGAACTAACAACCCAGTGGGTTGTTAGTTCCCAAATTTCCGCGCCCGAGCGGGCGCTACCCAGCTCAGTGCTTTTCTGAGCTGAGTTCAAAGCCCAGTGGGTTGTTAGCTCCCTGGCTATGCGCCCGAGAGGGCGCGGCCGTGGATGCGGGGAGGGTTCGAGACGATTGTCTCGAACCCTCCCCATGAAACGAGATTCTCCCTACCGAAATCGCAGCACATAGCCGCAAGTCGGAGGTAGGTGATTGCCGAATAATGCAACCCGCGGCGTCAGACGACCGCATCGCTTACAGCGTTCGAAACGTTCGTCGTACACGCAGCAGAGCCGTGACTCCTCGTCGAAGAACTCGCAGGGAGCGGAGAAGTCGATGCCGACGATCCCGTCCTCGTCGACTTCCCGCTCGTAGCAGCACATCCCACAGCGCAGGCACACATCATCCCATGTGCCGTTGAACCACGCGCGCAATGCGGAAATCGGTCTCAACATCTAGTCTCGCGTCAGCTTTCGATGCAGACGGTGCGGCTTCGATGCCTCTTCGCCCAAACGCTCGATACGGTTCTTCTGATAGCTGTCGAAGTTGCCTTCGAACCAATACCAGTTGCCCGGATTCTCGTCAGTGCCTTCCCATGCCAAAATATGCGTGGCGATGCGGTCGAGGAACATGCGGTCATGGCTCGTCACCACAGCGCAACCGGGGAACTCGAGCAACGCCTCCTCCAAGCTGGAAAGCGTTTCAACGTCGAGATCGTTCGTGGGCTCGTCGAGCAGCAGCAGGTTGCCACCTTGCTTCAACGTGAGCGCCAGGTTCAGGCGATTGCGCTCGCCACCCGAAAGCACGCCAGCCGGTTTCTGCTGGTCAGAGCCTTTGAATCCGAAGCTCGCCACGTAGGCGCGGCTCGGCACCTCGGTTTCGCACACCATCATGTAG
>CAKUIV010000122.1 GCA_934661105.1 uncultured Ellagibacter sp. | reverse complement strand
GAGGAGACCTACATCATCAGCAACGAGGCCATCGACCCCATCTGCCACCTCAAGACCGAGCTGCTGCACAGCAAGAACCCGCGCCTGCACCCCGACGAGATGCTCATCGCCCTCTCGTTGAGCTCGGCCACCGAACCCCTGGCCGCCCGCGCCATCGAGGCAGCCGAGCAGCTGCGCGGCTGCGACGCGTTCTTCTCGGTCATCATCTCCTCCGCCGACGAGAAGCTCTACCGCACCCTCGGCATCAACGTGAGCTGCGAGGCCAAGTACGAGCGCAGCAGCTACTACCACAAGTAGGCGAGCGAAGACCGGTCGGACCGACTTCACGCCCGGCACAGGCCAGGCAGACATAACGCGCCGCGAAAGGCGGGCGTCCCACATGGGGCGTCCGCCTTTTTGATTACACATTGCACCCGTCCCTTTACGTCATTCCAGTTCGTTATTGCGACCCCCGCCATCCATGCTCGTTGATTGAAATCAGCCTTTCGGAAGAGTACGCTTGAATCTCCTAAAGGGGCCCTGAAGGGGATTGAACAAAGAAATAATTGCCCGTGAATGCGAGCTTCAATGCAGTTTACCAGGCCGTATATGCTCTGGTGCTGAATTGTGCGCGCAAAATTCAGCTCATGTATTTGCTCACACGGGGAATTACAAAAGGGGACTCGAAAGGGGAACGACATGAGAAAGAGGTACCTGGCAACCGTGCTGCTCGCAGGCTCATTGCTCGCAGCCGGAGGTGCTCTTGCCGCTGAATCCCAAGTGGGCCACACCGAAATGGGCGGCGGATCCGACGATGTGCTGTATTCCAGCATCGAGGACACGGACACCTACAATCAAGGCCTCGACCGCCTGGCTGAAATCAACGCTCGCCAGGACGAGATTAACGCCCAGTATGCGCCCGAAATTCGCACGCTGGAGGATGGCACCCAGGTTCAGCGCACGCCTACCGAGTATCAGTGCTACCACTGGAACCGCCCGTATTCCGGCGGCATCTCGTATAACAACTACTATCTCGACGCAGACCATCGCGGCTGCGGCGCCTGCCACGTCGACCTGGGCGACACGCTGGCAAACATGGAATACTCCCACCTCACCGTCCAGAACGAGGCTCTGGGCACCTGGATTACCGTCGACCAGTGCATGCTGTGCCACAGCGACGACGACGATTACGAGTTCGGCACCCTGCTGCATGCCGTCCACTACGGCACACGCAACGGCGACATGTTCGAGGCCATGGGCGGCAGGTGCCTGAGCTGCCACAACATGACCGAGAACGGCAACGGCGTGGAGCTGTGGGACATGGTCAAGTACGACCACCTCGATGGTGTCGTCAAGGTCTCCGATGTCCAGGGCGAGTTCGAGTTCGAGCAGGACAACGTGGTTGCCCCCGAGGACATGTTCACCTACGACTGGATTCACACCGACTACGACCACATGTTCCACATCCTGGGCAAGAACGGCCTTGACGCCGAGTTTGACGAGGAAGCCGTCTACAACTGGGAAATCACCATGGACGGCCTCGTCAACGAGCCCTACACCGCCAAGCTCGGCGACCTTATCGCCGAAGCCGAGGCCGACGGCGCCGTCGTCACCAAGGCCTCGAAGATCGTGTGCGTCGACAACATGCCCGGTGGCGGCGGCATCTCCAACGTCGAGATCACCGGCATCCCGCTGAACTGGCTCATCGAGCGCGCCGGCGGCCCCAGCAAGGACATCACGGGCGTTCTGTTCGACCGCCGCGAGTTCCACACCAACGGCGTTATGTCCCACAGCAACCGTGGCGTGCCCGAGTGGAAGTTCGACGACGTCTACCTGGTATATGAGATTGGCGGCAAGCCGCTGAGCATCAGCGCCGGCAGCCCCTGCGTGAACTGGACCGAGGCAAACGACGCCCAGGGCAACGTGAAGCAGTGCGTGGGCTACACCCTCACCGACGAGGACAAGAACTGGTCGGGCTGGATGATGAACGGCTTCAACACCTACGGCACCGGCCCTTACATGAACAAGCCCAACGCCTCGATCCTCAAGGTCCCCGAGGGCAAGATCATCGAGACCGGCGTGCCTTACACGTTCGAAGGCTACGCTGACGCCTTTGACGAGTCTGTCACCATGCTCGAGTTCTCGATGGACAACGGCAAGACCTGGACCGCCTTCGACCTGGGCCAGACCGACCCGAGGAAGTGGGTCTACTGGCACTTCACCTGGACGCCCGAGAGCGACGGCAGCTACGTTCTGATGGTTCGCGGCACCACTGAGAGCGGCCTGGTAAGCGATCTGCCTCAGAAGGTAATGGTCACCGCTAAGAGCAACGTGGAGGGTTAAGATGAAGCGCGCCGCTGGATTCAAAGTTTTGGGCATGATGGGCGCGGGCCTTGCGCTCGCCGGCACGGGCGTTGCAGCCCCGCTCGCTGCCCTGGCCGATGTCGACGCCTCTTCCGTTCAGGTGATTGAGCGCGAGGCAATCGAGTACGACAAGATTCCCAACGTCGCCGGCGAGTTCTCGTTCTGCCAGGACGCTCTGACCCCGGGCGACGACGTGTTCAACCTGTTCGGCACCGCCACCACCACGGTGTGCGCCAAGCCGGGCTTTGCCTTCGACCAGGTATCGCGCGAGAGCTACTACCTCAACATCGGTGGTGAGGTGCAGAAGGTCTACACCATCGGCCTCGACCAGATCGAACAGATGGAATCCGAGATGCAGGACATGCGCTGCACCTGCGGCATGAGCCCCGCGCTCGCCATGGTGCAGGTCGAGGGCGTCAAGGTCGCCGACATCCTCTCGATGGCCGACATCGACCCCGACGTCAACACCATCACCTTCAAGGACAACGAGGGCTACGGCCTGCCCATGCCTCTGTCCTACGTCCTCGAGAAGGGCGCCATGCTGGTGTACAAGGTGGGCGGCCAGCCCTTCACCGACGGTGAGCGCCTGCAGGTTTGGATTCCCGACACGGTCGCCAAGTACTTCACCCGCGCGGTTACCGACATCGAGCTCTCGATTTCCGACGAGGTTCCCGAGGTCGAGGGCCCCGATGCCAACCATCGCGCCAAGGTGAGCGTCATGAACACCATCATGGACACCTTCAAGGTCGGCGACATGGTGACGTTCGAGGGCTATGCCGACGACTGCGGAACTCAGGTCGTTGCCGTTGAGTTCTCACTCGACAACGGCGAGACTTGGACCTCGTTCGACACGACGTCTTCCGACACGGAGAGCTGGGTCTACTGGAGCTTCGACTACGTCACCGAGCAGCCCGGCATCTTCAAGCTCGACGTGCGCGCGGTCACGGAGGACGGGACCGTCTCCCCCCTGGCTTCGAGCGTCGTGTTCGAGGTTGAGGAGTAGTTCGACCATATAGGTCTGCACGTACCCGGTCGGGCCCCTGCCTTTACTGGGATGCACGCGTGGGCGGAGCGCCGTCCCACGTGTGCGCGGTCCGACCGCCAGTTATATGGCATGGGGTTCGCCACGCATGGATGCCATAACGTCTCAAAAGGGTGGCGCCTCCAAAAACGGAGGTGCCACCCTTTGCGTCGTTCCCTAACTTGAGAGGCTGATGGATTCGCAAACCCGAGCGCAGCGACTCATCCGTGGCAGCAAAACGAGTTTCGGAGTAGTTTTCCCGGACCCATTGGCAGACAAACGAGTTTCGGAGTAGTCAAAACGCTCCCCGCGCGCCCCGGAGGTCCATTTCAGGGGAATCCGAGGCCTTAGAAAGGGCATTTGCCATCTATTCCGTTGTTTTAACAACGGAATTTGTCACCACACAGAACTCTGCAGCGTTCTCGTTCAGAGATCATTACTCCGAAACTCGTTTCGCTGCCAGTGGGCTGGCCGGGACTACTCCGAAACTCAATTTCCTGCCAGCAAATGACGAATGGCACCCGTCCCTTTGTGTCATTCCTACTCGCGCACGATGCGCAGGATGTCTTCGCGCGAGGTGACATCGAGTTTGCGATAGATGTTATGGATGTGCGTGCGCACCGTGTTGGGCGAGATGACCAGCTCCTCGCCGATGTACACACCGTTGTGCCCGTGGGCGAGGAAGCCCAGGACCTCGCGCTCGCGGGCGGTAAGGCCGTAGGTGCGGGCAAGCTCGTCGCAGCGCGCCTCGATACTCGCCTCTCCGAGCAAGATGTCGCTCGCATCGGGCGCAGGCGCGTCCCCCAGGGCAGTCGCAGCTCCGGGCGAAACAACGCTCGCGCCTCGGCCGCCCCCGAGGTCCTCACCGCCCACAAGCGCCTCCCGGTCGGTGCGCAGGCCGCGCCACAAGGCGTACACCACCATCCCCGCAGCATACAGGCCGCTCGTCACCACGATAAGCGTGCGCACCTGAGCCGGGTCGGCGCCGATGCTGGCACACCCAACCTGAGTGAACACGGTCACAAAGCAGAAGAGCGCGACAGCCACGCACACCACGAGGTCGGTGGGGTACTCGGCGGCATGGGCCATTCCCACCAGGGTCGACAGGGTCAAAAGCGCGGCAGCCGTGTACAGCACGAGCACAAAGGTGAGCTCAAACGGCGAGCCACCCAAAAGCGACTCGCTGAAGTAGTTGAACACAAGCATCGCAACCGACAGCATCGGGATGAGGCCGCGATACACCGCCCTCAGAAGCGGGG
The DNA here is from genome assembly GCA_934661105.1 of uncultured Ellagibacter sp. GTDB lineage: Bacteria > Actinomycetota > Coriobacteriia > Coriobacteriales > Eggerthellaceae > Ellagibacter. The sequence goes on along the minus strand of CAKUIV010000122.1, from coordinate 1,185 downwards.
TAGATGCCGGGAGCAACATGCAAGCAAGCAGCAACAGGGCAACGACCACCTGGATAACAACGTATTCGGAGTAATTCTCAAAGAAGAGTTCGCCGCGCACTGCCATAAGCATGGCGAAAAGGGCGAGTCCCACCCCGGGGACGAAGGTCATCTCTAGAAAACCGCGCAGGCGACCTGGGGCGGTAGTCACGCCGCGGGCCTGCACAAACGACACCGGGGGTTCAGAAGAAGCGTCAGAACTCTGGGCACGGTCGTCATCATGCATGCCTCGCACCTCGCTGCCATGTGCCCCCGCCTCGGAGACAGGCACATCCGGCTTCGCCCAAGCGTCGCGAAGCGGCACAAAGGCGAACGGCAGAACTGCGCAGGCGAGCGTGCAGAGCACGAACAGCGCCACGGCAGCAACCTCGCCCACATGGAGCTGAGCCCAACCCACAAGCGCCGCAAGCACGGCAGAAGCGGCGACGACGCCGGTGGCCTGCCGCAGGTTGTAGCGAGCAAGGATGCGTCCCCAAGCGAGCAGCTCCCCCAGGCATCCCACACCGACGCAAATGCCTATCGGCCAAAACGTCCACTCGGGCCACGCGCCGCCCAGGGCCATTGTGCAGAAGGACGCATTGCCCACCACAAATGCCAGCGCGAAAAAGACGCGCACGGCCCCATGGCCCAAAATCCCGCCCGCGCCCAGGCCCGCCGCAAGCGCCCCGACAACACCGGCGACGACCCCCGCACGCAAGGCGTACCCCAAGATGGCCACAAAATCGGGAAGGTTCGCAAAGCGCTGGAACGGCATGGCCGCCGCAGAATAGAGCAGCAGCGTCGCGAGCAGGCAGGCAAAACCCGCTGCCACGGCGACGTCGACCCAACCCATGCAGCCCTTCAACGTTTTGTTCCTCGCAGCCACCCAGCACGCCCCCTATGACGAAGCAAGTCTTGACAAGGCCTTTGAACAGCCCATTTGACAGTCTAAACGCTCTCTAAACGCCATCTCAACGTTTTCTCGGATTTAGTTTACACCACCGGCCGCCTAAGGTTTTGCCCAAGCGACAGGAGCAGGCTGGCAAAGGGCCAGCCACACCGTCGCACCGAGCCGTCCCGAAGAAAGGATGTTCTCATGAGCAAGACCGTTTCGCGTCGCGCCTTCCTGACCAGCGCTGCAACGGCCACTGCGGGCATCGCCGCAGC
>CAKUIV010000121.1 GCA_934661105.1 uncultured Ellagibacter sp. | reverse complement strand
CTCTTCCTTGGAATCCTCGGTCGGTCTGCTTTCCAGGCCGAATTCCGCCCCCGCATCGAAGAACGACAGGAAATTCTCGCGATCGTCGATGCTCTCGGCCTGCGCACACCCCTCGATAAGCGACCTCAGGTAATTCTCCTGTTCAAGAAGGGGAGCGTTCACGGCCTTATTCGCCGTATCTGCGTAAGGACGCCCGTTCTTATCTTCTTTCGGCAAATCCCAGAAAAAGGCGGCGGCGTAGAATCGCACGTCCTCGTCGCTTTCGAGTCCTATGCACTGCCTGGTCCAGGTGACCAGATAGTTCTTAAGCGATTTTTCGGGAACGGCAAGCTTGATCTTCGCTCCGAAATCAAACGGGTTCGATTGCGTGCCCGAAAGCAGCGTCGGTGGGGTGGAGCCGGTGAAGTCGACCTCGACGCCGTCGCATCCGTTAAATGCCCCTGATTCGATACGAGAAACCTTCTCTGAGACGACGATGCGTTCAAGGTTCTTGCATTGCGCAAACGCGTTTGCGCCGATGGTAACCTTGCTATACGTGCTGCCGATGATCGCATTGAGGTCAACCGTTGTTGCATCGGCCGGAACGCTGATGAGCTTCGTTTCGCCATCCATGGTTTGGAACGTGTAGCCGCTTTCGTCTTCGTCGACGGTTATGAACGACGACTTCTCGACCGTTTCCATTCCCATCATTTTGCGCAGCCAGTTCTCCGATTCGAGCAGTTCTGCTGCCAGCTTTTTCTGCACCTCAGCCTCGGACGGTGCAAGCGATGCCTCTTGATACATCTGTCGATAAATCACATCGTGGAGCTCGTCGTAGCCGGTGTACCCAAGAAACGCGTACACCCATTTCTCAAGGTAGGCATTATCGGAACCTTGAGGAACGATCAGATCGATCCGTTCCCAATCATCGGTATTGGTGTAGTCGCCGTCGAATCGGAACCCGAATCCCGTCGAGTAGAAGCTCAGCGCCGGCGGATTGGCATTCGTGAATTCAATCGATTCGAGCGATTTGCATCCGTAGAACACGCCGGACCCGATGCTCCAACCGTAACGATACTCTGCGCTACCGGCGATTTTCACTGTCTTCAAGCTTGTGCAATCCGAAAACGCCCAGGACGACGCATCGAAATAATCGGACTCGCTTGTGAGCGAGGTGATCTTCGTGCAACCGCTGAATGCGTCGGATGCGATGGAGACGAATTCGTTGCCTTTCGCACCGAGGTAAACATCGCCGCAAAGGGAGGAATTCGAGAAAGCGATGCCGTCGATATACGTCAGGTCGGTCAGCTCGCTCCAGTTGAGGGTGAAATCGTTCGCCACTCCTTGGAAGGCCCCGACGAAGATTTCCGTCGTCGTGGTTGGAAGCTTCACCTCCCCCGACAACGACGTCGCACTTGCGAGAGCGAGCCAGGGATTCTTGCTATCGCAACCATACAGGATGTAGCTATCGTCAGCTTGGGGAATAACGGTGTAGTCGGTAACGTTCGATTCCGGCGTGAAGTATTGGAAGTTGTAGATGTATCCGTCAGACCCATTGGAACCAAGCGGTCTGTACAAATCGCAATTGCTGCTCGATAAGGCATCGAGGGCAAAGTTGGCGTACATGGCGCGGGAGGCGACGTAGCGCAAGCTGTCGCAATTAGAGAAGGCACCTGATTCCACCGTCACCGATTGGGTGTTCCCGATGAGCACGCCTTGCAGGTTCTTGCACCCCTCGAACGCGTCGGATCCAATGAACGATACGCTTTCCCCGAGAATCGCCCAGCGAAGGTTCTCAGAGCCCTCGAACGCCTGCGAGGAGATGGCATCGACCGCGATATCGGATCCGTCCGTGCCTTTGACGATGCCGGTGAATACCGTTGCTTCAGGGGACGCCTCAAGCAGGGTGGTATACGGCTTCCCGTCTTTCTCTTCAGTGAAGTAAGAGCTTCCGTCGGCCCCCCTTCCTGCGACAATAACCTGCACGTTCGCGACTCCAGCGGCCGATAGCTGTTGCTCGACCGCTGCTTTTTGGCTGGTGGATGTGCAGATGACCCGCGAGACGTTTCCGCCTTCGAAGCATCCCTCCTCGAAGGTGTAAGGTGAATCGCCGGTTAGCACTACCGTCGACACGCTGTTGTTCCCCTTGAAACAGCCGCGCGCAATGACGTGGGGGCCATTGACTTTCACCGTGTCGATTCCGATATCCGCAACGTATTTGAGCTCGTCCTGGGAATAGACCATGCCGTACGATGTGCTCAACCGCTCGCTGGGATTCGAAGCAACTGAAACGGTGTTGCCGTTGCCGAAGGTGAGCGCAGCGCTGTTTTCCTTGATAAGGGTAGGGAGCAGACTGTCCGGAACGACGACGTTGCACTGATTCAGCGTCTCGAAGTTGATTTGAGGCAGACTATCTCGGTCGTCGCCCTCTACGATGATTCGATGAACGTCGTTTCCTTCTTGAAGCGTCACGTTCGTCACGTTGCTAGGAACGAGGAGCTCATCCATGCTCATGGGAACACCGAGATACTGCGTGCCGTCCTTGGAGGCGAGCACGCGATCTTGAACGATGGAGAAATACGGGTTGTCGCCATCGAGCGCGAACGACTCGTTGACCGTCAAATCAGTCCCGATCAGATTGACTAACATGGTCGTCGAGGGGATCACGAGGTTGTCGATGCCCATATGGAGATAGGAATCGATTTCGACAGACTGAACGCCGCGAGGAACGGTAACCGTCAATTTCCCGTCTGAATCGAACTTGACTGCATCAACCGAGATGTTGGAAAGTCTTTGGAGATAGCAGAGATTGTTTCCGCCTAAGGTGAAGTCGTTGTTCAGATAATAGAAGTCAATGCCGATATCGTATCCCGATGGAACCTCAACGAATTCTCCCGGAGACACGACGTGACGTCCCGGCGTTGCGTCGAAAAGGAAATCAACGTCCTTGTCGCCCTCTTTCCAACCGAGCAGCATATGAGTAAGGCTGCCATAGGGGCAATATCCGAGCTTTGACATCAACTGCCCCGTGTAGCGCAAAAGATTGCACGTGGAATCGTAGGATTTTCCCAAAACGACGGGATTGCCGTTTTCGTCCGTCTCGCCGCTTAAGATGAACGTGCAGGAGCGCGTGGGCTCGCACGTTATCTCTGCGGTATGCCAAAAATCCCGATCGTTGACCCGATAGCTCACCGTGACCGTGAACGTGGTTTCAGGAACGGTTTCAGGGAACGAATCGATGCGGAAGTACTCGTACTCGTCGAATTCCTCTTTCGAGCACGTCCACGAGTAGGGCTGCTTGTTGTACACGAAGAACGTGCTCAGCGAGCAGAACACCGTCCAGGCATCGAGTTTCTGCCCTGTGTAGAGTGCATAGTCGCTTGAGGAGCTCTGCATGATAACGACGTGCGTATCGCTTTCGTTCGCCTTCGAGAGCGCGGGATCTTTCCCGTTGATGGGCACGTAAGTGATGTCGCTCGAACCCTTCTCTGTGTTCTTCTCCGGCTCCGGGTCCTTCGGCAGCACGTCGTAGCCGCCTTCCGAGGGGGTCTCGGGTGTGTCGGGGTCACTCGGTACGGGATCGGGAGTCGGCGTTGGGTCAGGATCGGGCGCAGGCGGGTTTACCGGGTCGTCATCGGCCGAGGGCGGCGTGATGGGGGCGTTTCCGCCGTCCGGAACGCTCGGATCGCCTGCTTCGCCACCGGGCAAAACGGGGCCGGCGATCAGTCCGCCCTCGCCGGTACCTTCTCCCGACCCTGCAACGGTTGCGGCCTGCGAACCCGAACCCGTCACGTTCACTGCCGTGGTGCCGCTTGCGCCGTCCATCGGCACATCGCTGAAGGAATCCTGCGCCGTGCGGTCGACGTCGGCGCTTTTATCCTGGTTATCGACGTCGTCGTCATGGCGATTCGCCTCGGCGTCGGTGTCGGTCGGGTTCGCGCGGTAGCCCTTGTCGGCGTCGTTTTCTCCCTGGCCGTAGGCCGACACGTACGCGCGCGGGTCGAACTCGGCGTCGGTCTGGGCAAGTGCCGCCGCGCCGACGCCGAATGCGCCGACGATGGCGACGGAAGCTGCGGCCGCGACGACCTTGGTCGATGCGGCGGAAGCGATCTTCGTCGGGGGATACCATTTCGGGCTCATCGTCTTCTCCTTCTAAAGCGCATCGACGAACATGCGGCGCAGACGCGCTGCCGTGGTCTTTGCAGGGGGCATCTCATTGCGTAGGCGCTCGCCGAAGCGGCGCAGGGTTCTCATTTCGTGGGGCTTAAGGTTTCGCGCTCCGAACGTGTAGCATTGGTACAGCGCGATGACGCGCCGGTATTCGCGCACGTCGATTCCGGGGAAGGCGCCCTCGAAGCCTTCCAGGCATTCGAGCGGGTTTTTCTCGTCGAAGGCGGGTACGGCGGCGCGCATGACAGCCGACAGGTACCGATAGAGAGCCGGCACCGAAACCTCCTGGTCGTCGCTCTCGACTCGCTTGCTTCGCCGGCGGATCCTCACCGTGCGCTGCACGCACGCTCCCGCCACGCCAACGACGCATGCGCCCACGAGCGCGATGGCGCATATGAGCAGAATCTGCCCAGGTTGCAGGTTCGGCGAAGGCTCGTCAGCTGTTTCTTCCCCGTCATCGACCTGCCCCGATACCGACCCCGACTGCAAAACGTCGTTGTCGGCCCCGCTGCTTTTCGCCTCGGCGACGTCGATGACCGAATCGGCCTCGAGCGACTGCGCGTAGAACCCGGGCGTGACCTCGACGGGCGTCCAGCCGATGCCGTCCAAATACACTTCCGCCCACGCGTGCGCGTCCTCGCTCGTAAGCTCAAGCGGCTCGCCCGACTCGACGGCACGCGCGATGTCGGTCTGCGAGGCGCGGTAGCCCTCCGCGTAGCGCGCGGGAATGCCCTGCGAGCGGAAAGCGAGCACGGCGGCGGTCGCGAAATCGGCGGAGTTGCCCGCGCGCGCCTCGCCGAACAGCCACTCCGCGAACGGCTCGCCCTCGGCCGGGGCCTTCGGGGAGGTCGTGTAGCTTGCAAGCGTCTCCATCATCGCGCGAACGCGGCTGATCACCGCGTAATCCGACACGTCGGCACCGGCATCCCAGGTGGCGTCGTCGAAGATGAACCTCTTCATCGCGGCGGCGTCTTCGTCGCTGATGGCGAGGTACTTGTCGTGGCAGAACGCCGAGTAGACGCTCTCGGCGGAAACGTAAGGGGCGTCCGACGAGCCGAGCCAGCTTGCGTCGGCGAGCATGTCGGAAGCGGAAACGTCGTCCATTGTGAAGCGGTACGACCGCTCTCCGACAAGCCCCGAGCGCAGTGCGCCGTCCGATGACGCGGTTGCGGATGAGTCGGACAACTCGCGCAGCGTGTAGGGGACGTACACGTAGCGACTGCGCGTCTGCGATGCATCGACACGCACGCCCACCGCGTTCGGGCGCGCGCCTTGGCCGGCCTCGTCGCTTGCGTCGTCGAACGCCGCGCGCTGGGCGGCGCACGGCATGCCCATGCCCGAAAGCCAGTCGGCCATATGCGCCCATTCGCCCTCGTAGGCGCTGTGGCCGAGCGCGCTCCACGCCCCGCCTTCGTACGTTGCGCCCACGAACCCGCGCAGCAGCACGTCGTTGGAAACCGCGCCGTCGAACGTCACGGTCAGCGCGCCGTCGCCCCGGTTCATCTTCGCGGCCTCGACAAGGTCCCCTTCGGGCACGGACCCGCTGCCGTAGCGCACCTCGTCGACGGTTCCCCGCATCGCGTCGTGCGCCTGCTCGATCGCGGCTGATGGTGACCAGAGCATCGCGCACGCGAAGAAGATGCCGCAGCACCCGATGACGCCCACGCTCATGCTCATGACAAGGGTGCTCGCGGAATACGACGACCCGCGCAGCTGCCGCCAACGGCACTGCAGAAGCCAGCTCGCGATGCCGACGCAGCCTCCCGCGAGGCCGAACCCGAGCGAGAGGCGCACCGAGAC
>CAKUIV010000120.1 GCA_934661105.1 uncultured Ellagibacter sp. | reverse complement strand
GCGCAACGTCGTTGCCAGCGCGCGTCGAATCGGCGGTACGCGAGCACCCGCAAAGCGCCATGGCCGTAACGACCACGAACGCGAAGGCGACGGCGACCCCTCGTTTCTTCATCTATCTCCCAACTTCCCAGCGAAATCTTCAGGAACCTATAAGAATCCCGTGAACTCACGAGCACAGCGCTGCAAGAACCGCAGCCAGGCGATCGGCGTCGAGCGGTTTGGGCAGGTGCTCGTTCATCCCCGCATCGAGAGCGCGGGCCCGGTCGTCCGCGAACACGTTCGCCGTTATGGCGACGATCGGCACCGTCGGCGCGTCGGCACGATCGAGTGCGCGAATGGCGCGCGTCGCCGCATAGCCGTCCATCACCGGCATCATGATATCCATGATCACCGCGTCGATCGAACCGACAGGCGATTCCTCGAACACGCGCACCGCCTGTTCCCCGTTGCGCGCAACCACAACCTTCGCACCCATGCGTTCAAGCACGCTTTGCGTGATCTCGAGGTTCAAGTCGTTGTCCTCGACGAGAAGGATGCGAAGGTCGCTAAGACCCGCTCCCGCATCCCGCGCCGCGATGGTTTCGAGATCCTTTCCGTCTTCCAAGCCGAGCGGGATGCGGACCTCGACCGTCGTGCCTTTGCCCAATGAGCTTTCGACATCGATGGTGCCGCCCATCAAATCGACGAGCGCGCCCACGATCGGCATTCCCAGGCCCGACCCAGGATACACCGAACGCGCCGTTTCCTCGCCTTGAAAGAACGGCTCGAACAGGCGTTCCTTCACCTCGGGCGACATGCCGATACCGGTATCCTCGACGGTGCAGGTGAACACGGCGCTCGAAGCGCCATCGCGCTCGAGGCTCGCATTCCACACCACGCTTCCACCCGGTTTATTGTAACGGACCGCGTTGTCGAGCACGTTCGCGAGGACCTGGCGCACGTAGGTCGGGCTGCCGACTACGCGATGCGAACGCAGTTGCTCGATCGCCTTGCACTCCAACGCGTTCTCGCAACCTTCGTCCTGCGCCTGCTTGCATCGTATCGAAACGCCAGCCTCTCTAGCCTGCGGCGTCACGCCGGACAAAGCGTCGCCCACGACATCCCCGAGGGAAAACGCCTCGGCCGCTATCTCGATGTCGCCGCTTTTGAGCTTGCTCATCTCGAGCAGGTCGTCGACAACGCAGAGGAGTTGACGCGCGGCGCTTCTCGCCTTAGAGATGTTTTCCTCGACCGTTTTCTCGTCAGTGCACGACGCGTTCGATTCCATGACGCCCAAGATGCCGTTGAGCGGCGTACGGATGTCGTGAGAGAGATTGCCGAGCAGCATGTCTTTCGCCTTGCTCGCTCGCTCCGCCTGATCGAGGGCCTTTTCGAGCGCGCGGTTCTGCTCTTCCTTCCGCGCCTTTTCGCGCTGGATCTTACGGAACCTCAACACGGTGAGAACCACCGCAAGCGCCACGATCACGAGCAGCGCGACGACGATTTCCTTCCAATGGTCGCGAACGAAATCGGCGAAGCCGTAGGTGAAAAGCCCGTCAGTGTAGCGGTACGAGACGTTCATCCCGTAGTCTTCGCCGATGATGCCGAGCCCGCGGTTCAAGACCTGCAGCAACACGCCGTTGCCCGCCGTCGCCCCGAAACACCGGTCGTCGGAATCAGGGAGTTGCACCGAGACGAGCTGCGTTTCGGCGCTGAGCAGCGCGCCCGCTCGAAGCCCGTTCACGATAGTCGACCCCGCACGACCCGACCGCACGGCATCAAGGCAGTCCTCGATCGAGTCGCACTCCACAAACGAGGCTGCAGGGAAGTTCATGAGCGCATAATTGCGTTGCAGGAGATTGTGCCTGTTCACCGCTATGGAGCCGACGGCATCTTCGAACGTGGCGCTTTCCCGATAGACAAGATCCATCGCCGGAGACGCCACCGGCGAGCTGCGCAAGAAGCCGTTTTCCTCCGCGTACCACGTTTCGCCGCCCACGGGGAACGCCACGTCGACGGAGCCCGACTTCAACGCCTCGAACAGGTCGCTCTGATCGTCATAGCCGCGATACGCCACATCCACATTCCACGAGAGAGGCAGACTGTCGATCATGGCGGCGAGCACGTCGACCATAAGCCCTGTTACGTTGCCGTTTTCGTCGGTATCGCAAAACGGGAGATAGTCGTTCAGGTACCCCACGGTAAGCGAGCGATGGCTTGCCATCCATTCCGTCTCGGCAGGCGTGAGATACGCGCTGGCAGCACTGTCGGCGGCATAACGCACCTGCAGCTCGTCAATGAACGAACGGTCCTGGCTGTTCATGACCGACTGCACGTCGTTCAGGGCCGAAAGCAAATCCCCCCGGCCGGCCGCCACCGCAAGATAATACGGTTCCTTACCGACGATAAACGTCGGAATAACGTCATCGAAGCGATACGCAACGTTGTCCGAGCTTATGAACGCGTCGATGCCGCCCCATTCGAAGGCGTCCCTCATCTCAATAGACGACGGGTATTCGACAACGGTCGGCTTGGCGCCGTTACGCGAAAGCCACGCTTCGAAGCTTCTTTCGGAAAGGGATTTCCCCACCACACCGAGGCGCTTGCCGGAAAGCGTGGAGGCATCGCTTCCCGAAATCGAGTCGTCATTCGCCGCTCGATAGATGTAGAACGTCTCGTTCAGCATGCTCGCGGAAGGAAACGCCACCTCATCGGCATGCTCGCTGGTGAAAGCGACTCCCGGGAGCATGTCGATTTCCCCATGTGCGAGCTTATCGTAGAGCTCCGACCAGGTACCGTACACGTATTCGAAGCGCCAGCCGGCGTACGAGGCCGCGCGTTGCAGGTATTCGTAGCCATACCCGCTCTTCGGAGCGTCGTCGACGGCGCCCACAAGAAAGTTGCGCGATTCGTAGTAGCCGACGCGCACCGTCGTGAGATTCGAGGAATCGTCGGAAGCGGAAACCTCATCGGCGAAGGCGGGCACGGCGCGCACGCCGAAAAGGCACATGACAAGAAAAGCCGCAACGAAAACGGCTGCGAACAAGCGATGTCGATGCAGCGTTTTCGAAGCGGCTCCTTAGCGTTTGGTGAGGATGATGAGGAAACTATACCCCGAAATCAGGCACCTTACCAGCCAACTTCACCGTTATTCGGCCGACCCTCCGGCAAACGAGGGGTCGGCGGCGATGGCGTCGAGACGAGCCATGACCACGTCTTCGACCTCGTAGGAAAGCGGTGCGGCATCGCCTTCGCCCGAGAAGCGCGTGCGCATATAGCCACCGCACTCGTCGCACGTGCCGATGCGATGGGCCTCGTCGCCTTCGATGTTGTAGTAATGCAGATGAGCCTGGTTGCGCGTGCCGCAACGCGGGCAGCGAACGCGGTCGAACTCCCATACCGTGGCGCACTGCGGGCACCACAGCTGCTTGTTGCGTCCGTCGCCCGATCCACCTTCGCCCACGTTCGCAAGCGCCGCTTCCGAGCCGCATACGGGACAGGTGCGCTGGTGGTCGAAGAACACCTTCGCCTTCTTGCGCGCCTTGGCGATAACGGCCGCCGGGCCTTCAAGCTGTGCGCGCAAAGCGAGCGAGGCGAACAGCGCGCCGAGATGCGCCTGCTGTTCGGTCATGCCGGTGTTTTCAAGCATGCCCATGAGCGCTTCGAGGTACGCCGCCGGATTCTTGCCCGCCATGTCAGTGGGGCTCTGCGCGATGATATCGTCCCAGTTGGCGCGCGTGAGAGCCGCCGCCGTCTCGGTATCGAAGCCGTCAAGCTCGGAGGCGCGGGCACACGTCGCGCAGATGGCGCGCGAGAGCGCCTGAGCATCGATCTGAGCCGGAGCGGCGTCGAGCACCGGGCGCTCCTCGTCGGAAAGCGCGCGCACGGTTTCCGCATCGGGCGCTTCATAGGAGCCCGCGAAGTCGCCCGCGGCGTCGGCCTCATCGAGGGCAAGCCAGAGCTTCATGAAGAAGTCGATTCGCGCGACATCCTGCGTGTCGAGCGTTTTCTCGTAGTAATCAGCTGCTTTCTGAGCTGTTCGGATGTTCATGGGAATGCCTTTCTCGCACTGCATCGTTTCTCTGCCCGCCGACAAGCGGCGTCGCTTGGCGCCGGGCAACGAAACGAACGGGAGAAACGGGGCCCCGGGAAAACCCCGGAGCCCCGCTTCGAACACGTCAAGAGGTCGCGCTATTTCTGGACGGGCTTCTCGACGACGTTCTTGCCGGAGGTGATCTCCTCGCGAGCCCAGTGGCCCCAATGGTACAGAGCGTCGGACTCGGAAACGGTGCCGTCTCCGAACATGATCTTGTGCGTGCCGCGGTACGGCTGGAAGATGCCCGCACCCAAGAAGATGTGAGCCAAGCCGAACACGGCGATCATCAGGAAGCCGAAATCATGCAGGAACAGCATGATGCCATGTACCGTGGTGCCAAGAGCCAGTCCCAGCTCGCCCAGAAGCAGGACGAAACCGGAGAAAGCCATGACCAGGCCGAACAGCCACAACATACCGTCGGCGAAGCGCTGGCCGGATTTCACTTCGCCCTGATCGGGCATGTGAATCCACTTGGCGAAGAACAGGTACGGGAAGAACAGGGCCATCCACTTCTTGTCGTCGCTGTCCCAAGAATGGAACAGGTTCTTCACGATATGGACAACGCCCTTGGGCGATGCGATAGCGCTGAACAGCGGAATGACGATGAACAGCACGCCGCACACGCGGTGAATCATGCGGCACACGAACACCACGTCGGAGCCCACAGCCTGGGTCAGCGGCGGGATGAACACGAAGCAACCGCTGATGCACAGAAGGATGCAGGAGATAGCCGCGACGCCGTGCGTCACGCGCGCCTGCAAGGAGTGGCGCTTGATGTACTTCTCCGTACCGCGCTGCTCGCGCTCTTCGAGGAATTTCTCGTCAGCAGCAAGCTGTTCTGCAGATACGTTCACTGCTTCGTTACTCATTGCTGCCTCCTTCTTCCTTCGACTCTTTGCCGAACTTGATGTTGCCGTCCTTGTCGAGGCCGACAAGGCCGAGCGGGCGGTTCTCGAAGATATGCTCCTTGACCGACTTCGTGTCTTGCGGGTCGCCGTGCTGGACGACATCGCCCGTGATGACCGACACGGTGTCCTCGGTTTCGGCGTTGTACACGAGCTTGTCGCGCTTGTAGCCGGTGCCGAGGGCGAACATCATGCCCAGGCCGACAACCGTAAGGCCGGTGACCACGCCGGTGATCGGCTTCATGACCTGGGTCATGCCGACCGTTGCCGGAGCAGACGGGTTCGCGGGCAAGCCGGTTGCCTCGCGGCCGTACTTCAGCACGGAGATGACATGCAGGCCGCCCATTTCCTTCTCGCCGTAGATCTCGGCGTCGTCGTAACCGCGAGCCTTCAGGATCTCCAAGCGCTCATGAGCGAGCTCTATCATCTCGTCGCGCGGGCCGAAGCGCAGCGCGTTCGGCTGGCAGGTCGACACGCAAGCCGGATCCATGCCCTGAGCCACGCGGTCGGGGCAGCCGGTGCACTTGTTCACGTAGTCGCGCACGCCCTCGGTGCGGTAGCGCGGCACGTCGAACGGGCACACGCCTTCGCAGTAATGGCAGCCGATGCACTTCGAGTCATCGGTGTGCACGAAGCCCGTTTCCTCGTCGCGCGTGATGCACCCGGCAGGGCACACGGTGGCGCAGGGGGATTCGGTGCAGTGCTGGCAGGAACGGCGATTGAAGATCCAATCGACCGGCTTCTGACCGCGCACGGCGTCGCGCTCCTTGAACGTCTGGATCAGACGCGTGTTGCCGTTCAGGTCGGGCGGGTTCTGAAGCGAGCCGGAGAACTTGTTCTCGTTCAGACCCGTCGGGGACGGCAGGTTGTTCCACACCTTGCAGGCAACCTGGCAACCCTTGCAGTTCGTGCACAGGGAGGTGTCGTAAAGAATAGCCATTTCAGTCATGTCTTACCCCCTCCTTATGCTTTC
>CAKUIV010000119.1 GCA_934661105.1 uncultured Ellagibacter sp. | reverse complement strand
CGTCGGCCTCGGAGGCAGTGCCCCCAAAGCTCATCTATTCTTGCCAGTGCAACAACTCGTTTCACCTCGCAGGGTAGCGTAAAGGCGCCCCACAAAGCGCCGGGACAACCACTCCACCCGACAAAAGCGAAGAAAAGCAGGGATAATGGCAGGTTTCGACATAACCGTGGCCGGCGACTCGGCCATCAACCTCGAATTCTCACACGTCATCTCGGTTGAGACGAACGGCATCATCCGCGCCGCCGTCCAAACCCTCGAGACCGACCCGATCGAAGGCGTCGTCGAGCTCGTCCCCACCTTCTGCACGCTCATGATCGTGTACGACCCGTGCGTGATCGGCTTCGACGATTTGTGCGCCATCGTGCGCGGAAAGCTCCGCGGGCTCGTGGCGAGCAAAGGCGCCGTCCACCGTATCGTGAAGATCCCCGTGTGCTACGGAGGCGACTTCGGGCCCGACCTGGCCGACGTTGCCGAGCACGCGGGGCTTCCCGAAGACGAGGTGGTGCGCGTCCACTCCGGCCACGACTACCTCATCGACATGCTCGGCTTCCTTCCCGGATTCGCCTACCTGGGCGGGCTCGACGAGCGCCTGCACACGCCGCGTCTCGCGGTTCCGCGCACGCGCATCGAGCCGGGCGCCGTGGGCATCGGCGGCGCGCAGACGGGCATCTACCCGCTCGCCTCGCCGGGCGGCTGGCGCATCATCGGCCGCACGCCCATACGTCCCTACGATCCCGACCGCGAGCGGCCCATCCTCTACGCGGCCGGCGACTACCTGCGCTTCGTTCCCATAACGCCGCAGGAATACAGCCTCATAGAAACCCAGGTCGACGCGGGTACCTATGTGGTCGAAACCGAGCACGGGAAGGAGGAATAGCCATGGGCGCAACGGTTAACAAGCCGGGCATCTGCACCACCGTGCAGGACCTCGGACGGCGCGGGTACCTCGGCAGCGGATTCTCGCCGTCGGGCGTCATGGACAGGCGGGCCGCACGCACGGCGAACCTTCTCCTCGACAACGACGAGAACGCACCCGTGCTCGAGTTCTGCCTGGCAGGACCAACCATCCGTTTCACCACCAATACCTTCGTGTCGATCACGGGGGGCGATTTCTCGCCCACGGTCGACGGCAAGCCGGCACCGATGTACCGCGCGCTTCTCGTGCGCCGCGGGTCGGTGCTCGCCTTCGGCGCGCCGAAGACCGGCGTGTACGGCTACCTTGCCATCGCCGGCGGGTCGATCGACGTCCCTGAGATTATGGGGAGCACGTCGACCAACCTGAAATGCGGCATCGGCGGCTGGCGCGGGCGAGCGCTTTCGTCGGGCGACTACCTGCCGTTTCGCACGCCGACCGTCGACTTCATCGCCAACCTCGGGTCGCACGCGATTCCCCCCGACGACTACTACGGCTTCGACGAGGCCGAAACCGTGCTGCGCGTCGTTCCCGGCCCGCAGGAAGACATGTTCACCGAAGACGGCGTCGCCACGTTCTACGGCGAGGCCTACACCACCACCTCGAAGAGCGACCGCATGGGATTTCGCCTCGACGGCCCCGAGATCGAGACGATCGACGGGTCGGACATCATCTCCGACGGCATCGCGCTCGGTGCCGTGCAGGTACCCAATCACGGACGCCCCATCATCATGCTCGCCGATCGCCAAACCACCGGTGGCTACGCCAAGATCGGCACGGTGGCCTCGGTCGACATACCCAAACTCGTGCAATGCCGCCCCGGACGCTCAGTGCGTTTCGCGCGCATCAGCGTGCAGGAAGCGCAAGACCTCTACCGCGACGAGTGCAAGCGCATGCGGGCGCTCGCGAAAATGGTGAAGCGCCCGTGCTACGGGGGCATCTCGCCCCGCCGCACCGCGCGACGGCTCACGCCGATCCTGGAAGCGCAAGCCAAGAAAAGCGCCGGAAACAAGCTTTGGATAGAATTCGAAGACGCAACCCACGCCGCGCATGCCGGCGATAACGCATAGGAGGAACAATGGCTGAGACCACAGACGAGAACAACGGCGCGAGCGCGGTGGAAGGAAAAGCCGCCGACCTGCGCGAAGAGCGCGCCAAGGACATCCGCTCGCTCATGGCGCTCATGGACGAGGGCGACCTGTCGGCGCTTCGATTCGACGACGGCACGGTGAAGATCGAGCTCGAACGCGACCGCGGACCGCTTTCGCAGGCGGCGCTGCCCCTCATGGCCGAGCGCGTGGGCAAACTGCTCGACGCGCGTTCCGAGCACGACGACGTCACCACGGGCGCGCAAAGCGTGCCGCTCGCCGGCGAAGACGACTCCGTCACGCTCGTGAAGAGCCCGCTCGTGGGCACGTTCTACGTGTCGCCCTCCCCCGATGAGGAGCCGTTCGTGAAGGTGGGCCAGGAAGTGCTCACCGGGCAAACGCTTGCCATCGTGGAAGCCATGAAGATGATGAACGAGATCACGGCCCCGGCGCCCGGCGTCGTCACCGAGGTGCTCGCGGCAAACGGCACGCAGGTCGAATACGACCAGGTGCTCTTCCGCATCGCCACCGAAGCCGGCGCGTAGGCGGCGGGCATCCATGTTCAACAAGGTCCTCATCGCAAACCGTGGCGAGATCGCCGTTCGCGTCATTCGCGCGTGCCGCGCCATGGGAATAAAGACGGTCGCGGTGTATTCCACCGCCGACCGCCAATCGCTGCACACTTACCTCGCCGACGAAGCGGTCTGCATCGGCCCTGCTCAGGCACGCGATTCCTATCTCAACATCCCCGCCATCATCACGGCGGCGAAGGGCACGGGCGCAGACGCCATCCACCCCGGGTACGGGTTCCTTTCCGAGAACTCCACCTTCGCGAAGATGTGCCGCGACAACGGCATCGCGTTCATCGGCCCCACCCCTGAAGTCATCGACCGCATGGGCAACAAAAGCCAGGCCCGCCGCACCATGATGGACGCGGGCGTGCCGGTCGTCCCTGGGACGAAAAAGGGACTGCACGACATGGGCGAGGCGCTTGAGGAGGCGCGCAAGATCGGCTGGCCCATCATGATCAAGGCATCCTCAGGCGGCGGCGGCAAGGGCATGCGCGTGTCTGAAAGCGAAGACGACTTCGCCGACATGTTCAACATCGCGCAGCGCGAAAGCGTGAACGCCTTCGGCGACAACACGATGTATCTTGAACGAGCGGTGCAGAACCCGCGTCACGTCGAGGTGCAGATCATCGCCGACACCTGCGGAAACGTGGTCGCTTTAGGCGAGCGCGACTGCTCGGTGCAGCGCAATCACCAAAAGATGATCGAGGAAAGCCCCTCCCCCGTGCTCGACGCCGATTTGCGCGAACGCATGATGGAAGACGCCGTGAAAGCGGCGCGCGCCGTGGGCTACACCTCGGCGGGCACCATCGAGTTCTTGCTCGACTCCGACCGCAACTACTACTTCATGGAGATGAACACGCGCATCCAGGTCGAGCATTGCGTCACCGAAATGGTCACGCACACCGACCTCATGGGCGAGATGATCCGCGTGGCGTCGGGCGAGCCGTTGTCGTTTTCCCAGGAAGACGTCCAGCTGCACGGACACGCCATCGAATGCCGCATCAACGCCGAGATGCCGGAAAAAGGCTTCATGCCCTCGCCCGGCGTCATCACGCAGATGCACCTGCCCGGCGGCAACGGCGTGCGCGTCGACACCGCAGCCTACGACGGCTTCGAGATCACGCCGTATTACGACTCGATGATCGCGAAGGTCATCGTGCTCGGCCGCAACCGCACCGAGGCGATCGCCAAGATGCGCACCGCGCTCGAAGAGATGGTCGTCGTGGGCGTTTCGACCAACCTCGACTTCCAATATTCCATCTTGGAGAACGAGACGTTCTGCCAGGGCCTCGCCGACACCGGATTCATCGAGAAGTTCCTCGCAGGAGAAGTGTAGCCAACGAAAGGAAGCGTTATGGGTATCAGCATGCCAGCACCGAAGAGGCCCGAGGGCGTTGACGCGTCCGTTTGGGAGCAGATGCTTTCCGCCACACCGCAAGAGGCGCGCCATCTTATCCGTCAGGGAGACTACGCCGCCCCCACAAGCGGGCTGTGTCCCGGGTACGCGCAGGCGAACCTCATCGTGCTGCCGAAGGAGCAGGCTTATGACTTCCTGCTGTTCGCCCAGCGCAACCCCAAGCCCTGCCCGCTTCTGGAAGTGACCGAGACGGGCGCCCGCGAAGCCACCATCTGCGCCACCGACTGCGACATCGCAACCGACTTCCCGCGCTACCGCATCTACGAGTACGGCAAGCTCGTCGACGAGGTCACCGACGTGTCGTCGTACTGGCGCGACGATTTCGTGTCGTTCGTCATCGGATGCTCGTTCTCGTTCGAAAGCGAGCTCATCGAGGCCGGCATCGAGATGCGCCACAACACCCAGGGGCGCAACGTCTCCATGTACCTGACCAACGTAGCCTGCACGCCGGCAGGTTCCATGTCGGGCAACACCGTCATGTCGATGCGCCCCATCCCGTATGACCAGGTGGTGAAGGCGGTGCAGATTTCGGGCGCCATCCCGAAGGTGCATGGCGCGCCGCTGCACATCGGCGACCCGTCGGTCATCGGTATCAAGGACATCAACAAGCCCGATTTCGGCGACCCGGTCGATATTCGCGAAGGCGAAGTGCCCGTATTCTGGGCCTGCGGCGTGACGCCCCAGGCCGTGGTCATGAACTCCAAGCCGCCGCTGGCCATCACCCATGCGCCGGGATGCATGCTCATCACCGACACGAAGAACGTCGACTTGAAAGGATAGTCCGCTTTCCATGCGCATGATCAGCAGATTTTCACGCACAACGCTCGCCTGCCTGCTCGCGGCGAGCGTTGCTTTCCCCGCCCCCGCAGTCGCTTTCGCGGCCGAGGCGGGCGACCAGGCTACCGGGGCGGCCGAGTCGCCCGTCCCCGAAAACGCCGACGGCGCGCAGGCGCAAAACGACCCCGAGCTCTTCGAAGGGCTCGTCGACGGCGTCGATGCCCAGGGCATTCTCGTGACCCTCGATGACGGCGCGGTGAGCCTCTTGTCCGACGACGGTGGCGACGACGCGCTCGCTGCGGGGCTCGCCGATGCGGGGCTTTCCGTCGCAGACCAGATGGAAGACGCGGCCGGCAGCACCGTCGTCTCCGCGAACATCTCCGACGGCAAGAGCGTTTCGGACGCCGTAGCCGCGGCGCAAGCGGTCCCCGGTGTGGCGAGCGCGCAGCCGAACTACGTGTACGACCTGGTGGACGACGTGCCGAACTCGGCGGGCGACGAAGCTGCGGGCGAAAGCGGGCTCGCAAGCGAAAACGCGGGCATTTCCACCCTTTCGACCTCAAGCATGCCGAACGACCCCTACGCGCAGGTGTCGGACGCTAACGCCTCGTACAACCAGTACTGGCTCTACAACGCCGGCATCGTGAACGCCTGGGACCTCGCGAAATCGAACGGCGCCGTCACCGTGGCGACGCTCGACACGGGCGCGCTCGGCGACCACGAGGACTTGAAGAACGTCATCCTGCACGACGTCGCCTGGGATTCCTACAACAACGAGCCGCTCTACGCCAACGGCGCCGCCGGCGACCCGGTGGGGCATGGCACGTCGGTCGCCGGCATCATCGCCGCCGAAGCGAACAACTCGCGCGGCATCGCCGGCGGATCGTACAATGCAAAGATCGTGCCCGTGAAGGTTTGGGGCGACACCGCAAGCCAGAAGGCGACGACCGCTTCGGTGGTCGCCGGTTACACGTACCTGCTTGACCAGGTGAAAACCGGGTCCATCGCGAACCTGCGCGTCATCAACATGAGCCTCGGCGCCTACGGAAGCTCGCTCAACGACGACGCGCTCCATTCCGCCATCAAAACCGCGCGCGACGATTACGGCATCGTCACCGTGTGCGCGGGCGGCAACGGTAACCAGACAACGGGCGCGCCGCGCACCGACCACATGTATCCCGCCGACTTCGACGA
>CAKUIV010000118.1 GCA_934661105.1 uncultured Ellagibacter sp. | reverse complement strand
ATTCCCTTCGCATCGAGGCCGAGCTCTTCCATGAGGAAATCGGGCGCGCCCTGCATGATGTACTTGTCGGGAATGCCGAGCGTGAGCGCGGGAACCC
Organism: uncultured Ellagibacter sp.; assembly: GCA_934661105.1. Classification (GTDB taxonomy): domain Bacteria; phylum Actinomycetota; class Coriobacteriia; order Coriobacteriales; family Eggerthellaceae; genus Ellagibacter. The sequence goes on along the minus strand of CAKUIV010000118.1, from coordinate 6,141 downwards.
TCGCACCCAGTCGCGCGAGTTCAGCGACCACTTCCTCGCCCACACCGCCTTGAACGACGCCGTCTTCCACCGTGACCGCAAGGCGCGTCTTCGCTGCAGCGCGAATCGCGTCCACATCGAGCGGCTTCACCCAGCGCATGTCGACGACCCGAACGGAGACGCCCTTGGCAGCAAGCGCTTCCGCCGCCGCAACCGACGGTGCGACCATGTTGCCGAACGCGAGGACGGCAACGTCGGAGCCTTCGCGCACGGTGCGGGAAACCCCCGGTTCGAACGTCTCGGGCTCGTCGGGCACGGGAACGCCCATGGCGGCACCGCGCGGGTAGCGCACGGCGAACGGCCCGCCGAGCGCGAGCGCGGTGTGAAGCGCGCTTGAAAGCTCCGCTTCGTCGGACGGTGCGAGCACGCGCATGTTCGGCACCATGCGCGTGTACACAAGGTCGAACATGCCATGGTGCGTGGGGCCGTCGGCGCCGACGAGCCCCGCGCGGTCGATGGCGAACACGACATCGAGATTCATGAGCGCGTTGTTCGTGATGAGCTGGTCGATCGCGCGCTGCAAGAACGTGGAGTACACCGCGAACACCGGCTTCTTCCCGCCGATGGCGAGCCCCGCCGCCATACCTGCGGCGTTTTCCTCGCAAATACCCACGTCGATGAAGCGATCGGGGAATTCCTGCGCGAAATCGACGAGGCCCGTACCCGTTTCCATCGCCGCCGTGATGGCGACGACGCGGTCGTCACGCCGCGCTTCGCGCACAAGCGCCTTGCCGAACACGCTCGTGTAGCTCGGCGCCTTCGCCGGTGCTTTCACGGCCTTGCCGGTGGCGATGTCGAAGGGGCCGGTACCGTGGAAACGCGTCGGGTCGGCCATCGCAGGGCCGTACCCCGCGCCCTTCTTCGTAACCACGTGCATGAGCACCGGGCCGTTCGCAGCGAGGCAGGTGGAAAGCGTTTCCTTGAGCTCGCGGATGTTGTGCCCGTCGACCGGCGTCGTGCACACGATGCCGAGCTGCTCGAAGATCATCGTCCGCGGAAGCACGAACTGCTTCATCGACTCCTTCGCGTTGCGCCCGAAGTGCATAAGGGCGGTGCCGATGGCGCCCGATTGCTCCATTGCCTCCTGGACGCGATCGCGCGTCGTGCGATACGACGACGACGTACGCAGATAGCCCAGATGTTTCATAAGCGCCCCGACGTTGCGGGAGATGGACATCTCGTTGTCGTTCAGGATGATGACAAGCGGAAGCTGCGCCTGGCCGATGTAGTTCAGCGCCTCGAACGCCATGCCGCCGCCCAAAGCAGCATCGCCGATAAGTGCAACGATCTTCTCGTCGCCGTGCGACAAGTCGCGCGCCTTCGCGAGCCCGACTGCGACGGAAAGCGAGTCCGACGCATGGCCCGACGCATGCACGTCGTACGGGCTTTCGCTCGGCTTCGGGAAGCCCGAGATACCATGGAACGTGCGCAGCGTCGAAAACCGATCGCGACGGCCGGTAACGAGCTTATGCGCATAGGACTGGTGCCCGACATCGAAGATGAACTTGTCATGCGGGCAGTTGATCAAGCTGTGAACTGCGAGGATGATCTCGACGGCACCCAAAGAAGAGGCAACGTGCCCACCCGTCTTCGAGGTGGTCGTGATGATTTCTTCACGAATCTCGCGAGCGAGGATGGATAGCTCGTCGTCGGTCAGAAGCTTCAGATCAGCCGGCGAATTCACCACGTCGAGAATGCGTTTGTTTGCCATGGCCCCATTCCCCTTCTCGCATATGCCGCGCGAACGCGGCGGTAACGCTATTCTACGTCAGTCGAGCGCGTCTCGCCCGAATCGGGCGCTGTTGCCGCAGCGCCTTCGGGCGCGGCGGCGTCTTCGGCCTTGGCGTTGGCGACTTCCTTTTCCGCCGCCCGTTCGGCCTCCTCCTGAGCAATAAGCTCCTCGGCCCCCTCCTCGGAAAGATCGCAGGCCGAAAGCCCGAGTTTCACCGCTTCCTCGTAAAGGGAAAGCGCCTCGTCGAGAGATATGCCCGGAGCGTTGACCGCCTCGACGATTTCGTCGAGGCGGTTGCGGACATCGTCGAAGGTGCTCGCGCTAGAGTTCGGCATTCGCCTGCTCCTCGGAGGCCGCATCCTCAGCCGCGCTAGCCCGGACGCCTTCATCGACGTCTTCGTCGAAGGTGCCCTCGAACACGACGGCGGCTCCCTGGGAAAGCGCGCCTTCGGAAACTTCGTCTTGCACAGTTTCGGCAGGTTCGAAAGATTCCGCGTCCGCGTTTTCGACAGGTTCTTCCTCGGTCGTCGGGAACGCGTAGGCCGCGTACATCTCGTCTTCGCGACGCTTCGCAGCCTCGGGATCCTTCGCGTCTTCCTCGATCTGGCGAGCAATACGGCCCAGAACGCCGTTCACGAAACGTGGCGACTCGTCCTCGCCGCCGAAGCCCTTGGCCAGCTCGACCGCCTCGTTGATAGCGACCGAAACGGGCACTTCGTCGACGTAGAGCATCTCGTAGGCCGCAAGGCGCAGGATGCAGCGGTCGACCACGGGCATGCGATCGAGCTTCCAGTTCTCGGACGTGGACGCAAGACGCGCGTTGATGGCAAGCATCTTCTCGTCGACGCCGTCGATAAGACGCACCGCATAATCGGAAAGCGGAGTCTCGTCTTCCAAGACGCTCCCGCTTTCGATCAAATCGGACGCGGGAACGCCCTGGATTTCACTTGTGTAAAGCACCTGAAGCGCGCTCTGGCGCGCAACGGTGCGTTCATGTCGTCGTGCCATGTGTCTCCTATTCGGCGAACTGGATGCCGTCGATGAACACGTCAACCGATGCAACCTCGACGCCGACCTGGCTCGTCACCGCATCGGCAACCGCCTGACGCAGCTTCGAGGCAACTTCGGGCAATGCGAAACCGTAATATACCTCGATGCGAATCGAGATTTCGAGCTTGTCATCCTCGTCCACCGCGATCTCGATGCCCTGCGTTTGGGGCTTCTGCCCGAACACCGAGCGGATGCCGCGACCGGATGCGCTTGCGGGGCCGACGCAAGCCACGCCCTCGACTTCGCTCACCGCGATGGAGACGATGGTTTCGACGACGCCCGGCGCAAGCGCCATGCCGTCAACGTTCAACTCGCTCATAGCAGATCTCCCATCTGGGTCTCGATGAAATCGGTCGTCGCCTCGCCCGCGCAGAACACCTCGTTGTCGAGCACGCGACGATGGAACGGCAACGTGGTCGCGATGCCCTCGATGATGAATTCGTCGAGAGCGCGGCGGCCGCGCGCAAGGCATTCCTCGCGATCCTGGCCGCTCACGATGACCTTCGCGACCATGGAATCGTAGTACGGCGAGATACGCGAACCGGCATGCACGTAGGTTTCGACGCGAACGCCCGGACCCATGGGAGGTTCGAAACGCGTGATGGTTCCCGGGCACGGGCGGAAGCCGTGATCGGGGTCCTCGGCGTTGATGCGGAATTCCATGGCATGGCCGAACGGGGAGAACGGCGCACGATCGGCGCAGCTCATCGGCTCGCCGGAGGCGATACGCAGCTGCTCTTTGATGATGTCGGTGCCGGTGATCTGCTCGGAAACCGGGTGCTCGACCTGCACGCGCGTGTTCATCTCCATGAAGTAGAACTTGCCCGACGTGTCGAGCAAAAACTCGATGGTACCGGCGTTGCGATAGTCGACCGCGCGAACGGCCTTGAGGGCGGCGACCCCCATGGCGCGGCGCAGCTCGTCGGTCAGCGCCGGGGAGGGAGCCTCCTCGATGAGCTTTTGGTGGCGACGCTGCACGGAGCAGTCGCGCTCGCACAGGGCAACGTGGTTGCCGAAGTCGTCGGCGAGCACCTGCACCTCGACGTGACGCGGGCGAAGCACGAGTTTTTCCAGGTAGACGCCGTCGTTGCCGAACGCCGCACCCGCCTCGGCGCGAGCCGCCTTGTAATGCGATTCGAGGTCGGCCGGGTCGTGCACTTCGCGCATGCCCTTGCCGCCGCCGCCCGCCGTCGCCTTGATGAGCACAGGGTAGCCCACGCTCTCGGCGAATGCGCGCGCTTCCTCGACCGTGTCGATGCAACCGTCGGAACCGGGCACCGTCGGCACGCCGCACGCCTTCATGGTTTCGCGCGCGGCGGACTTGTCGCCCATGCGCTCGATGCACTCGGCGGAGGGGCCGATGAACACGAAGTCGTTGTCGACGCAGGCACGGGCGAAATCGGCGTTCTCGGCCAAGAACCCGTAGCCGGGATGGATGGCCTCGGCGCCGGTGTTTTTCGCCGCCGCGATGATGTTGGACATGACAAGATAGCTTTTGGTTGCCTGAGCAGGCCCGATGCAGACCGCTTCATCAGCATAGCGCACCGGATAGGTATCGGCGTCTTCGGTGGAGTACACCGCGACCGTCTTCACCCCGAGCTCCTTAGCTGCGCGCATGATGCGCAGCGCAACCTCGCCACGGTTGGCAATGAGAATTTTCTTGAACATTATCGCTGCTCCGACGCGAGCGGGGTCTTGGAGTGCGGCTCAACGTAGAACAGCACGGTTCCGAACTCGACCGGGTCGCCGTCCTTCACGCAGACCTCGCGGACGGTGCCCATCTCCTCGGCCGTGATCTCGTTCATGAGCTTCATGGCCTCGACGATGCACAGCGTCTGGTTGGCGGCAACCTCATCGCCCACCTTGACGAACGGGTCTTCGCCCGGAGCCGGGGCGGCGTAGAAAGTACCGACCATGGGGGCCTTGACGGCGTACCAGTTCGCCGGATGGTCGTTTGCAGCCTGAGCGGGAGCCGCGGCCTGGGGCTGCGGGGCGACGGCTGCGACGGGGGCAGCCGCCTGGGGCTGCGGGGCAACGGCAGGAGCCGCAACCTGGCCCGGCATGCGGACGGCGATGCGCGTGCCCTCTTCTTCAACTACGATCTCGCCGACGCCGCTTTCCTCGGCGACGCGAACCAGCTCGCGAATCTGATTGATATCCACGTAATCGTCCTCCTTGGTGCCGCTCGATTCCTGCTCCAGCAGGAAGTCGACCTTCTCGGATGTGCGGTGCTTGCTCAGATAGGTGCGCGCCTCGTTGGGGAACAGCGCGTACATGAGCACGTCTTCTTCGCTTTGGGCAAGGTCGCCGATTTCCTCGGCAACCTCGTCGAAGGTGGTGGTGACGAGCGTGCCCGGAGCCACGTCGGGGGGGAGCACCTCGGAATTGCCCACAACCTTCTTCACGATTTCTTTGTCCATGCGGCCGGGCGCCTTGCCGTAATAGCCGCAGATGTAGTCCTTCATTTCCTTGGACACGACGCTCCAGCGTTTGCCCGTGATGACGTTGAACACGGCCTGAGTGCCCACGATCTGGGACAAGGGCGTGACGAGCGGCGGATAGCCGACCTCGGCGCGAACCTTCGGGATTTCCGCCATGACCTCGGCCAAGCGGTCGGTCGCGTTCTGGATTTCGAGCTGGCCCATGAGGTTGGACATCATGCCGCCCGGAACCTGGTGGGAATACACCTTCATGTGGGTGAGCGAGGAAACGCCGCGCTTGTAGTGGCCGCGCTTGCGCACGCCCTCCCAGTATTCGGCGATCTCGAAGAGCAGGTCGAGGTCGAGCCCGGTGTCGTAGCGGCTTTCCTGAAGCGCCGCCACGAGCATTTCCACAGCGGGCTGGGAGTTGCCGAAGGCAAGCGGAGCCGTCGCCGTGTCGACGATGGCGGCGCCGGCCTCGGCTGCCTTGATGTAGTTCGCGGGAGCCATGCCTCCGACGTAGTGGCAATGCAGATGGAGCGGCAGGCCGATTTCGGCGTTGAACGCCTTCACGATACGCTCGGTGCGATACGGCGTGAGCATGCCCGCCATGTCCTTGATGCAGATGGAGTCAGCGCCCAAATCCTTCAGCTGCTGACCGTATTCAAGGAAGCTGTCGAGAGTGTGAACAGGGCTTATGGTGTAGGAGATGGCGCCTTCGAAATGCGCTCCGCATTCCTTGATGGCCTCGGCGTTGTCCACCACGTTTCGAATGTCGTTCAGCGCGTCGAACACGCGGAACACATGGATGCCGTTTCGGTTGGCCGCCTTGATGAAGCGGTTGCAGATTTCGCGCGAGTAATGCTTGTAGCCAACCAAATTCTGCCCGCGAGAAAGCAT
>CAKUIV010000117.1 GCA_934661105.1 uncultured Ellagibacter sp. | reverse complement strand
CGCCGATGCCGTGCGTCACCGAATTGGCGATTTCCTCGCCGAGCGTGTACTCGCGCACGTTGCGACGGGCGCGATCGGCGTTCGCGGAGGTGTCGGCGCGCTCGTTTTTATGCTCGCGAGCCTGAGACATGGTATGGGGCTTGAATTGCGACGGAGTCCATGCGACGGCGACCCGCGGTCGCCCGCCCGCCTGCTCGCCCGCCGTGGCGGCACGGGAACGGCAAGACGCAGGCCCAGGGGCCTTCGCGTCGCTTGCGGTCGAGTTACTTCGACCGCAAGATGAGTCTGATGTTGCGGAAGTGTTCATGGCGCCTACTCTATCACACTTCCCCAAGGGCGAAGCCACGCCGCCCACGATGCGGCAGCTTCTTCACACGCATCGATGAGCCGCAACAACGCCCGCACAACAGGCCAAACTCGTGTACGATAGCTACCGTGAAATCAAGCCTCTTCGCAGCAAAGAAAGAAGGAACCATGAAATACCAAGAGCTGCAAGACGAAATCAAAACCGCGTTGAAGGCGCACGACAAGCCGCGCGTCTCCATCCTTCGCCAGGTGCACGGCGAGATCAAGAACATCGAGGTGAACGAGCGCCGCGAGATCACCGACGCCGACGTCGACGCCATGCTGAAGCGCACGATCAAGCAAACGAAGGAAACGCTTGAGGGGTCCATCAAAGCGGCGAACAACCAGGAGCGCACCGACCTTCTGACCGAGCAGGTGGCCATCCTGGAGTCCTACCTTCCCAAGCAGGTTTCGGGAGACGAACTCGTCGCGCTCATCGAGAAGACGCTCGCCGAAACCGGCGCCTCCTCTAAGAAGGAAATGGGCAAGGTGATGGGGGCGCTGACGAAGGCGACCGGTGGAAACTTCGACAAGGCGGCCGCAGCAGCCGAGCTGGGGCGTCGCTTGGCTTAGGCCCAACCGTACAAGCTCTGAAACCGCGAACGGGGACGCGGCCTTCCGCAAGAAAGGACCGCGCCCCCGTTTTTGCGTGCAAAGACGCCGGGCAATCAGTAGTAGCGATAGTACGCCGCGCAGCTGCCCTCGCTCGACACCATGCAAGGACCGACGGGGTTCTCAGGCGTGCATACTTTGCGGAACAGCGGGCATTCGTTCGGCGCAAGGCGCGCGCGGAGCACATCCCCGCAGCGGCAGCCTTTCGGCTCGCGCGTCGGCTCCACATCGGGCTGGAAACGGCGGCACGCGTCGAACTCGGCGTATTCCTCGCGGATGCGGTAGCCCGACCCGGGAATGTCCCCCAGCCCGCGCCACGTCGCCGTGCAGGTTTCGAACACCTCGTCGATGGCGGCGATTGCCGTGGGATTGCCTTCAGGCATGACGCCGCGCGCGTACGCGATCTCGATGTCGGCGCGGCCCTCGTGCAGCTGCCGCACGAGCATGGCGATGCCCTGCAGCACGTCGACCGGCTCGAATCCCGTGATGACGCCGGGGATCCCGTACTTCTCGGCCAGGAAGCGATACGGCTCGGCCCCGATGATCGTGCTTACATGGCCGGGGAGGATAAGCGCATCGAGCTCGAGTTCAGGGTCGTTCACGAGCATTTCGAGCGCGCCGGGCATGTTCTTGTGCGCTCCGAACACCGTGAAATTCTTAAGTCCCATGGCCTTCGCGCGTTTGATCGCCATGGCGACAAGCGGCGTCGTGGTTTCGAACCCAACGCCCACGAACACGACCTGACGCTCGGGATGCGAAGCCGCGAACGAGAGCGCGTCGAGCGGAGAGTACACGATTTCGACCGCACGCCCCTGCGCCTGCTCGGCGAGCAGGCTCGACGTCGAACCGGGAACACGCGTCATGTCGCCGAAGGTCGTGATGGTGACCTCGGGGATGCGGGCAAGCGCGATCACCGTGTCGATGTCGCGGTTGCTTGTGACGCAAACGGGACACCCGGGACCCGATGCGAGGCGCAGCCCCTCCGGCATGAGGTCGCGGATGCCGTTGCGCGCGATCGCCACCGTGTGGGTGCCGCACACTTCCATGAGCGTGGCGCGCTCAGGGGCGAGCCTGCGGATCGTCTCGATCAGGCCACGCGCGAGCTTCGGGTCCTTGAAGGCGGAGAAATCGATGCCCGCCGCATTCCCCCGCACGCTCATAGTGCCACTTCTTCGAGTTGTTTCACCAGTTCAATCGACTCTTTCGCATAGTCAGCGTCAACGATTTCGATGGCGAAGCCGGCGTGGACCAGCACGTAGTCCCCCACTTCCGCCTGGGGGGTTAGGTCAAGGGCGACGTCACGCGTGACGCCGAGAATCTCGGCCACCGCGAGATTGCCATCCTTCTTTTCCGTGATCAGCGCGGGTATTGCCAAACACATAGCGCTCAGTCCTTTTCACTCGTCTTGTCTTGGGCACATGCTATCACAGCCTGGCCGTACGAAATGCATCCGTCGTTAGGCGGCAAATCGCGGTTGATGGCGGCGGTGAACCTCTCGCTTTCCAGCAAAGCGAGCACGCGTTCGATGAGGAAGCGGTTCATGAACACGCCGCCCGAAAGCGCCACCGTCGTGATTCCGTACACGTTGTAAGCGAGCTTCGCCGCGTTCACCACGGCCTCGGCGAACGCCGCATGGAATCGCCGCGCGATAAGGGGAGCCTCCACGCCGTTCGCCTTGTCGTCGAGCAGTGCTTTGAACGTCGGCGCCGCGTCGAAGAGCACGACCGAGGTGTCCTGCGCCGTCGACTGGGCCGACGCCGTGTTCTTGGTGATGGCGATCGAATAGCGCGCGTCGAGAACGTCGGCGGACATGGGCGCATCGGCGGACGCATCCGACCAGGCGCACGCCTCGAGCATGATGGCCGCCTCCCCTTCGTAGGTAGGATGCTCGCACACGCCGAGCAGGGCGCTCGCGGCGTCGAAGAGCCGTCCCACCGACGAGGTCATGGGCGTGTTCAGCCCTTTTTCGATCATCTGGTCGCACAGCTTCGCCCCGTCGCCCAGGCGGGCAAGGGCTTCCTGCGCAGCAGGGTGGTCGAGCAGGTCGAATTCCCAAAGCGCGCCGTACGCCATGCGCAACGGGTTTCTGACCGCAGCGGCACCGCCGGGCATGGGCACGTATGCGAAGTTGGCGAAGCGCTCGAATGCCTGCTGGTTGGCGATGAGGACCTCGCCTCCCCAAATCGAGCCGTCAGTCCCGAAGCCCGTGCCGTCGAACGCAATGCCGCAAACCGCGCCGTCGATGCCGTGCTCGCCGAGGACCGAGGCGATGTGCGCGTGGTGATGCTGCACCTTCAAGAGCGGATAGCCCTTCGATCGCGCCTGATCATGTGCCCATTTCGACGAGATGTACTCAGGATGCGAATCGCATACGAGCGCTGCAGGACGCACGTTGAACAACGATTCGATGCGCGACGCCGCCTGAAGCCACGCATCGAAGACATCGGCGTTTTCCAAGTCTCCTACATGCTGGGACAAAAACGCGTCGCAGCCGCGCACGAACGTAAGCGTGCTCTTCTGTTCGGGCCCGACCGCGAGGAGCGCGGGCGTAGGGACGGCTTCGGAAGACGGCTGCGGCCGCACCGCACTTGCCGGTTCGAAGCCGCTCGGAACCTGAAGGGGAACCGGTGCGAAGCCGCGCGCACGGCGAATGACCTGCACGGCAGCACCCGCGCTACCCGCGTGGATGAGACGTACGACCGAATCGTCGTAGCGCGAGAGGATAGCGCGGTCGTTGCCGAGCACGGCGCAGGCGACGCCTCCGAGCTTCTCGACGGCTTCGGCGTCATCGATGACGATGGGCTCGTCGTGGAGGTTTCCCGACGTCATGACAAGCATCGGCGGCTCGGGTACGCCCGCCTGCTCGAGCGCGCAGGCGAAATCGTGGATGAGCAGGTGCTGCACAGGCGTGCAGGGCAGCATGACGCCGAGCTCGGGAAGACCGTCCGCAAGACCCGGGGCAAGATGCGCCGACGCCTTCTTCCGAAGCAGCACGATCGGACGCTGCGGGGAAACGAGCGCCTTTTCTTCTTCCGGGCTCACCTCGCACACCGCTCGCGCATCCTCCGCCGTCGCCATCATGACCGCGAACGCCTTGTTGTCGCGATGCTTGCGTTCGCGCAAGTTGCGCAACGCCTGGGCGTTGCGTGCGTCGCACACGAGATGGAAGCCGCCGAGCCCCTTCACCGCGACGATTTCTCCCGACAGGAGCATGCCCACCGCACGAGCGAAGATGGCATCCGATTCCTCGCGCGTCTTTCCCCAGGTCACCTTCCACTCTTCGTCCGAAGTGGCATAGGACACGTGCGGACCGCATTCGAAGCAGGCGTCGGGCTGTGCATGGAAACGACGGTCGGCGGGATCGGCGTATTCCGCGGCGCAACGCGCGCACATCGGGAAAGCGCGCATCGACGTGCGAGCGCGATCGTAGGGAAGAGAATCGGAGATGGTGAAGCGCGGCCCGCAGTTGGTGCAGTTGATGAACGGGTAGCGATAGCGGCGATCGTTCGGGTTAAAGAGCTCGCGAACACAGTCGTCGCAGGTAGCGAGGTCGGCGGACACGAGCGTCGTTTCTTCGGCATCGCCTTCGTCGGAAAAGCGGATCTCGAACGTATCGCAATCCTGAAGCGGCACTTCCTTGAGGTCGATTTCCTTCACCTGGGCAGCCGCGGGAGCATGCTCGGAGAGCTCGAGGACGAATTCGTCGAGCAGCTTGCTTTCCGCTTCGGCATGGATGAACACGCCATCGACGGCGTTGAGTACCCAGCCGCACACCAGATACCGTTTCGCCGCACGATAGACGAAGGGGCGGAACCCCACCCCTTGCACGATCCCTTTCACCTGGATATCGAGCGCTTCGACCATCGTTTCCCTAACCATCCTTCGCATGTTCGATCGACGAGTCCGTCCTACCTTGGCGCCGAAAGCCCGAAACCGGGGCCGTGGCAAAACGCCCTCCATTCGCTCGTCGGGAATGGAGGGCGTTTGAAAAAACGATGAGGCGCAGCGATTACAGTTCCGCGAGCACCTCGCGCACGACGCGCGCGAGCGCGCGGATCGTGACGCCCGAGTTGTCGGGCAGGTGCAGGTACACGCAGCGGCGGCCGCGGCTCGCCAGCGTGAGCAAGTCGCCCGACGCCTGCGCCTTCGCGAGCGCGCCGAGGCTTTCCGCCTCGCGCGGAAGCGGGATGTCCTTCAGCTCGTCGGCCGAGAGGATCAGGAACACGCCGCAGTTCGGGCCGCCCTTCTGCAGCTGGCCGGTGGAATGCAGGTAGCGCGGGCCCACTTCCAGACACGACGCGACGCCGCGCGATTGGGCCACGTCGTGGCGGATGTCCTCGAGCGCCTCGCGGCGGCCTTCGCCCGTGAAGGGCAGAAACGCGTTCAGTGCGAAGAAGTCGCCCGGCTGGATGCTGCCGAGCAGGGCGCGCAGGGCGCCGCGCACGTCGGTGCAGTCCTTGAAGCTCGGCGCAAGGCGCACCTCGACTTCGCCCATGTGGACATCGTCGATGAAGTCCTGCACGAAATCGGCGGCAGGCTGGCCTTCTTCAAGAATGTGGAGCACCTCGGCCTTGGCGGAGGCGACGTCGGGCTGGTCGAACGGGCACACCTTCATGAGGTAGCCGCACATGGCGATGGCGTACTCCCACATGACGAAATGCTCGGCGAGCTCTTCGACCGAATCGATCTTGAAGTTGAGGCGCGGAATCGCCTGGTCGACGTAGGCAAGGCTCATCTCGAAGTTCTTGCGCTCGTCCCACAGGTCGGTCTTAGTCTGGTACATGATGACGCTGCGGTCACCCGCATCGTGAGTAAGGAGCAGCGGATCGACTTCGATGTTCGGCAGGATTCCCTGCCCTTCCTTGCCGAGGGATTCCGCGACGAGCTGCTCGATCCAAAGCCCGAGCACGCGACCGCGCTTCGGGGTGAGGAAGGAGAACTTGTTGCGGCCCTTCAGGTAGTTGTCGTAGAGGAACGCGGCCAGGTTGACGGCCGGGTTGTCGATGGCGTCCTCGCTGCAGCGAGCCTCGGCGTCTTTGGCGTGGGCCATGAACGAGTCGAGGTCGATGCCGACGAGCGCCGCCGGGAGCAGGCCGAAGACGGACAGCGCCGAGAAGCGGCCGCCCACCGTGGGCTCTCCGTTGAACACCGCGAGCCAGCCCTCTTCATGCGCCTGGCGTTCGAGTTGCGAGCCGGGGTCGGTGACGGCGACGAGATGGTTGGCCAGGTTGACCTCGGGGGCCTCGGCCGCGAACGCCTCGCGCAGCGCGCACAGAAGCAGGCGCGGCTCGATGGTGC
>CAKUIV010000116.1 GCA_934661105.1 uncultured Ellagibacter sp. | reverse complement strand
TTCCCGCCGCCGGGGCGCGATTCCACCTTGTAGAAGCAGTCCTTCTTCGCTTCGAGGAACGTTGTTACCGCCGGATGGATGCCCACTTCCGAGGCGTATGCCTTCCACGCGCCGTAGTCGGGCTCGACGTCGATTTCGCGCAGGCGGTCGAGCGTCACGATGTCGAACTCGTGCACCGACCGATTGTATTCGGGCGGGTTGCCCGCGCATACGATGACCCAACCTTCAGGAACCTTATGTTTGCCGAACGTCTTGAACTGCAGGAACTGTAACATCGACGGGTAAAGCGTCTCGGACACGCAGTTAATCTCATCGAGGAACAGGATGCCCGTCCGCAGTCCCGTGCGCTCCATGTAGTCGTAGATCGCGGCGACGATCTCGGACATCGTGTACTCGGAGGCCTCGTACTCGACGCCCTCGAACTCGCGGTGCTCGATGCGCGGAAGGCCGAGCGCGCTTTGCCGCGTATGGTGCGTCATGGAGTACGACACGATGCCGATTCCCAGCTCTCGCGCGACCTGCTCCATGATCGCGGTTTTTCCGATTCCCGGCGCTCCCACCAGGAACACCGGTCTTTGATGCACGGGAGATATAACGTACAGCCCCGTTTCGTCTTTCTTCAAATACGCCTCAACAGTATCTTTCACCTGCTGCTTTGCAGAAGCGATGTTCATATCGGACCCTTTCTTCCCAAACCGGACGCCCCGGTGTCTTTCGGTTTTCGAGCTACGACGACGAGCCGTTCATGCGTTCGATGGACGCCTCGTCGATCACGACCTTCATCGCCCAAGGCGGAACAGGCGGAAGCTCTTTCCCCTCGTCGTTCATGAACACGAACGCGGTATCGTACTCCGGAGGTTTCTCGGGGAATTGCCCGAGTCCGTCCGTGAAATAGATCAGTCCCTTCATGTCCGTTAGCTCACCACGTTTTCGCAGGTCGTCAATGTAGTCGAACACCGGTCTGAAATCCGTTCCGCCAAATCCTCGAACCGTAAAATGCTCCATGAGCGTATCGACCTCGCTCAAGCTGCCGATTTTCATGTCAGCCTGAACGCGCGTATCGCATTGCACGATATGGATGTTCACATCCGTTGCATAGCTTTCCGATTCCTTGAGGATTTGGAAGGTATGCTCGATGAATGCACGCACCAAATCTCCGCGAACCGACCCTGACGTGTCGATGGCGATGACGAACTCGCGCACACGGTCGGTTTCCTTGTACTCCAGAGGCTCAATGAGGGGCATGTTCCCATACAGTTCCATGCCGTACGTATAGTAGACGTAGTCGAACTCGTCCTGGTTAAGCAGGATTTCCTCAGTGACGGTCGAAAACCTTCGAAGGAATTCCGTGTAGTCGTAGGTTTTACGATTGGCGACGGAAAGAGCGGCGATGAGACTCCCCGACTCCTTTCCCCACTCCTTCGAGAAAGTCTCGAGATTCATCTCGATTTCCTTCGAGATGTCTTCCCATTCCTTCTCATCCTGCTCGGAATCGGGAGCATCGTCATCTTCCTCGCGCCGCTCGCGCATCCGCGTCTCGTCCTCGGCGCCGCCCGAATCCGATTCCTCCGCATCACCCGTCTCCTCCTCGGAATCATCGGCGGAGTCGTCGGGGACCTTCTGCGTCTGATCGCTCGACGCAGTATCGTCAGACGAGCCTTCTTCGGTACCGCCCGCCTCGTTCATGTCGAGATCGTTTTCGTCTGGACCGGACGTCGGGTCCGCCGCGCTCATCCCGTCGTCCGTGTCGGGAATCGAGTCGGCCTTCTCATGCTTGTCATTGTTGACGGGCCACGCCCCATGCTCGTCTCGCTCGAACAGGTCGCGCCATTCGTTGAGCGCGCTTCGGCTCAATCCACGATAAGGCTGCCCATCGGGCGTCTGCATCAGGCCTTTTACCAAGCCGTATACTTTATTCGGAAGCAAACCGCCCAAAAGCATCTTCAGTTTGTCGATGATTTCACGGCGACGCGCGTCATCGACGCTCTCAAACCGATTTCCGCACATGTCCATCGCGACATTTTCCACGATGATGTCGCATGTAAGGCTCCATGCTTCCTTGTGGTTGTGGTTCTTGTCGAACGGATGGCGGAACACGCAATGCATCACCATATGAAGATAGTCGCGAACCAGCTCGTCGAACGATTCGTCGAACCGCGCGATGACACGAGGCGGATCGACGGCAACGCGTTTCGCATCGGTTGCGAGCGCATATCGCGCCCCTGCGCGAAGGGGCGCGAGCTCCATGCGCCAGAGCGCTAGGTCAAGGAAGCGGAACTTGAGCATCAGCTGCACGCGGCACTCTTCGACGATATCGCAAGCCAATTCGTCTTCCCGCTGTCGCCTCTGCATCTTTGCATCAAGGATTCCCTCGCCCATTGCTCACCCCTTTCTATAGCTCAAAATCAAAAGCATCCAACTCGAAAAAGCGGCGTTTCGCCTCGAGCAGGTGCCCCGTCATCGCAGCATCTCGAATCGCTGAAACGCCCTCTATCACTCCATCGATTGTGTCCTGCGTGAGAAACCCCAGGTCAAGTAAATCATCGATTGCGATTCGGTCATCATGGCGTGCGATGTCGACGCAAATCGCCCTAAGATCGTTCCTTACGATCCGCTCCATCATGCTCTTATTGCTCGCAGCAAGAAACACTGGATCCTTCAGTCGCGCAATGATGAGCTTGCATTGCTCGTATTTACCAAGACGCCCGTCTTCCTTCGCGTCGTAGTTGTTTCCCGCAATAACCGTGTTGTCGTAGTGCTCGTACAGCGATTCGACGCTGACGGTTTCCGAGCTGTTGAACGCAAGCTGTATCTGCTGAACGCTTCGATCGACCTCGGGAAAGCGGAATTCGACGAATCGTCTTCCCTCGACGGGTTGCTCATCCAAATCGACGTGAATGAGCTCCAAATAGCAGTTGAACGACAACCCTCTCATGCCAACCTGCGTGATTCGGTCAGACAGGTACAGCCTCCGAGCGCTTCGAATCCCATTGAAGGCATACGGCGCAATCGAGACGACATCTTTTGGGATGTCGATCTCTTCGTCCTCCCCAGCGTAGAGAATGACGCGAAGCTTTCCGCTCGACCACCGCTCGAGCAGCATTCCCGATTCGGCTCGATATTTCGCATTACCTTCTTCAACCGCAACGCTTTTCAGGCTCGGCTTGCTTCGCCCGTTGTGAGCCCCAAGGGAAACGAAAGCGTTATCCCCGATTCTAGTAAGGAGTCGAGGAATGAAAAGCGACTCGATTGCCGTGTCGAGGAAGGCCTCCGAACCGACCGACTCAAGCGTTTTGGGCAGCGGCGCCGACGTCAGGCTGCGGCACCCTTTAAATGCGCCGTTTCCTATCTTGGTAACGCTTTCAGGAAACGATACACGACGAAGCTTCGCATGCTTCTCGAATGCGCGAGGGGCGATTTCAACGGTTCCCGAGCGCACATCGAACGTTTCAACCGATTCATCCATCGCATAAACGAGCGTCGCGCCTTCAGGGTCGTTTCGATACAGGCCGCCCTGGTTGTCGAGCTCAAGATGGTTCGACCCCTCGGCTATCTTGCACGTCGCCCCCTCGCCCGAAAACGTCAGATCGCATCCCGCAGCAAGCGGGTATTCCAGCTCCTCGATCGAAGAAGGAATGGTCAAGCTCTCAATCGCCGTCGAAGAGAAAGCGTCCGATCCGATGCGCAGCAAGCCCTCGTTCAGGAAGACGCGTGAAAGCTTTTCGCAATCGAAAAAAGCACGTTCCCCTATCGAACGAAGGTGATGCGGTGCCTCGAATTCACCAAGGGACGTGTGAGCGAATGCGTACGGGCCGACTTCTTCAAGCGAGTCAGGCAGCGAAATATGCTGAAGATCGCGAAACGCGCTCATTCCCTTGCGCGCAATCGCGACGCACGACGAAGCAACGCTATATGACCCAACGGGGAGAGCAAGGGCTATGAGCGTGCGTCCCGACCTATCGTAGAGCGCAGTTCCGTCGGTGCAAATATAGGGATTCTCAGAGTCGACAACGATTCTTGCAAGCTTGCTTTTGGCGAATGCACCCGGTTCGACCTTACAGGCCCCCGAGCCGATCACAAGAGTCTCAAGCCCTTCGATATCGAACACCTGGGGAGTGATCTTTTGCAGCAGCCCCGGCAAGACAAGCTTACGAAGCGAAGAACACCCACGAAACCAATCTGAGCTGAAATCAGCAACCCCACAGGGAAGCACGGCGGAAACAAGGGCCGTATCGCCGCGAAAAGCACACCCGCCGATCGATTTCACCGTATCGGGAACGACAATCGAGACGACGCACTTCAAATGAGCCAGTGAATCAGGAGCTAAAGAGACAACAGGGAGACCACGGAGCTCAGACGGTATACGCAGCGCGTCAACATGGGGAGTGCATCCCTCTATCCGTACCTGTTTCCCATCAAGGACGGAATAAGCCCACACCGTGCCATCCGCGTCACGTTCTTCACCCGTTTCGCTCACGCGTGCAGCTTCAAGCGCCGCAGCTTTCCTGACCGCTTCGTGATACGCGCGAATCCGTTCCTCCGACGCGAGAACTTGATCCCGCGTCGCATTCGCATCATTCATTGGCATAGGTGTGAACCCCCCGAAACATACATCGAGATCGCGCACGCTGAGAGCCTTGTTTCTACTGATAGGCGCCGTGTAACACCCGGTTTTGGGAACCGCTTGCAGCATAGCGTCCATAATGACCTTCAACACCCTTTCGATACGCGCGTCAGCAATTCTCTGCTACAACTTCATGAGCCTTAAAGCACATTGAGCCCGCCGCACACGCGACGGGCTCAAAAAGAGAAGAATCAGTAACGGGGCGATCCGGCGGGATCGAGGCGACGACGCGGAGAGATTTCATCACCGTACATGATGCAATAGCGAACACCCTTCAAGGTTACGTACAAACACGCGATTTCGTGTTTTCCTCCCTTGTTGAAGACCTCGTACGTGAGCATTTCGCGATCGATCATCGGCTGATACAACTCGCTTCCCTCGATTTTCTCGAGGAGAATATTCGTTGCCTCACGGCCAAGTTCATCCTGCTTCAATGCGATGTTGTAAAGAATATCTTCCTGCTCGGGAGTAAGACGGCCAATCTGTTCAACCTCTGCGAGAATTTCGTCTTCCGTTGCCATTACGCGAGGACCCTCCATTCATTTCAACGACAAGAACGCGCTATGAACTGCGCGTTCAATATTGATGATTCTAGCACAGTGTTTTTTGTATACCCCCAGTTCAGAGCAATGTAGAACATATCGTGAAAGCGTGTTCCAATCCTTTAAGACATAAAAAAAGAACCTCTTCGAACTGAAGAGGTTCTTAAGTGAGCTTGTAATAGGCCCCTAGAAAAACATTCCCCAAAAAAGGAACTAGATGCCGTTGTAGCCCTTCGAAGGATCGGAGTCGCCAACGCCATTAGCGGTGTCGCCAGCTTCGTTGCCGGTACGCTTCGTCGAGGTGTAGCCACCCCAAGCGCGAGCAATAAACTTGTCCTTCACGAAGAAGATCTGAGCCTTCATGAGGTCTGCCTGAGCAATACCGTGGTCAGCGAGAACCTCGTCCTTGCTCTTGCCCTCTGCGAGGCCAGCGTTCAGCTCCTTAGCAGCCTCAGCTGCGTCGAGCTCAAAAAACTCATCGCGGGTCATGTTATCCCTCCTTATTGGTCTTTCACACGATACGGTGGCCGCTTTTTGCGGCGGCCACCGATATCTTAACACACTAAAGAGTTACAGCTGGAAGAGAACCATCGGACGATCGAACTCTGCCATCTTGGCGACCATCTCTTCGACGGTACCGTAGTACATCGAACCAGATTCGTCTACCTGCACAGCGAGAGGACGCTGACCGGCCTTGTCGCCATTGGTTCCCCAATGCTCGGAGAAGATCGACGTCGGGCAAGGAATGTAGAACCACTCCCAGTCGTCACCGTCGTTGCCTTCACCCTTCTTGAACGGGCCAACCTGGACTTCCTTGATACCGAACTGTTCGAGAGGAAGGCCAAGCTCTTCTTTGCAGCCGATCTCAGCGGCATGGTTGCCGGAGTAGTACGTATAGTCAACGAGAAGTGCGTACTTCTGATCTGCCATTAATGCCACTTCCTTTCTAGTCGTCCGAGTTCAGGCTATGGACGCGACGGATGTTGCACATAACACCCTTGTACGGAGCGCCGAAGCCAAGCTTACCGATGTTCTGGTGCGGCACGAGGCTGTTGAAGTTGGACTTCCAAACGCCGAACAGGTTGGGCTCTTCGCCGTCCTGCTCAGGGAACCA
>CAKUIV010000115.1 GCA_934661105.1 uncultured Ellagibacter sp. | reverse complement strand
TTCAACAACGTGCGTTTCTCGGCGCATCTGACGCGCGTGCTCGCGCTCGTCGGCGCGACCGTTACTCGCGAGGCGGCGAAGGTGTCCTGGGAGCCGGTGTGCACGGGCGACGAGGCGCACGCCCTTATCGACGCCGCCGTTTCCGCAGGCGAGCGACTGGGCGTCGCGTTCCTCGACCCCGAACAGGAATCGCTGTTCGGGCCGACGACCCTGTGCGCCATGTCGTGTGCGAAGGGCACGGCGCTCTTCGAGGGCGACGAGGGGCTTTGCGCCTTCGCGCGCGTGGTCCGCGAGGGGGCGTTCTCCGCGCTCGACACGAAGGCCGCGCTTCATCGCGTGTACCCGGCCGACACCTCGGAGCGCGCCCTCATCACCGACGCCGAGCTGTTCTCGGCGCGCATGTTCGACCTGTCGCTCGCGGGTTACGCGCTGAACTCCTCGGTTGCGGAGTACTCCTACGACGCGCTGCTCGACGCGTACTGCGGCGGCGTGCTTCCCGAGGCGAAGACCGACGAGGACCGCGTGTGCTCCTTCGCGGCGGCGTCGCGCATGCTCGTGGAGCCGCTTGAGGAAGCGCTTTCCCGCGACGGGAGCATGGGCGCCTACGCCGACATCGACCTGCCGCTTGTGGCCGTGCTTGCGCAGATGGAGCGCACGGGCGCCGCGCTCGACGTCGCACGGCTCGAAGAGCTGGGGAAGTCGACGCAGGTCGACATCGACGCGCTGCGTTCGCGGATCATCGAGCTTGCGGGCGAAGACTTCAACATCGACTCGCCCAAGCAGCTCGGGCACATCCTGTTCGAGGTTTTGGGCCTGCCGCCGAAGAAGAAGACCCAGCGCGGCTATTCCACCGACGCGAAGGTGCTTAAAGAACTCGCCGACATCCACGAGATGCCGGCGCTCGTTCTGCGCTACCGCGAGCTCGCCAAGATCAAGTCGACCTACATCGACGCGCTGCCCCGTATGCGCGCGGGCGACGGGCGTGTGCATTCGAGCTTCAACGAAACCGTCACCACGACGGGGCGTTTGTCCTCGTCGGACCCGAACCTGCAGAACATTCCCGTCCGCACCGAGTTCGGCCGGCACATCCGCGAGTGCTTCGTGCCCCTTGAATCTGGCTCGAAGTTCCTCTCGGCCGACTACTCGCAGATCGAGCTTCGACTCCTTGCGCACCTGTCGGGCGACGAGCACTTGGTGGCGGCGTTCAATTCCGGCGCCGACTTCCACGCGTCCACCGCGAGCCGCGTGTTCGGCATTCCCGTCGAGGACGTGACGCCCGAGCTGCGCAGCCGCGCGAAGGCCGTGAACTTCGGCATCGTGTACGGCCAGCAGGCGTTCGGCCTGTCGCAGAGCCTGCACATCCCCTTCGGCGAGGCGAAGGACATGATCGACCGCTACTTCGAGGCGTACCCTGGCGTGCGAACCTACCTGGACGAAACGGTCGAGCGCGCGAAGGAGACGGGATACGCGGAAACCATGTTCGGCCGCAAGCGCCACATTCCCGAGCTGCATGCGAAGAACGCGAACCAGCGCGGGTTCGGCGAGCGCACGGCGATGAACCACCCCATGCAAGGCTCGGCCGCCGACATCATCAAGATGGCGATGCGCGAGGTGTCGCGGCGTCTGCGCGCGGAGGGTTTCGCCGCGAAGCTGCTCGTCCAGGTGCACGACGAGCTCGACTTCAGCGTGCCCGCAGGGGAGGTGGACGCCCTCACCGCGATGGTGCGCGACGTGATGGAGAACGTCGTCGAGCTGAAGGTGCCCCTCATCGCCGACGTCTCCGCCGCCGACACCTGGGCCGAAGCACACTAGGCGCGCGCCGCAAGCGCGAGGGTGCCCAAGACGTTCGGCGCGGGTGCGCGTGCGAGGGTGCAGGGTGCTCGCACGGGCGTGGCGTGAGGGCGGTTGCACGCGGGCGATCGCGCGAGAGCACTCCCGCGCGACTTTTTCGCAATCGGGAGGGGCAAAAACTCCGCAATCGGTTGTTTTCGCGGGTAAGGGCGATGGCTAGCTGGAAGATGAGCGCCGATCGATGTGCTGCTCGCCGCCTGCCCGCTTGCCTGACTACCGGAGAGGCTCCCGCCTTCCCTTTTCGGCCGAGGGCTGCAACTTACGCGATTATCGGGCTTCGTGGACAAAAAGAGGCGAAGTGCGAGGGTCGGCTCGCGAAAGGCCGACGGCGCGCGAACGGCGACCTGGGAAAACGCTGGTTTGGAATCGAGCAGCGCGGTTTTCGACGCCAACGCGCCTCGCAAATCGCGTCTTTTTGTCCGCGGAAATCGATTTCCGGGAAAGTTCGCGGCCGATTCCTCGCGGCGCGGGTGGGCGAACGGAGCCTTGCGACGCAGGCGAAGGGAAGCCGACCAGTTCGCCTTCGCGTCTGGCTGCGTTTTCGCAATCGGGGGGCCGAAAACTCCGCAATCGGTTGCTTCCGCAGGTAGGGAGCCTATAGCTCATTGAGATCCTGACATCGAATCGATGCTCGCCGTCCTGCCCGTCTGCCGTTCGCACGAAAAACACACAGGTCGCACTCGCGCTTCGATCGGACTTCTGCTATCATTCAACAGGTTGCGCTAGAGAAGGCGCAATCGGGAATAAGTGCGATGATACGCGGCGGCGGTGCATACGTACCGGTTTCGGACTTGCTACGGCCACGCTTCAAAGTTATCGCATGCAGTTATTTCGCCATAAGGAGAGTACATGTACGCAATCGTAAAGACGGGCGGCAAGCAGTACAAGGTTGCCCCCGGGGACCGCATCAACATCGAGAAGCTCGATGCTGAGGTCGGCGCCGAAGTCGAACTTCAGGCCATCTGCATCGTCGACGGCGACAAGGTCGAGGCCGATCCGGCCAAGGCTGCTGCCACCAAGGTGACCGCAACCGTCCTCGAGCAGTTCAAGGGCAAGAAGCAGCTCGTTTTCAAGTTCAAGAAGCGCAAGAACTACAAGAAGCTGCGCGGCCATCGCCAGCAGCTCACGCGCGTGGAAATCAAGTCCGTCGGCACCGCAACGGCCGAATAGTTTAAGGGAGGCATTTTACCATGGCTCATAAGAAAGGCTTAGGCTCCAGCCGTAACGGTCGCGACTCTCACGCACAGCGACTCGGCGTGAAGATGTTCGGCGGTCAGAAGGTTCGCACCGGCAACGTCATCGTTCGCCAGCGCGGCACCAAGTTCCATCCGGGCGAGAACGTCGGCCGCGGCAAGGACGACACCCTGTTCGCGCTCTGCGACGGCACGCTCGAGTTCACCCGCGGCGTGAAGCGCCGTGTGCACGTTCGCCCCGACGTCGAGGCTTAAACGTACACGACCGCGTAAATCGCATAGCTAGTCGGTTTCAAGGCGCCCCCTGCTTACCAGAGGGCGCCTTTCGTTTACAATCAACCGATATCGGGCACGAAGGCGTGCCCATAAGAACACGGAGGATTTCTCATGTTCGTAGACAAGGTACGCATATTCGTGAAGGGCGGCGACGGCGGCGCGGGCTGCATGTCGTTCCGCCGCGAGGCTCACGTTCCCAAGGGCGGTCCGGACGGCGGCGACGGCGGGCACGGCGGCAACGTCATCGTGCAGGCCGACATGACCGTCTCGTCGCTCATCGATTACCGTTTCAAGCACCACTTCAAGGCCGAGCGCGGCACGCACGGCAAGGGAAGCCGCATGCACGGCGCCGATGGCGAGAACTTGATCTTGAAGGTTCCCGTCGGCACGGTCGTGCACGAGTACTCCGACGAGACGAAGGAAACCGGCGAGCTCATTGCCGACCTCACGCACGACGGCGAGCAGGTGACGGTCGCACTCGGCGGCGTCGGCGGGCGCGGCAACACGCACTTCGTCACCTCGACGCGCCGCGCCCCTGCGTTCGCCGAGCTCGGCGAGCCGTCGCAGGAACAGTGGATCGAGCTCGAGATGAAGCTCATGGCCGACGCGGCGCTTGTGGGCATGCCGTCGGCGGGCAAGTCGTCGCTCATCGCGAAAATCAGCGCGGCGCGCCCGAAGATCGGCGACTACCCGTTCACCACGCTCACCCCGAACCTCGGCGTGGCCACGAGCGGCGACTACAGCTTCGTCGTGGCCGACGTTCCCGGTCTCATCGAAGGCGCGCACGAAGGGCGCGGGCTCGGGCACGAGTTCCTGCGCCACATCGAGCGCACGGCGCTCATCGTGCACGTGGTCGACCTCACCGGCGACTACGAGGGGCGCGACCCGCTGAACGACTACGAGGTGATCAACCGCGAGCTCGCGCTGTACGCCGACGAGCTGGCCAATCGCCCGCGCATCGTGGTTGCGAACAAGATTGACGTCGAGGGCACCGAGGAGGTGTGCCGCAAGCTCGCAGAGCGCGTGCGGGAGGACTCCATCGCCGCTGCAGGCGGAGACGAGTTCGCGAAAAGCCCCATCGATCCGAAGCTCTATTGCATCAGCGCGCTCACGGGCAAGGGCGTCGACTCGCTCAAGGCGGCCATCGCCACCAAGGTGCACGAGCTGCGCGAGGAAGCGCGCGCGAAGGAGGCCGAAAACGCGGTCGAGTTCGAGCACGTGTGGGAGCATCGCCGCGAGCAGCGCGACCGTCGCTTCACCGTGCGCAAGCTCTCCGACGGCGTGTTTCGCGTCGAGGGCGGGCAGGTCGAGCGCATGGTCATCCAGACCGACTGGGAAAACGAGGAGGCCATCTCGTTTTTCCAGCACCGCTTCAAGCGCTTGGGCGTGGAAGATGCGCTCGGGAAGGCGGGGGCGCGCAACGGCGACGAGATCCGCATCGTCGGACGCGCCTTCGAGTTCGAGTCGGCGACGGCCGACGACGTGTTCGCGGAGCTTGACGAATGATCGTATCCGCAGATGGGAGCGGTATGAACGTGAATGATGGGGAAAGCCTCGCCTCGACGTGTGCGGCGAGGCGCCCGCTTGTGGTGAAGATCGGCTCCTCGACGCTCACCACGAGCGAGAGCAAGGTGGACTACGCGTTCCTCGAAGACGTCGCGGCCCAGATTGCCCAGGTGCGCGCCGCCGGATGGCAGCCGATTATCGTGACGAGCGCCGCGATCGCGTGCGGGCTCGAGTCGCTCGGGATCGAGCGGCGCCCGACCGACATGCCGAGCCTGCAGGCGGCGGCATCGGTGGGGCAGAGCGTGCTTTCGGCGGCGTACGCGAGCGCCTTTTCCCATCACGGCATCACGACCTCGCTCGTGTTGCTCACGCGGCGCGACACGGCCGACCGCACGGCCTACCTCCACGCGCGCGACACGCTTTCGCGCCTGCTCGAGCTCGGCGTCGTGCCCATCGTGAACGAGAACGACACCGTGTCGGTCGAGCAGATCCGCTTCGGCGACAACGACACGCTCGCGGCGCTCGTGGCGTGCCTTGTGGAGGCCGACCTGCTCGTGATCATGTCCGACATCGACGGGCTCTACGACGCGAACCCCTCTAAGGATAAGAACGCCCAGCTCATCAAGCGAGTCGATCGCATCGACGAGAAAATCATGGGAGTTGCAGGAGACGCGGGCTCGGCTGTCGGGTCGGGCGGCATGATCACCAAGATCAAGGCCGCGCGCGTGCTCATGGCGGCGGGAATCCCGCTCGTCATCTGCCAGGGGCATGCCGAGAGCGCCGTCGTCCGCGCGGCGGCGGGCGAGGAGATCGGCACGCGCTTCATCGCGCGCGAGCAACCTCACGAAATCACCCCGCGCAAGCTCTGGATCGCGCTCGGCGACGCGGCTCGCGGCGCGCTCGTGGTCGACGATGGTGCCAAGCGAGCGCTCATCGAGCGGGGCAGCTCGCTTCTGTCGGTGGGCATCAAACGCGTCGAGGGGCGCTTCGACGACGGCGACATCGTCGACGTGAAAGACGAATCGGGGCATCTCTTTGCACGCGGGCGCACCGCGTTCTCGAGCGATGAGGTCGACCTTTCCTGCGGGAGAGGGCGCGAGGAGCTCGAGCGCAACCGCCTGCTTTCCGCCTTCGCCGACAAACCCGTGATCCACCGCGACGACCTGATCGCGTTTGAATAGGCAGGAGGAACCATGGCTTCTCTACATGAAGAGGTGCTCGCCATCGCGCGCGCTGCCAAGGGCGCGGCCGCTGGTCTGGCTCAAACGTCGGGAGAGGAACGCAACGCGGCCTTGCGCGCGATGGCGGCCGCTCTGCGCACGAGCTCCCCGGCGATTCTCGAGGCGAACGCCGCCGACGTCGCCGCTGCGCGCGAGAAGGGCGTAAAGGAAAGCCTTATCGACCGGCTCGCGCTTTCGGAGGCGCGTGTCGAGGACATGGCACGCGCGCTTGAAGAGCTTGCCGAGCTTCCCGAC
>CAKUIV010000114.1 GCA_934661105.1 uncultured Ellagibacter sp. | reverse complement strand
GAAACGCGCCGAAGCGCGTTACTTTTTTCTGGCGGAGAGATGGGGATTCGAACCCCAGATACCCTTTTGGGGCATACACGATTTCCAATCGTGCTCCTTCGGCCAGCTCGGACATCTCTCCGCATTGCCAATTGCAGCAGCTAAGTATTATACAGATATATCTGTCTTGTAACAAGGAAAAATTTTAAATTTATACGTTTCATCGGACCGGTCGGCAGAAACCCATCCGATTCGAGGTGGCACCGTGCGAGCAGCTAGTATTCGCTCGTGAGCGAATAATGGCCAGGAGTCGCCTCGGCAACGCTCATCGGCACGTCGAACAACGAGGACATGGCCTCGTCGGTAAGAAGCTTCTCCTTCGGCCCGTCGGCATGGACCGCGCCGTTCTTGATGAGCAAAAGCCTCTCGATTTCGGGGATGATGTCCTCGGCGTAGTGCGTGACGAGCAGAATCGCTCGCCCCGACTGAGCGATCATACGCATGGACCGGCGCACGTAGTGCATGCCCTGCGGATCGAGGCCGGTGCAGGGTTCGTCGAGCACGATGACATCGGGATCGTGGACGAGAGCGCGCGCGAACAGCACACGGCGGGCTTGACCGGTGGAAAGCGTCATCACATCGCGATCGGCGATTTTGTCGACCCCGAGCATTTCCATCGTCTTATGGCAGCGGGCGTAGTCATCTTCGCTCGCGTTCACGCGTTTCGGCACGCCAAGCGACCCGTACAACCCACCGACCACGACCTCGATTGCGGGCATATGCACCGTGATCTGGTCCTGCATGGTAGACGACACGATACCGAGGCACTTCTTCACGTCCTCAAGCGTCGCGCGCGCGTTGCCGCGGAAGAGCACGGGCGGTTCGTCCTGGTAAAGCGGAAGAATCTCGCGGGTGATAAGCTTGATGAACGTCGATTTGCCAGCGCCGTTCGGCCCGAGAAGAGCCATGCTCTCGCCTTCAGCGAGCTCGAACGACCCTACGTTCAGGATGGTCTTGCCCGAGCGTTTGACGATTGCGTTGTTGAGACGAAGAAAAGGAGGGCGCGAATCGTTCTCGCGCCCTCCCTCGAAAGCGGTGCTTTCAGCCATGCGAGCTACGCCGCCTTTGCTGTAGAGGTTTCGGTCGATGCGCTATCGGCGCTTGCCGAGGAATCCGTCGAAGCAGCGTCTGAGCTGGTGCTGCCGTCGGAGGAAGCATCGCTCGAGCTGGACGCGGCTGCGTCGGTCGAGTCAGTCGAGGCTGCGTCGGTCGAGTCATCATCGGACTGGTACTTCGACATATCGACGTCGTAAGGCAGGCCGCTCGGCATGTCCTTGATGTCGATATCGGCGCTCTCCTTCGCATCGGAAAGCCACTGCTGATATTCCTTGGACTGATTGGAGGATTTCAGCGAGCTTTTGAACTGTTCGACGAACTCACTCGGAAGCTGATCGAGGCTCGTCAGCTCGGACGGAGCGGTGAACACATCGGTGCACTTGATGATATGGATTCCATAGCTGCTCGTCACAAGGCCACTGACCTGGTCTTTTTGAAGATCAGCAAGACCGTCGGTGTATTCAGACACGAACGAGTTGAGCTTATCCCAACCAACATCGCCGCCGTTCGCGGCAGAGCCGGAATCCTTGGAATAGGTCTGCGCGGCCTCCGCGAAGTCGAGCGTGCCGGCGTTGATCTGGTCGAGAACGCTCTGGGCCGTTTCTTCGTCGTCGGCGTCGAACAGGATATGGGACGAGCGCTTCGCGCCGTCGTAGCTGGAGATGTTCGACTGGGCATAGGAAAGCACGTCGTCGTCGGACGGGTCGGCGTCGAACGTCTTCAGAAGGCCCTGTTGAAGCAGCGACGTCTTGATGTTGCTGCGGTATTCGTCCTCGGTCATGTTCACTGACTTGAGCGCGTCTTGCCACTTCTCGTCTGAGCTGTAGTTCGACTTCATCTGGTCGACGTAGGACTGCACGTCGTCGTCGCTCACCGTGACGCCCTTCTCATTGGCGCCCTGAATGATGAGCTGCTTCGCAACGAGGGAATCGATGACCTCTTCGCGGACCTTTTCGGGCGTGTAGCTGTTCTTGGCCATCCATTCGCCCCACGCGTCTTCGTCGGTGAGCGACATCTGCGAGCGAATGTTCTCGACGGACGACGTGACTTCGTCTTCCTGGATTTCGTCGCCGTTTACGGTGGCCGCGACGCCCCCCGTGTATTTCGAAGTCGAAGTCGAGGAATTACCCGAACACGCCGTGATGCCCATGACGCACAGAGCCGACAGGCTTACTGCGCACACGGCCTTGGCGAACGCCGCAGTTTTCATATGGCCTTCCCTTACACGAAAAAGCGCGTCGAACAGGGGATTCAGTCGCATTTGAAACCCTATTCCACGCGATAATGGATGCTGTGGAATGTATTTTCGCACATGATAATTTGTTTGCTTAATCAAGCACAATATGCCCACTTCCGCTTCACAAAGCTTCGTAAAAGGGCTGTAAAGCGCCCTTGATTTTCGGGCGCTGAACGATTGGGGCCTCGGGAATCGGCAGCTTGACGGCGCCTGGCCCGCGTATGAAATCACCTGCAGATCGCGAGTGGCGATGTGCAGGCGATTCGGCGACACAACATGGCGACGCGACATGGCGCGGCTGCATAGGGCGTGACCGCGTGCGATCGCGGACGCAGCCGCACGACGCGACGCGGTTGCGAGGCGGAGAACGGGCTTACGCTTCTGCCATGGCCTTCTTGAAGTCGATGATCTTCTGGCGGCAACCGTCGCAGTTGGTGCCGAGCATCTGCACGGCGAGGATGGCGGCGTTCTTCGCGCCGTTGATGGCGACGCAGGCCACGGGCACGCCGGAGGGCATCTGTACCATGGACAGAAGCGAATCGAGCCCGCCCAAGTCGCTTGTCTTCATGGGAACGGCGATAACCGGGTCAGGAGTGTATGCTGCGACGACGCCGCCGAGATGCGCCGCCTTGCCCGCGGCCGCGATGATGACCTTGATGCCGCGCTCGTGCGCCGTCGATGCCCATTCGTGCACTTCGAGCGGCTTGCGGTGCGCGCTCGCGACCTTCACCTCGTAGGAAATGCCGAACTCGTCGAGCTGTTGCATGCACGGCTCCATTGCGGGCATGTCGGACTTGCTTCCCATGATGATCCCGACGACGGGCTTGCCTTCTGCCATTTCGATCCCTTCCGACGTTGTTTCGCTTTCGAGCTTCAGTATACGCGCGCGGCCGTCGCCCAACTGGGAAAACCCGCGGTTTCACAGGCTTTACCTTGCGTTAGCCCGCTTGCGCGTGCGGGGTGAGGCTGGGCAAGCATGCGGTCGGCGGGCATGCCGGAGTTAGCTCGCCTGAGCGCGCGTGAGGCGGGCGATGGCCTCGTAGCCCGAGCGGCCGTGGGCGAATTCCTCGGTCAGGTCGAGCAGAGGGATATCTTCGGGAACGTGGATGCTCGGGTTCTGCTTGAGAATCTCGATGCGCGGGACATGGCAGTTGAACAGGCGGCACACTTGCGGGCGCGCTTCCCAAATCATGCAGCCTCCTTCGGGGCTTTGGAGCGGGCAGCATTCGCCCTTGCGGTCGATAGGTTTTACGCCCTTCTCGTCGATGCACTGGTGCATAGCCTCAAGCTCGTTGGGCGTGATGGCGAGCACATTAAGGTGGCAGCATTGGCCGCAGCACGCGCAATCGGGGTAGCTGTTGTCGCCGTCGAAACGCAGCGGTTTGCCGTCGGGCTTGATCTTCATGAGAGTCCTCCTTGCTGTGGAACGCGAGCGCAAGCAGGTTTTTCTCCCTGTTTTCCGCCTGTGTCGTTGTCTGTTTTGAGTGCCGGCGACGTGCCGGATCATGGGGAATGCGACGCGTGACGCCGCGAGTGGTTGGTGCGAGTCGCGACTCGCTGGCCGTGCGCTTCCCTGCCCCTGATTCTAGCCGCTTCACCGAAGGCTATCGCGCCCCAATCGGCGAATGCAAGAGAGCGAAGAAGCGAGGGGCTGGGGGTCTGCACGCTTCCAGTTGCAAAACTGTCGTTGGCTGCCATTCCATTTTGCAAAAGCGTCGCTGGATGCCATTTGTTGCTCGATCAACCTACCGTTCGCCGGATTTGGGGCGTTCCATGGCGGGCTGTGACGGTTTTGCAAAAGGATAGAGACGCAGGGCTTTGCAAAAGCGGAACGGGCAGCCATCTTCCGTTGCAAACCCGTCACAGCCCGCCACCCGTTTTTGCAGAACCGTCGTTGGACGCCACAAGCTTTTACAAACCCGTCCTTCGCCGCCATCCCGATTTACAAAAGCGTCACAGCCCGCCATTTCCGGCTTAGTTTTTGGAGAAAGAAAGGTGCGGCCCCTTCTTGCACGAACCGATAAGCGAGGAAAGGAGTCAATCGGGAGCGCAGAGCTGGGGCCGCAAAGAGACGGGCTTAGGGAAAGAGGCCCCGAGCGCCGCGGCGCCGACCCGCTTGCGCAGGTGGACACCGCGGCCCCTCCATTGCCCGGAGCCAAGCCCATACCCGTATGGAGGGCACTTGGAAAAAGCGAAGTCCACGAAAGCCTAGGGCGAGGCGCTTTCGCTAGCCGCGCTTACGGAGGCGACGGAATGCGATCGCCCCTGCCGCGAAGGCCGCAGCCACCCCAACGGCTACCGGAACCGCGACAAGCAGGACGCCGTCTCCCGTTTTCGCGAGCTTGGCGACATGCTTCGCGGGCCCAGAGCTACCCGGCGCGGTCGGCTTGTCCCCAGTCGGGGTCGTTCCCGAATCAGGGTCGGAACCGGGAGTAGGAGCAGGCTCGGGTTCAGCGTAGGCGTTCGCGAACACAGGCGTGCCGTCGGGGTAGGAAGCCTCGGCCACAAGCTGGCCCTTTCCGTCATCGACGACCGTAACGACTACGCGATACGCCGTGTCATCGTAAGTAACGTTTTCCTGGTTGTCCTTCACCTCGGTCATCGTGAACTCATATGTTCCTGCCTTGTCGAAGGTAAGCTCGGGGAATACGATGTTGCCTTGCGCGTCGTTTACGGCCTCGACGGCCTTGCCGTCGGAACCGACGAGACGGAACGTGAATTGCCCCGCTTCGAGGCTCCTGCCCGTAAACGTTTTCGTCGCGCCGATTATCACCGTGGCGCCGGCGGGCTTGTACACGTTCTTGAACACGGGCAACGAAGTGCCGTCGAGCCCTTCTATGGTGTAGCTGACCTGCGGTTTTCCATTCGATTTCGTCACTTTTGCGATTACCGTGTAAGTGGTTTCGTCGTAGGCGACGCCCGCCTCGGTGGTGCCGGCTCGTACCTCGCGCATGGTATAGGTGTGCGTTCCGGCGGCCACGTACTTGATGTCGCTGAAGACGATGTTGCCGTTCGCGTCGTTGATTCCCGTGGAGACGACTTTGCCGTTTTCGACGAGTTCGAAGGAGAACTCACCGGCAATGAGAGCGCGGCCTTCGAGGATCTTCTTGGCAACGGGCGACGCAAACACCGGATCGGGGTCGGGATCGACCGGCGGCGTGTACGGCGGCTCGTAGGCGTTCACGAACGTGTTGAGCGAGGAGCCCTTGGCGGGAACGTTGGCAACGTCCTTGATTCCGCCATCAGCGGATTCAATTCGCATGCTCGTGATTTCTGCGGTGATCTGGCCTTGAGCATCGCGCGTCACCGTGATTTCGAAGCGAAGCTTCGACTGGTCGTAGGCGATGTTCGCGATATCGCCCGGCTGTTCGAAGATGACGTATTCAAATGTACGCGTGTCGAAACCGGAAGCGGAAGTTGCCGCAGTGTCGCTGTCGGCATTGCCCATGCTGCCGCTCGTTTGGACCTGGCCGGTCATCATGCTGGCCATCACCACACTAGCCAACGATTTGTCCATCACGTCCACGTCGGAACCGCTTGCGGAACCGGCAGACCCGGAAGCGCTGTTGTCGGACGAGCCGCTCTCGGTGTCGCCAGAGACGCCCGCAGCAATATTGCCATCAGACACGTTGTCCGGATTAGGAGGAGCAACACCCAGCACGCCATCCGTCGAAGGTGTCGAAGAGTTATTCGGAACATCGGAAGTTCCCTGGTCATCTGAAGCCTCGGGCGCGTTCCGATCTCCGCCCGAAGCATTATCAGCCGATTGATCGGCGCCCACCGGCCGATTGGTATCGTCGGCCTGACCACCATTTGCGCTCGGCGTCCGCTCGAACACGCTAGCGTTGAACACGAGCTTGCCAAAATTCACGAAGCCGTCAGAACCGTTCGTCGCGGCAACGCCCTTGCCATCATCCGAAGACGCACCTTCAGGAAGCAGGCCGCCATTAAGTGCCTCCAGAACGAAGCGGAACTGC
>CAKUIV010000113.1 GCA_934661105.1 uncultured Ellagibacter sp. | reverse complement strand
CCAGGTACGGGCGGGCGTACCAGACGCCGCGCCCGTCCCGCTTGACCTCGACGCGCATCACGCGCACCAGCGGATGAGGTGCCCGCGGTAGACCGCGAGCCCGTCGCGCAGCGCCTTGCCGAGCGAGTTGTTGTTGAGACCGACGGCGCGGGCCGCGGCGGCTATCGACTCGTACTCGACCTCGTCGACGATGCATCTCCTGTGCCCATGCGCCTTCCACTTCCATTCCTTCTTCGCGCGCTTCGGCGCCGCCTTGCCGCGCGCCGCGAGCTGCTCCGAGCGCGGCACCGGCTTCTGGTCGCACGGCTCGCCCGTGAGCGGGTCGAAGTACCGCACGCGCACGGGGCCGGAGCCCTGCGACGCCGGCTCGCAGCCCCATGGCCCGCCGCCAAACACGGCGGCGCCATCCTTAGCGACCACGCTGGTCATCAACATCTGCTGCCACCCACCTCTCCTCGAACTCCCGCATGGCGTCCTTGGTGCCGGCCTTCACGGCCTGGGCCAGCGCGCTAAGCATGTCGCTTACGCGGATGCTGTACGCGCTCATGCCGAACGCTGCCATATCGAGCCTGTCGTACATCTCGCATGCGGCGAGGTCGACGCCGCATGCGGTTCGCAGCTGCTTGGTCCATCCGCCGTCCAGGGCATCGATGCCGCCTGCCGCGTACGCCGCGCCGACGGCATCGAGCCCGTCGCACCGCACGAACTCCGAGACGGCGTCGCGCTCGGCGGCCTCTATCTCGTCAGCAACCGAGAGCACTGCCCTAACATCCATCGGCTTCGGCCTCCTTCCAGTACTCGCGCATGGCCATGCGCAACGGGTCGCCCGGCGCGTATTCGTCGCACAGCTCGCGCGGCCTCACGTGCTCTTCGTGCTCCTCGCACCAGTAGCTGACAGTGGCCACCTTGAACGGATCGTATCCGAGCATGCGGCAATGCGCGCAAGCATCGCACCGGATATCGTGCTCCCTAGACCTCATTCTCCCTCCCATCCTTCCGGCATATCCTCGATGCGGCGCATGCTCGTGTACGTGACCTCGACGCGCTTCTCTACGAAGAACGGCTTCCCGCAATGTGAGCATTCGTATTCTTCGTCGTATTCGGCCTCGAACTCCCAGCTGTCGGGGTCCTCGTAGCCGCACCACGGGCACGTTATCTCGTCCTTGTGCCACTGCTCGTTCTTCCACGCGCGTTCGCGGCCGCGTTGCTTTATGCAGTCATCGCACACCGAACACCCGTCACTGCCGCAGACGGGGCCGGAGATGAACTTACTGTAGTTCGGCGTTGGCTTGCCGCAGAGGTCGCATATGTGCATGTCGGCCATCAGTCCACCACCTCTCGCCCGCACTTCGGGCAGTAATTAAACGTCCCCGTGATGCGGTAGCCCTCGTAATCCTCGACGATCTCTCCGCACTTGCTGCACTTGAAGCCGTTTTCACAACAGCCCCCCTCGTATTCGTTGTAGATTTCGTCGTAGACGTTGCGGCACGTCGGGCGGTCGATTAGGTCTGCTAAGCGCACCATCGCGTCCTCGTAGGTGTTCGTGGCAGGAAGCTGTGGCCTTATGCCGACACACGAGAGCAGGAGCGTGTACGCCTCCTTCGAGTCCCGCGCAATCCCGCCGTTCCGCAGCTTTGCCGCAACCTCTCGCCGCTCCTGGTTGCTAATCCTCATACAGCACCTCCAGCCCGTACGCGACGGCGGCATCGTGCTCGATGCGGCATCCGCGCGCCTTCTCCCAGCCTTTGCAGAAGTAGGCCGCATGGCACAGGCTCATGTTCTCAAGCGACTTCGCGAGATAGCAGAGCGGGACCTGCACCACGCCGCGCTCCCTCATGGCCGCGTCGCTATACCATTCGTCGGTGAACAGGGTGTTCACGAACTCGTAGCCCATCTTGCGCAGCCTCACGTGCGCCCTGTCCCTCGCCTCCTCAATCTCCTCGTCCGTCTTGCCGGCCATCGGCTGAGAAATCATCGCTCGTTTATTCACTCGTTCCCTCCATCCTGGATGGCATTCGTCCATAAACCCGTAGAACCAATCGGTTATGTTTTCGCAGCAGTAATCGCACCACCGCCAAAACTCATTGAGATATGGGGCGCACCTTGCGCACGCGTAGCGGCGGAACGGGCCATCTTCGTCAAAGCCGCTCTCGCGCTCGGCCCCATCAGCGCCAGCAGGGATGACCTCGCCGCAATATCGACACCAATGCTTCTTGCGGGTCTTGACCGGCTTGCGTTCGAAGTCATACACGGTCATCGTCATCAACTCCCGGATCAATCAAGTCCGCCAGCGCCAGGAACGTCTCCTGCGTGTTGGGAAAATCGACCTCGCCGGTCACCAGCTCCTGCAACATGCACCACCATTCGGCGAGCGATACACCAGAGTGATACGCGGCCTTTTGGCGCAGCGCGTTGGCAATCGCCTGCCGATGCTCGTTATTCTTGGTCACAACCCCAACCCTTTCTTCACGTCGTCGATATCCGCCGCGATGAGGCAGAGCATCATCATCGCCCCTTCTCTGACGCAGTCCTCGCCGATGACGAAACAGGCGACACCCAATACGAGCCACACCGCGGCCAAAGCCCGCCAGAACCAGCTCACAGCCCCACCCCTTTCACATCGAACCGGTGCTGCCGAAGCCGCCGGCCCCGCGCTCGGTCTCGTCGAGCTTGTCGACCCAGATGAAATCGGGGAACAGGCACGGCACGATGACGAGCTGGGCTATCCGTTCGCCCTTCCTGACGGCGACGGGGCAGCGACCGACGTTCGCAAGAGGGACCATAACCTCGCCGGTGTATCCGTGGTCGATGACCCCGACGCCGTTCGCGAGCATGAGCCCCAGCCTCGACAACGAGCTGCGCGCGAACAGCAGCCCGACGAAGCCCTGCGGAATCTCGACGCGTACGTTCGTGCCCACCATGACGACGTGCTGGGGTTCGACGCCTGCAGACGTAGCGGCCCGAAGGTCGGCTCCCGCGTCCCATTCGTGCGCCCTCAACGGATCGAAGCCGCCTTTCCATACAGCCCTTACTCCATACCTCATAGCTAGTCCTTCCCGCGGCCAAGCCGCTCGCCGCACATCGGGCAATAGTTGATGGCCCTCGTCCTCGCTTCGCCATTCGGCAGCGTGATGTAGATGACGGTCTCGTCAACCGGTGGCTTGGTCTTGTCTGCGGGCAGATAGCAGATGCCCTCGATGCCGATCTCCTCGACCATGCAACCCATGTCCTCGGCGCCGCCGAACAGGCTGCGCCCGTCCTCGCAAAACTCGCAGCTCATGCTTCTCCCTCCTTTGTCGTTAAATCTCCGGTTGGCCGGGGGCGCAAACGCTTGATTCACGGTCTCGATAACCTTGCGCCCCCCGATGTTGTTTGGGTCTTACGCGGGCGGCTCGCGTTGCCGTCACCGCCCGCTGCCCTTGTCGCAGGCCCGGCCCCTCCGCCATCCTGCATGCCCGCGTCCAGGCTCCCGGCGCACGCCTCACTTAGAGTCCACGTGCGCACTGTACCCGCCGAGCTGCGCCCCCGCCATTCGCGGCTGTGCTACTCCTTCGCGCTTCGGCGCTTCTCATTGCCGTTGCATTACAGAGCACTGCTGTTCCTTCGCGTTTGATCGCAGAGCGTCTCGTCGCCACGCCATCGCCATGCACTGCCCTGGGTCGCGAAGCCTTTCCATCGCTCCGCTAAGCCATGACGCTCCATTGTGTTGCATTGCATTCCAAAGCCGACGCCGATCAAATCTCTGACGAGCCATGCCTTCGCCGTGCCGCGCTTCGCTTTGCCTTCGCCCTGCTCTGCTCCTCATAGCAACGCCTTCGCAGCCCGTATCAATCCATCGCCGTTGCATGCCGCGGCTTTGCTTCGCCATGGCAGAGCAATGCGGCGGTCGGCCATCGCCTCTCGTTGCGCAACGCGGCTGTGCCGTCGCCGTTCGCAGCAGATCGCAGCTCTGCTAGTCCATGCCTCTGCGCATCGGTTCGTTGCCGGTCCTTCGCGGGGCCGTTCGTTGCTTTGCTCCTCCTTCGCCGCTCTTCTCCAAGCTGTGCCGTGCCGGGCCGCGACGCCCACTGCCGCTCAAAGCCTTCGCTCTCATCGCAATGCTATGCTGCTCCTTCGCCATACGAGGCTTAGCCGTGCACTTCCGTCGCCTACCTGAGCAAATCAAAGCGCTTCCTCTGCAACGCCCCTCACCTCAGCGCCATCGCGCTGCTCGGCCAAGCCACGCAAATCCTTTGCCGCCCACATCGTCGCGGTGCCGTCGCATTTCGCTCAAGGCCTCGCTACGCTGTTCCGTCGCACCGCCTCGCTATGCCGCGCAGATCCATCGCCGCACAATGCCCCTCATGGCTCTTCCGTCGCGCATCATCGCAACGCTCCGCTAAGCCGTCGCTACTCCGGCTCGGAGCCGTCGGTCCACTCGAAGCGGCCCTTGCCGCTGTTGCGCCACTGGCCGATGCCGCGGAACTGGCCGTAGTCGAGCCATTCCTGCACGAGCGGCCAGTCCGACTTGTTCATGACCACCAGCGTGAAGCGGATCTTGGTCCCGGCGGGAACGGTCTCGGAGCGCGCCAGGGCCACGCGCGCCCCCTGCGGGGTGTCGGCCCTCAGCGGGCGCTCGCAGATGCCGACCTCGCCGCCCTCGGGCAGCTGGAACGCGACGGAGCGCTCCTTGATGAAGATCGTGCCGTCGATGACCTTCTTGTAGGCCTTGCACTTGCTGGACAAGGTGCCGGGCACGCGGCGCAGGGCGCCGCACGCATCCTTGAAGAACCCCTTCAACTGGTAGTCCCAGATGACGGGCTCGCCGTCGTCGTTGCGCGGGAACACGGTGGTCCCCTTCTCGGTCACCTCGTCGGCGCCCACCGCCTCCACCTCGTCGGCGACGCTCGCCGCGTCCGGCGCCTTGGATGCGATGAACTCGCTGTAGATCTCCTTGGTGTTCGGCGAGGAGCCGAGCACCTCCTCGGTGAACGTGATCTCGATAGCTACGGTTGCCATGTCTCTCCTTGTCCGTCGTCGGCGCCGGGAGCCTCCGCGGCCCCGCGCCCCTTCGTCGTGTCCCACACGCACTCGCCGACCTCGCGGCAGTTCGTCCATACCGGCCTGCCGGCCCATGCGCACTCCGTTTTCGTTCCGTACCTGCCCGCCTCGTGCGGGCAGTCCCCGGGCTCGGGCTCGGAGAAAAGCCCGAGCTGCCCGGGCAGCACCGCGCGCCTCACGGCCTCGCCCCTCCCTGGACGGGAGGCAGCAGCACCGTGACGTAGCGGCCGTGGATGCCCGCAGCGCTGTCCTCGAGCGTCGGCGGCATGTACACCACCCAGGCGTCTGCCGACCACGCCGCGAGGCGCAGGTCCTCGGCGCTCACGCCGCGCCCGCCTCGGCGAAGCCGGGCGCGGGCGATCCCGTCAGCTCCGGCTCGCACCCGGGGCACGCCATCGTGCCGTTGGGCGCCTTGAGCAGATGCCGCCTGCATTTGCGGCAGCGGCACCCGGTCCTCTCCCAGCCAGGCCCCGCCTGGCCCGCGCCTTCTGCGCGCTGCGCGGCGCATGCCGCAGCTGCGCGGTGCGCAGAAGCGCTCGCTGATAGCTTTGCTTCTTCAGGAAGCAAAGCTTCAGCTTCGCTTTGCTTTGCTTTAAAGGGGTTTTCCAAAACGTTTTCGGAAACATTTTTCGAAACATTTCCGCGACCTTTTCCGGCCCGGTTTTCCACACCTTCGGCGCGCTTTTCCGCCGCGCCCTTGCGGGGCCTTCCCGGCCCCTTGCCGCCGACATCCTTGAGGATGAGCGGGACGATGGAGTCGGCCACGAGGCCCTCCATGTCGTCGAACTCGGGCGGCTCGTCCTCGAAGGCCGCCTCGAGAATCTTCAGCGCGAGCTCGGCGCGCGCTGAGCGGTCCTTGATCCTTCTCAGCGGCATGTAGAAGTTCTCCCAGAACTGGAAGCGCCGCATCTCGGTCATCGCTGCCTCCTCTGCGCGGGCATCTCGTAGCGGCGGAAGCTGCGGTTGGCGGTGGGCTGCTCGGCGATGTACTGCATGACCCGCTCGGCCACGCTGGGCACGCAGTCGAACGTCACGACGTAGTGCCTGGGCGGCTCGGGCGGATCGACCACGCCCTCGCGCTCCCACATCTCCCGCAGCGCCTTGGCGCAGGACTCCTGCGCGGCCCGCAGCCTCTGCTCGCTCATAAGACCTGCCTATCTCTAAAACGGAATATCCTCGTCGTAGACCGAAGCGGCCGCGTCGATGGCCGGGCCCGCTTCCGGGACGGGCTGCGGCGCATAGCCGGAGCCCGCGTGACGGCTGGACATGAACTCCAGGTCGTCCACGATGACGCCGAGCTTGCTTCGGCGCTGGCCGCCGCTCTCCC
>CAKUIV010000112.1 GCA_934661105.1 uncultured Ellagibacter sp. | reverse complement strand
CGCTCGTTATCTCTGCAAAACCGTCGCTTGCGACCACGATTCTTCGCAAAACCGTCTCTCGATGCCAACATGTTTTGCAAAAGCGGCACAGGCTGCCATTTCGGGCCAAAAAACGAGATGACAAGTGCAAAACCGTCGTTCGCCGCCACGTCGCAACATAGCAGGAAGGTCAGGGGCAACGACGTCTCGCATAAGCAAGGGCTAGGCGCGGGAGCGGACGCGCGCAGGAACGGGCGCGTGGGGCAGGCGCGCGCGGGAGCGGGCACGGCCCCTTATGGCTGCTTCCTCCCGGACCTGACGGCACGGGGCAGAATCGCGCGGGAGCGGACGGGACGT
Organism: uncultured Ellagibacter sp.; assembly: GCA_934661105.1. Taxonomy (GTDB): domain Bacteria; phylum Actinomycetota; class Coriobacteriia; order Coriobacteriales; family Eggerthellaceae; genus Ellagibacter. The sequence continues at coordinate 6,039 of CAKUIV010000112.1, read as the reverse complement.
GCGCGCGGGGTGGGGCACGTTCGCGCGGGAACGGGGCGGGCCGTCTGGCGACTCGGCGCGGGCGCGGACGCGGATGGGAAGCAGCCGTCAACGTCAATCGGCAACCATCCGCCTTTACGCCTCTTTCGAGCGCGCGCTCCTCCCGCGTGCGAAAAGCTCGTCCCAGTCGCAGGCGGCCAGCACCGTGCCCGCCATGACGACGACGCAGCACACCACCTGCACCACGCTCGGCACGCTGCCCAAAAGCACCAAACCGAACACCACCGCCCACGCGGAGTACGTGATGTTGAGCGTCATGCCGCGCGCGGCGCCGATCGTGGCGATGCCCTTGTAGTAGAACAGGTACGACGCCGCTCCCGCAAGGCCGGAGAGCACGACCACTCCTGTCGCGAACGTGGGCACAGCGCTCACCGTGAAACCCCATGCCCCGAAAAGCGGCAGCACGACGAGAGCGTACACGATCGCCGACGTCGTCTCGCGAATCTGGAGCGCGGTCTCGTTGTCTACCGCGTCGTCGCGCATGCCCCACGCACAGAGCACCGCCTCGCTTCCCCATCCGACGACGCACACGACGGCGCCGCCGAGCCCGAGCGCCGCGTTCCCCGAAACGGCGTCGCCCGAGGTGGCATACCCCATGACCATCACGCCGACGAGCGCGCAGACAAGCGCCGCGAACTGCCGCGGGCGCATGCGCTCCTTCAACACGAGAAACGCCATGAGCGCGCCGAACGCCGGGTAGAACGCGGAAATGATCGCCGTGTAACCGGCCCCGATGTTGTTGATGGCGACGACGTAGCCCGTCATGCCGAGCGGCCCGCCCAAAAGCGCGCCGAGCATGACCACCTTGCCGCTTTTCGTCTTGAGGGCCGCGAACGTATCGCGCAAACGGCGGCGCACCCCCATGTACCCGAAAAGCCAGAGCGCGCAAGCCGCGTCGTGCAAAAACGCGCCCACGATCGCGGCGAGCGCAAGCGCCTCGGGCGTGCCGACGAACGGCGCCATGGCGAGGCCGATTCCCAGAACAACGGTGTCGAGCCCCCACAAGATGCCGCTTGCGATGCCGTACCTCATGCGATCGCCTCCTCGCAAGCGTTGTTCGGCACGCTGCCGCACTCCGAAACGCCGCGCTGCGCAAGCGCCTCGTAGCCCGCGATCACCGGGTCAAGGTAGCGCTCCGCATACGAAAGGTAGGTCTCGCGCCACTCGACGACGTCGCCGCCGCACGCCGCCTTGTAGAGCGACCACACGTACCAGCACCAGCCGGCGAGCGCCATGTAGGCGAAGTTGTGGCAGCGCTCGCGCTCGGTCGGCGTGCGCCCGAAATACGCCCGAAGGGCCGCGTCGGCCTCGGCCTCGGTAAGCCGACAGCAGACGCAGAACGTGCCGAAATCGTGCGCGTAGTCCGACATGCCGGCGTATTCCCAATCGATAAGATGCATGCGGTCGTCTTCGTCGATGAGAATGTTCAGCTCGAAGAAGTCGTTGTGCGTGAGGCACACGGGAGCGCGGTCGGCGCGGGCGAAGGCGGCGACGCGCGCGGCCTTCACGGAAAGCTCGGCGTAGCCGGGAATGCGCGACGGGTTCGCGACCTCCCGAAGCAGCCCCTCGTAGCGTTTGCCTTCAAGGTAGAAGTCGAAACCGCGCCCGACCTGGGCGTTCGAGGTGTGAAGCGTGCGAGCCATGCGCATCGCGCGGGCAACTTGCGTCCCGTCGTGCGCATTGAGCGTGCGCGCGTTCGAGATGAACCGCGACACCTTCCAGCCCGCCTGCGCGTCCTCGTAGACGAACGTGCCGTCGAGGCCCAAATCGCGCGCCACGCGCAGCGCCGCGACCTCGGCCTCGCGGTCGATCAAGTCCTCGGTCCCGATTCCGGGAGCCCGGTAGACGTATTCGCCCGACGGCGTGGCGAAATGCCACGAATCGTTCGTAAGCCCCTGTTTCAAGGGCCACACGTCGCGCACTTCGGTCGCAGCGACGTCGAGCACCGATGCGATGTTTTCGAGCGCAGCGGCGCCAAGCGCCACCGCTTCCTTGCCGTTACCCACGTTTTCTCCCCAGACTCGTAGGTTCCTACTTATGAACGGGCCTCGCTTTCGCGAAAGCCTCTTCGTGAAACGCAGGCGCGCCCGGCGAAGACCGCCAGGCGCACCGCGGTACCGTGTTACCCGACCGAGAGGATGCCCTGCTCCTCATCGAGGCGCTCGAGCTCCTCGGCCTTCTTCACCGCGAGCAGCTTGGCGAACACGATGGCGCAGATGCCCGCCGCGAGCTTGCCGGCGAGCACCACGACGATGAGCGTGGGCTGGAAGTTCGCGGTGAACGACAGGTGGTCGCCGAACAAGAAGGCGCAGCACACGGCGAACGCCATGCAGACGACCTTGTCCTTCGCGCGCAGGTCGCGCACCATGGAGAAGAGCGCGAGCACGTTGGCCGAGCCCGCGAGCAAACCCGCGGTCGCATCGGAGGACAGTCCCACCGCGCCGCCGATCTTCGCGAGCGGTTTGGCGAGGTAGCGGCGGATGAGGTAGACCATCGGGAACGCGCCGCAGAGCATCATGCCGATGGCGCCCGAGGTCTCGAGTGCGCGGAAGATGTCGTCCTCGTCGGCGATGATCGGGTCGAAGCCGAAGCTGCCGAACAGCGTCGACCAGAGCCCCGTGAAGTATTCCACCACCACGAGCACGAACACGATCTTGAGCGCGCTTTCCATGACGCGCCCGAACACGATGAAGCCGCGGATCATGGCGTCGGGCTTGAACTTGAGGCCCGCGGCGAGCGCGACGCAGATGATGATGAGCGGGATGAGGTTCACGCCGATCTGGCCCCACGACAGCATGAGCTGGTAGGTGGCGTCGGCGTTGGTGGACACGACCTCGCGCACCACCGGATGCGACACCGCGATGATGGCCGAAGCCACGAGCACGCCGATGGGGATGGCCAAAAGGCCGCTCATCACGCCGAGTGCGAGATACTTGCGGTCGCGCTTCTCGAGCATCTTCAGCGCCACGGGAATGGAGAACACGATGGTCGCGCCCGCCATGTAACCCGTGATCATGGCCATGATCCAGCTTTCTCGCGTCTCGGCGAGGGCATCGGCGAGCTGATAGCCGCCCATGTCGACGGCGATGAACGTGGTCGCCGCCATGGCAGGGTCGGCGCCGACCGCGGAATAGGCCGGGCCGAACACCGCGCTCACGAACGCGGTAAGGTAGGGCGCCGAAGCCATGATGCCCGCAACGGGCAGGAAGATCGGGCCGATGGAGTCGATGCCGGCCACGAACTGCTGGCCGAGCTCGCTTTCGGGTTTGATCACGCTCGCCAGGCAGCCGACGATCGCGCATGCCATGATGATGTACACCACGACGGTTCCGATAAGTTCCACAGATGGTCTCCTTTCAAAGCCGGCAAAGGCCGATTATAGATAGCTTCCTAATAAATGATTCGACAAAAACGTGTATCCAAGGCCCCGTTCGGCCCCTGACGCGCGATACAGGCGGCGGCAGCACCGCCCGCGAACGCGCTTAGGATTCGTACAACTCGAGCGCGACGGCCGAGTACGACTTCGTATAGCGATACCACAGGTAGAGCCACTCGCCCACCGGGTCGCCCGTCGACTCCTTGTAAAGCGCCCACACGAACCAGTAGTACGCGGCGAGCGCCACGTAGGCCAAGCAATGGCGAAGCTCCTCGGGCTTCGGCGTGCGGCCGAAGTACACTTCGATCACCCGTTTCGCCTCGTCAAGCGAATAGTCGGAACAGCAGATGAACGTGCCCAGGTCGCTCGCGTAGTCCGACATGGCGGAATATTCCCAGTCGATAAGGTACATGTCGTCGCCGGAGACGAGGAAGTTCGGGTTGTAGAAGTCGTTATGGCAGAGGCATTTCTCCACGCCGTCTTCCGCAACGTGCGCCGCAAGCCGCGCCGCACGGCGCCCCAGCTCCTCGCAATCGGGGAAAGAAGGGTAGCTTTTGCGGCCGAGCATGTCCACGATCTCGCGCGCCATCTGGTACAAGTCGAACGCCCACTCGCTCTTCTCGCCGCTTCGGTGCAGGATGCGGCCCATCTCCATCGCCCGCTCGACATGCGCGGGGTTGTGATAGTCGAAGGGAACGCAGCCGTCGATGAAGCGCGAAATCTTCCAACCCGCCTTCGGATCCTGGTAGATGAAGGTGTCGTCGATGCCGAGCTTCTTCGCCACACCCTGCGAGTACGCCTCGCTCGCGCGGTTGATGATTTCCTCGGTGCCGGCGCCGGGATGGCGATACACGTACGCGCAGCCGCGGACCGTGAACTTGAACGACAGGTTCGTGAGCCCTTCCTTGATGGGCACGATGCCCTCGACCTCCGAGCGCGCGCATTCGAGCACGCGGCAGATGTTGTCCAAGATCTCGGAGTCGACGTTTTCGATGAAGTCCTGGTCGAACTCGCGCAAGTCGGCGATCGAGTCGAACTCGTAGATGACGCCCGGCTCGTAGGGACGCATGACCATGCGCAACTCGCGCAGGTGATCGCGATAGATGTCCTCCCACAGCTTGCCCGCGGTTTCGGGGCGGTCGTACTCGTCGACCAGGATCTGCACGAACTTCTCGCTGAAGGCGCGGTCGAAGTACACATGCCCGAGCATGCCGTACTTGTCGCGCCCGCCGACGGTGACTTTCGTGATGCGCCCGTCGGAGGCGGTGTCGAGCAGGTATTCGTCGGTTTCGCCCGCGAAGAACACGCCCGGGTAGTATGCCTCGTACACGTAGGGTTCGAAGACGTTCTCGGTGAAGTAGTCGTCCGACGAGCAGATGTAGGTGTTGCCGAGCTTCTCGCGCACGAGCATGAGCGTCGAGTTGTTGTTGCGCACGGCGTACTGCTCGTTCACGCGGATGGTCACGCCGAACTTGTCTTCCAGGTAGAAGAACGCTTCCTTCATGTAGCCCACGACGACGGTGATGTCGGTGATGCCCGCTTCGTGGAGCTGGCGGATCTGGCGCTCGATGAGCACCTCGCCGCGCACGGAAAGCACGCCTTTGGGCTTCTCGTAGGAAAGCGGCGCGAAACGCGACGAGAGGCCCGCAGCCATGATCACGGCGTTTTCGACCTTGTAGGGCGCAAGCGCCTCGAAGCCGGCGGCGGTGATCTTGAAGTCGTTCGCCAGGCCGCCCTCGACGAGCGCGCGGTAGGTGGAATTGACCGTGCCCAGAGAAAGGCCGGTCGCGTCGGCGATGGCGCGCTGCGTGCGCACGCCCTCGTCGGAAAGCGCCCGAAGGACGCCGAATTGGTTCTTTGTCAAGGCCATGTAATGTTCACTCCCCAGTTTACACGTGGCTCGCGAAGCATTGTAGGTGAAAGTGTTCAGTTTTGTAAAGCACTTGTAAGAAGTTGAACATTCCCAGGCCAGGCGGGCGGCACACCCGGCAAGGATGACGTCGCGCCCCCGTCCCTACGCGTAGGGCCCGAAGTCGAGCTCGACGGGCGCGTGGTTGCGGCGCGCCTCAACTGGCGGGAGCTCCCGCCAGTCGCCGTAGAGCTGCGCCAGAAACGCCTCGGGTTTTGCGGGAGCGGGAAACTCAGAGCCCTCGAACACGATCTTCGAAGGCGGCAGCATCATCGACGTCGCATAGGGGTCGAAGGTCGCGTACGCCATGACGACGAGCTCGCCGGATTCGAATGCGGAATCGTTCGCGCAGGTGGCGGCCTCGTTGAAGCGCTTCACGATCGAGTCGTGCGAGAAAAGCCCGCGCGCCGCGAGATGCGCCGCGCCGCACGCCGCGCGTTCCGCCGCGCCGAGGGCTCCCTTATGCGGCACGACGATGCTCTTCGCATGGTAAAGGTAGGAAACGCTCTGCCAGAAGCGACAGTCGCGGCGCTGCTTCGCCGCCGCCTTCGGGTCGCGCGAAAGCGCGTCGTAGGGCAGAAGATCCACGAACACGCCCTGGTCGAAGCCCGCCTCGATGGTTTCCTCCGTCGCGAAACGGGTACCGGCGAGCCACACCTTGCCGAACAGCGCCGCCTGATGGGGGTTCGCCTCGGGCGTCGACACGACGTACTCC
>CAKUIV010000111.1 GCA_934661105.1 uncultured Ellagibacter sp. | reverse complement strand
CCTTTTAGCAGCCAAGCTCCTCTTCGGTCTCTTCGCCGATGGCCATCGAATGCCGTTCCCTCGGATAACGGCACTTTGCGTCCTAGCGCCAGTCTGCGCAGCGTCCTTTCCCTGTCGATAAGGTCGCTCTGCCATTCGCCCTCCCCTTTTTTCTATATAGTGAAAGCTCCGTATAAGGATTCCGCAGCCTTCCCCTAACGCGAAAAACCTTCCCTTTCATACGGCGCTGGGAAGGGGCGAAGCGCCGATCCCTTCCTCTTCTTACACGATTGAGTCCCTATGAACTGGCGTTATGGAATGAGCAGCCCGAAGCCGTTCTGCCCTTTTGCACGTGGTATCATTAATAACGCTTTAGCCAAATACGTAACAGCATGCTCAACCAAGGAGGTTCCTCAGTGAGCGAGCATACAAATGCACTCTCAAGGCGAGCGTTTATCGGCACAGCTGCCCTCGCTGGCGCTGCCACGATGGCTTATCCCAATATCGCTTTCGGTGCCACTGCCGCAGAAAAGCAGGCAGAAGCCGATTCCGTTCGCAACCAGCTTATCGGCCTCCAAGCCGATCTCGAAGAAGCATCGGACAATTATTACGGCGCTCTCGATGAGCAAGAGGCCGCGCAAACCGCCATGAAGGCAGAGCAGGAGAAGATCGACGCCACCAACGCTCAGATCGCCGACCTGCAAGACAAGCTTTCCACCCGCGCTCGCAGCATGTATCGCACCGGGTCGGCAAGCTTCCTCGACTTCATCCTCGGAGCATCCTCGTTCGACGAGTTCACATCGAACTGGGACCTTCTCACGAAGATGAACAACAACGACTCGGACATGGTCAACAGCTCCAAGCAGCTGCGTGAAGATCTGCAGGCATCGAAGGACGAGTACGCGCGTCAGGAACAGATCGCGGCCGACAAGGCGGCGGAGGCGGCTCAGATTCAGCAGGAGGTTCAAGCAAAGGTCGATCAGGCCACGGCGCTCGTGAACTCCCTCGATGAAGAGGCGCGCCAACTGCTCGAGCAGGAGCAGGCCGCCGCGGCAGCGGCGAAAGCAGCCGAAGAAGCTGCAAAGGCTGCGCAGCAGAGTTCTTCCAGTAATTCGAACAGCGGATCCTCCTCGAGCGGATCGAGCAGCAACAAGGGCGGCTCTTCAAGCAGCGGGTCCTCCTCGAGCGGATCGAGCAACGTGCCTTCCTACGGTTCGGTCGTCGATTACGCGATGTCGCGCATCGGTTGCCCGTACGTATGGGGCGCAGAAGGCCCGAACTCCTTTGACTGCTCCGGCCTCGTCCGTTGGGCATATCTGCAGGTCGGTATTTCCCTTCCCCATCAAAGCGAGGCACTTTACAACTGCGCATCCTGGCGCGGTCCGGTATCGGAGGCCCGCCCCGGCGACGTCCTGTGGCGCAGCGGCCATGTGGGAATCGCGGTAAGCTACGGCGGATCCCATTACGTGCACGCCCCCACGTTCGGTGCATACGTGCGCGACACCGACTCGCTTTCGTGGTCTGGTTTCACAACGGCGCTTCGGTTCGGATAAGCCGGTAATCCCCCATCACACAGAAAGGCCTGCGGATTTTCGAAGTCCGCAGGCCTTTTTCGTATATGAAACGATGTTACGAGTTCGAACAAGGCGCTCAAAGTCGATCGAGCATTTGCATCTGTCACACGTCGGTCTCCATGAAGCGGTCGAACTCGTCGGTGATTTCCTTGGACGGTTCCTTCGTCAAAAGAGAGACCGCGACGATGGCCGCGCAAGCAAGCACAAAGGCGGGCAAAAGCTCGTACACGCCGAACCAGCCGCCGAGCGGCTTGACAAGATTATGCCAAACGAGCACGGAAACGGCACCGGTGAGCATGCCGGCGATCGCGCCTTGGCACGTCGTGCGGCGCCAATAGAGCGAGAAGAGGATAAGCGGGCCGAACGACGCCCCGAAGCCTGCCCATGCATACGAAACGACGTTGAAGATGGACGAGTTCGCGTCCATGGCGATCACGATGCCGAACAGGAGCACGGCCGCAAGCGTGAAGCGCGCGACTATCATGACCTGGCGATCGGTCGCGTCGCGCTTGATGAGCCCTTTGAAGATGTTGGTCGCAACCGCCGAGCCCGAAATGAGCAGATATGAAGAAGACGAGCTCATGGCCGCCGCGAAGATGCCTGAAACGACGAGACCGCAGGCAAACGACGGCAAGATCATCCGGGACAAGACGATGAAGACGTTCTCCGCAGCCGACTGGGTCAAAAATGCGGTCGGAATGACCGCTCGTCCGATGAGGCCGATGCAAAGCGCGCTGGTAAGCGAGACGACGAGCCACACCATGGCGATGATGCGGGATTTCCGAATCTCATTGGAGTGACGGATGCTCATGAAACGTACGAGCACTTGAGGCATGCCGAAATACCCCAAGCCCCATGCGAGACCGGAAACGATGGTGACGAGGCCGTATTCGCCTGCCGCGCCGAAAAGCGGCGCCCCGTCTTGAACAACCTGGCTGCCATCTGAGTCGAGAATCGGCGTCGCGATTTGCGTGCCCGACAAGAATCCAGGGATACTTTCGAGAAACGCGACGGTGTTATCGACGCCGCCGGCTTGGGCAACGCTGCCGATGAACACGGTCGCAAGCGCGAAGAACATGAGCGTGCCTTGGATTAGGTCGGTCGTGCACACCGAAAGGTAGCCGCCGACGAACGTGTAAAGGAACACGATGATCGCCCCGAGCACCATCATGGTCGCATAGTCGAGCCCGAAGAGCGTCGAGAACAGCTTGCCGCAGGTCACAAAGCAGCTTCCCGTGTAGATCGAGAAGAACAGCAGCGTGATGATCGCCGCAATCGTCATGAGGACGTGCTTATCGTCATGGAAGCGGTTCGAGAAGAAGTCGGGGACCGTGATCGAGTTGTTCGCGACTTCGGAGTACTTGCGGAGCCGCTTTGCGACGAACTTCCAATTCAGATACGTGCCGACAGCAAGGCCGATCGCCGTCCACATAGCGTCCGAAGCTCCGGTGAAGTAGGCGACACCGGGCAGCCCCATGAGCAACCACCCCGACATATCGGAAGCTTCGGCGGAAAGAGCGGTAAGCCACGGCCCGAGGCCGCGCCCTCCGAGGAAATACGCTTCGCTCGACGAGTTCGACTTCTTCGCGTAGACGAAGCCGACCAAAACGACAACGATGAAATAGAGCAGCATTGCAAGCAATACCCAGAAATCGCCAGTAACCACGGTTCAACCTTCTTTCTTTTCGTGCGCACGCATTATACGGCATGCCCGCGCGTGCTATCGCGCACTAAAGCGATTATTCGGCGATGCGATTGAGGTATCGAGCGCTTGGCGCAGCTGCCCCGTTTCACCGACTGCCCCAGGGCAAAATCGCGCTTGCCCCAGGACGTCCGCAAACGTATCATCGAGTGCGGATAATTCGACGCGCCACGCGCGACACCGTCAAGAGAAACAAGGAAGCGATTATGACAGCTTACGCAGACATGAGCCATGACGAGCTCGCCCATGCGCTCGCATGCGCGATGGAGGACTACGCGCAGTTCAAAGCGAAGGGCCTTACGCTTAATATGGCACGCGGCAAGCCAAGTGCCGAGCAGCTCGACTTGAGCATGCCGATGCTTACAACCGTCGCGACTGCCGAAGATTGCATTGCCGAAGACGGCACGGATTGCCGCAACTACGGCGTCCTTGACGGGCTTCCCGAGGCGAAAAGGTTGATGGCGAGTATGCTCGACGATGAGCCCGGCAACGTCATCATCGGCGGGAACTCGAGCCTTACGCTCATGCACAACGCCGTCGCGCGCTGTCTCGATTTCGGGACGCTTGGAAGCAAGCCGTGGAGCCGTTACGAATCGATCAAGTGGCTCTGCCCTGTCCCAGGATACGACCGTCATTTCGCCATCACCGAATCGTTCGGCATCGAGATGATCCCCATCGAGATGGACGAAGACGGCCCCGATATGGACAAGATCGAGAAACTCGTCGCGAACGACGAATCGATCAAGGGAATCTGGTGCGTTCCGAAGTATTCGAATCCCGGCGGTGTCACCTATTCCAACGACGTGGTACAACGCCTCGCTTCGATGAAATGCGCCGCCTCCGATTTCCGCATCTTCTGGGACAACGCCTACAGCGTTCATCACCTCTACGATTTCAAGGCCGACCACGACCATCTGCTCGATATCGGCAAAGCATGCCGCGAAGCCGGCAATCCCGACCGATATTTCAAATTCGCCTCGACGTCGAAGGTGACGCTTCCCGGCGCCGGCATTTCCGCGATTGCGGCAAGCCCGGACAACATCGCCGAGATCAAGAAGCGTATGGCGGTAAGCGTCATCAGCTACGATAAGATGAACCAGCTGCGCCATGTGAAGTTCCTGCATAACGAGAGCGGCATCGCCGAGCATATGAGCAAGCACGCAGAGATCCTGCGGCCGAAATTCGTCCTCGTGCAAAACGAGCTTGCCGCAGGGCTCTCCGAAGTCGGCGGATGCTCATGGGCGAACCCGCGAGGCGGATATTTCGTGTCTTTCAATGCGCCCGAGGGCTGCGCGAAGCGCATCGTCGAGCTTGCGAAGGAAGCGGGCGTCACGCTGACAGGGGCAGGCGCTACCTGGCCGTACAAGCGCGATCCCCACGACAGCAACATCCGTATCGCGCCATCGCTTCCGCCGCTGTACGAACTGCGCGAAGCGCTCAACGTGTTCGTCTGCTGCGTGAAGATCGCCTACGCGGAAAAACTGCTTGGGATATAGTGAACGTAAGCGACCCCGAATTCGAACGCCCCCTCCCGATCCTTTGCTATAGGAAATCGGGAGGGGGCGTTCGTCGTTTCGCATTCTGCGAAAGCGCATTTTGAAGTGCAGTGGATCGAGCCGGACTATCGGGCATCGTGGCACTTGATTGCAGAGACGATTTCATGCTCGAGCGAGACAAAATCGTCTTGAGAGAACGAGAACGAAACGATTTCGGGCTCATCGCCCGATGAGCTCTCGTCATGCTGCTCGACGCGCACGAACGCAAGGTCGACATGCTCAAGACCTTGCGCGAGCACAGCGTATGCATAGCATTTCGCCTGAAGCTCGTGCTTCGAATGCAATGTCTCCGCATCCTCAAGCGGAGAGCCACCTGTCTTGTAGTCCACGATGAAGGCGCTCGATCCGTCGCCCTCGTCGGCAAGAAGGTCGATCTCTCCTTCGAGGAACGGGGCCCGTGCGTTTTTCCCGACTCGAACGAAGAACGGAACCTCGGCGCGGATCGAGCGGTATCGGCTAACCTTTTGCGCAACATCGCTTTCGAACCAACGACGGAGCGCGGCTTTCAGTCGCATAATCTGCAAGGGCGCAAGCCGACATGCACGACAGAGCGCATCGATGCGGTCTTTCGGAGGGCACACCAGGCATTTTCCCTGCTCGCGCGTGATAACCGCATACTGCGCAAGACGGTGGAAAGCAGTGCCGAGATCGGTTGCCTTATCGGCGTCGACGGCGAAGGCCGAACGCGATTCAGCTCGGTCATCGAAATCGGACAGCGCATCGAGCCCGCCCGCAGGCGAAGTCTCATCGCTTTCCGAGGCATCGCGACCGAAAACGGTCGCATGGGGCGAATCTTCCGCAAGGGAAGAGTAGCTGTGCACGTCCGCCCTTGACGACTCGGGGAGCACGCAAGGAAGTTCCGAGAAGGGCGCAATCGGGGGAATATCCACAAGCTGAGGAGCCTTGTCGAATGACGCGCTCGAGCATTCAACGACACCGACGGCATCGCACGACTCGTCCTGCGCAGGTGAGAGGTCGATTCTCTCGACGCGAGCAGGAGCTTCCCCTCCATAGTCGAGCATGCTCACGCCCGGTTCGAACACCGCCCCTTCGCCGGCAAGTGCCGATTCGACATCGCCCCAGGCGCTCTTCGAAAGCCCCGAGGCGTCGCCCTTCGTTCGCTTCCCCATCGGAGCGCAGATAACCGCCTCCTTGGCGCGTGTGATGGCAACGTAGAGCAAGCGCTTCGACTCTTGAGTCTCGCCCTGCCTCTCACGCTCACGAATCGCCGTGCGAATTTCGCTTGCGGTATGACCAGTCGGGTTCACGATGATCGACTCGAGTGATTCCTCGCCAAGCCCGTCATCACCATCGAAGGGATTGTAGGTACCGACTTGCGCAACAGGAGTCGATTTCTTTTCGATGAAGGAGGAAAGGGAACTGCCCGCATCAAGCGACAGATACGTTTTCCCACCGATGGCCGCACATTCGAGCTTTCGCGTGCGAGACGCATCCGAGCGGAGCTCCGCTACCGCAACGACGGGGAATTCGAGGCCCTTGCTCGCGTGAATGGTCATGATGCGGACAAAATCGCCCGATGCCGCAGACAGAGCGCCAGGAGCTTCTTTCGCAACCTCTACGCGAAGCCTAAACTCAGAAGCGATTCCCGCAGGCCCAAACGTCTTTTC
>CAKUIV010000110.1 GCA_934661105.1 uncultured Ellagibacter sp. | reverse complement strand
TGGTGTGTTTCTTCACCATCTTCTACTTCTTCTACGAGTACGCGCGGATGCGCATCGAGGCGCGCGAAACGAGCAAGGCCGCCACGGACGGGGGTGCTCAGCGGGCAAAGCATCCGCTGCTTTGCCGAGGCGCGCGCTACGCAGCGACGATGATCCTCGCCGTGGGCGCCTCCGCGGTAGTGCTCTTCCCCACCCTGCTCGCACTTCTGGGCGGCAAAGGGTCGGGGGCCGGCCTCGCGTCGCTTGTGGGAACCGTGTTCTCGCTGAACCCCTTCGACTACGCGAACTTCTTCGCGATCGGCACGCGCCCGGGCATCATCGTCGCGAACTCGACTCCCGCGATCGTGGTTTCCGCCCTGGTGTTGGTAGGAGTCGCTGTGTTCTTCGCCGACGCGAGGCGCTCGCGCGCGCTGCGAGCGGCAGGCGCGGTCATCGTCGGCATCCCCGCCGCGTCGCTCGTCGTCATCCAGCTGAACACGGTATGGCTCGGGTTCGTGCCCGAGTCGTCCTACACGGGGCGCATGGCGTTCCTCCTGCTGCTCATGATGGTCGCCCTCGCGTTCGAGGGCCTCGCGTTCTGCCTTGAGCGAAAGGGGAGGACGCTTGTCGTCGAGGGCAACCCCGCGAACCGCCCCATCCGCCATACCTCGCTGCGCGCTGTGGTGAAAGGCGGCATCGCGACGTTCGCCGTCTTCGGATGCGCCACGTTCAACGTGTGGTATCGCACGCTGTCGCTCCGTCCGAGCGCCGCGAATGCCGTGCTCGAGCTTGCCCTGATCGCAAGCTTCACCGTTTTCCTCGCGCTCATGGTTCGCACGGAGACGGCCGCCCCTGCGGCAACAACTGCCGCACATGGCGAACACCCCACCCGGAAGAAGCCCGCACCACGCTCGCCGCGCGCGACGCGCATCCTCGCGCGCGCGGGAGCCGTTTGCCTGGCAGTGCTGTTCGCCTTCGAGCAGTGCTTCGGCACGGCGGCCCAGTTCGGGGTGTGCAACATCAGCGCGAGCAGTTACTCGAATCGCATCGCCGAGCTCGAGAAGTACTACGAGGACTACCCCACCGACAACGGCTTCGCCCGAACGGGGCAAACCTGCGTGTACTACGGATCCTCCAAGTACAATGGATCGGACTGCACGCCGCTCGTGCTCGACGGGTCGGGATCGTTCGACCTGTATTCGTCGACCCAGGAAAACGGCGTGCAGAGCCTTCTCATGCACCTCGGGTACTCGAAGAAGACCCCGTTCGGCACGGCGTATCAATCCCCCAATACAGCAGCGGACTCGCTGCTTTCGGTGACGAACGTCATCGACGACGTGCAGCCGCCCGAAACCGAGCTTGCCGAGGGCTTCCCCCACGAGCTTTACGGGAAGTACCGAAACTGGGCCACCACGTCATCGATGCCGCTCGGCTACGGTATCGCGGCAACGCCCGAGGAGACGAACCTCGCGAACGAGGAGGGCTACGAGAGCGCCGCGACCGACGGCTCCGGCGACGAACCGACCGACACATGGAGCGCCGACCCCTTCAAGAACCAGATTGCCATGTACGCATCCGCCACGGGCGCGGACGCGAGCGGCCTCTACCATAAGGCTTTCGTCGCCGACGCCGACGAAAGCGCGGCCAACCAGCGCAGCTTCACCGTCACCACGGCAAACGCCGGACCCCTCTTCCTGTACTTCCCCAGCATCTACCAGCTCGACATCGAGGAGAGCGGCATCTACTGCGACATACAGGTGAACGGAAACGCCATCGCGCACGTCGGCGGGCGCGGGTCGTGCAACGTCGTGTACGCCGGAACGTTCGACGCGGGCGAAACCGTCGAGGTGACGGTCGTGCCGTCCCCCGCCAACCAGAAGGTGCAGAACAAGCACGAGCGCATGATCGACGTGAAGGAAGCGCTTTACGACGCGCCCCTCGAAGCCGCCATCAAAGCCGAAACGCTCGACGTAGACGAGATGCGCGCACTGCTCGCAAAGCTCGATTCCACGGGATTCTCGCTGAAATCGTTTACGAATGGCCAGGTGAGCGCCACCTTCACCGCCCAACGCGACGAAACGCTTCTCGTTTCCATTCCCTATGAAGCAGGATGGAGCGCCACGGTGAACGGCAAGGAAGTGCCCATACACGAGCTCTACGGCGGGCTCTTGGGCGTCGATGTCACCGAAGGCGAAAACACCGTCGAGCTTCATTACATGACGCCCGGCCTCATTCCGAGCGCAATCATCAGCATCGCAAGCGTCGCTGCGTTCTGCGTGTGGCGAACGCTCGAACACCGCCGGAAGCGCCCCCTTGCGCAGGAAAGCAACCACAAGAAAGAACAAGCATGAGCATCGAAACCTCGAAGCGATTCCCCTACGACCTCTCTTTCGTCGTTCCCTGTTACAACGAGGTCGACAACATCCGCCTGTTCAAGCGGCGCGCCTTCGAGTGCTTCGACGCGGCGGGCGTCTCGCTTGAGGTCGTGTTCGTGAACGACGGCAGCCAGGACGGCACCTTCGAGCTTTTACGTGACGTGGTGACGGAAACCGATTCCGCGCACCCGGTGCAGGCCGTGCAATTCTCGCGCAACTTCGGCAAGGAAGCGGCGCTGTACGCGGGCATGGAAGCGGCGCGCGGCGAGTGCATCTGCCTCATCGACGCCGACCTGCAGCAAACGCCCGAGGATGCGCTGCGCATGTACAAGCTGCTCAGGGACAAGCCCGAGTACGACATCGTCGCCGCCTGTCAGATGGAGCGTAAGGAGAGCTTCATGCTGAAGCTGTTCAAGCGCGCGTTTTACAAAACGTTCAACGGCGTGTGCACCGACATCGACATCCCCGCGAACGTGAGCGATTTCCGCGTGTTCCGCCATAACGTGGCCGACGCCCTGCTCTCGCTGCCCGAGGGGCAGCGGTTCAGCAAAGGGCTGTTCGCATGGATCGGGTTCAAGACGCTCGAAGTGCCCTACGAACCGGACGCGCGCGCCAACGGCACGAGCAAATGGTCGATAAAGTCGCTGTTCCGCTACGCGGCGAACGGCATTCTGGGCTTCACCACCTGGCCTTTGAAGATCGCCGTGTGGATCGGGCTCATCGCCTCGCTCGGCGGGTTCGCCTATCTGCTATGGATAATCTTCGAGTACGCACTGCGCGGTACCGACGTTCCGGGATTCCCGACGCTTGCGTGCCTCATCCTGCTGTTCGGCGGCTTGCAGCTCACCGTGCTCGGCGTGATCGGCGAGTACCTGGCACGCAGCTACATCGAGGGGAAGCGCCGCCCGCTTTACATCGCAAAGGAGCGTCTGAGCAACGAGGAGTAGACGGCCCCGGTCGCAGCGTTCGGGGCCGTTGAGGCAACCAAGACGAGTGCCTAGCGCCTCGAATCCCGACACCTTACAGCTTTCCGTCACGCAGGGCTTTGAGCTTTTCGAGCGCGTCGGCGGAAATGCGCTCTCCGAGCGTGCGCTTCTGCGCGACCTTCGGCGTCTCGTCGAGGCGAGCCTGATCGTAGTACTCCCCCACTTCGTAGCTGAACCCGTTCGCGCTCATACGGTCAACGCCGCCGCCGAACACGGTGTCCTGGATCGTGGCGTCGCTCGTGACCACGAGCGTCTCGACGTTGCGCTCGCGCGCGTCGTGCGCAAGCTTCTCGATAACTTTGTCGGCGCTTTGTCCCGAAGGGCTGAACATGATCCGCACTCCGCCGACGGTCTGGACTTCCCCTGTCGAAAACTCATTGCGCGCGCCGTCGAACACGATGATCGCACGCCAATCGCGCCCCGCGAAGTTCACCACGTCGTTGATAAGGCGCTCACGTGCCGTGTTGAACACGTCGTCGGTGTAGTCGGGGCCGGATATGGCCGTTTTGTATCGCTCACCCGACCGAAGAACGTTGTATCCATCGACGATGAGTAGCTTGTTTCGCTTCCGTGCCATCGTTACTGCTGCTGGCGAAGCCATTCGTACATGAGCACCGTGGAAGCCTGCGCCACATTGAGCGACGAGACCTTCCCCATCTGCGGCAGTTTCACCGCGAAATCGCAGTTCTCAAGCACGAGGTTGGATACGCCTTCGCCCTCGGACCCCATGACGAGCGCAATCTTGCCCTTAAGGTTCGACTTCCAAACGACCTCCTGCGCATGTTCGCTTGCGGCGCAGACCCAAAAGCCCTCCTTCTTCAAGCGCTCGATCGCTTGCGAGAGATTGGCCACCTGGGACACGTTGATGTGCGCGATAGCCCCCGCCGAGCTTTTGTACGTGGCAGCGGTCACATGAGCGGAGCGCTTGTTCGGGATGATGATGCCGGCAGCGCCCACCGATTCGGCGCTGCGCGCGATAGCTCCGAGGTTGCCGGCATCGGTGATGTGGTCGAGCAACACCACGAGCGCGCCGCCGTTGTGATCTTCGGCGCGCGCCGCGGCTTCTTCCAGGATAGTCGTGACGTTCACGTAGTCGAAGGGCTTGGTCTCGGCCATAACGCCCTGATGGCTGCCGCGCTCCGACAGCTTGTCCAGCCGAGCGCGGGAAACGGTCTGCACAGGAACGTTGCGCTGCTTCGCCTTGCGGAGCACATCCCCGATGAGCGGATCGTGCTTCACGTTGTCGGCGAGAAGCACACGTTTGCAGGGCACGTCGGTTCGGAGCGCTTCGATGACAGGGCGTTTGCCCTCGATGAAATCAGCCATGGTATTCGCTTTCGTTGGGTCGGAGCGCACAGGTGCGCGGAATCATGATTTGTTCGACCTATCAGTGTATCAAACGCTTTGCGATATAACAGCGAGAACGACGTCGAATCCCCTAGAGAGCGGTGCCCTTCGTGGGAACCGTGAGCGTGCTCATGTCGATCCCCTCGAGTTCCAGCAGCGCGATTTTGCGTTTCAGGCCGCCGGCGTATCCCGTGAGGCTGCGACTGGCGCCGACGACGCGGTGGCACGGCAGAATGATGGAAACGGGATTGTGCCCCACCGCCCCGCCGACCGCGCGCGCCGATTGCTTGCGCCCGGTGTCGGCCTCGATGCTCTTCGCGATGTCGCCGTAGGTGGTAAGCTCGCCGTAAGGGATCTCGGCGAGCTTCGCCCAGACGCGCTGGCGGAATTCCGATCCGCGCGGCGCGCAAGGAGGAAGCGCGCCCGGATCGCGGCCTTCGAAGTACGTATCGAGCCAGGCGCACGCCTGCTTCAGGATGGGATCGTCAGGCGCTTCTCGTGATTGCTCCGCCAACGTGTCGACATCGTATTTCTGCCCCTTGAACCACAGCCCGATGAGCGCCTTGCCATCGCTTGCCAGCTCGATGTCGCCGAGCGGGGACGGGTAGATGCAGGTGAAGTCCATGTCAGCTCTCCTTCTTCGTTTCGCCCACCGTGCGCGAGCGCTTCTTCTTCGGCTTTTCGTGGGGCACCGACCACAGCGACATCACCGCGTACGACCGCCAGGGACGCCACGGCTGGGACAGCGCTTCGAGCTCGCGCGGCTTCAGGTCGGGGAACCCGAGCTTCACCCCGTAGTCGGTGGGGAGGAACGCATCGGGGTAGTTATACGCGCGCATGAGCAGGTACTGGACGGTCCAGTCGCCGATGCCTCGGATGCCGCCGAGGAAGTCGGCCTCGGCGCGGACGTCGCCGCCGGGCCGCAGGGTAAGGGTGCCCTCTTCCATCGCCTGTGCGATGGCGCAGATGGCCTGCGCGCGCTGCGCGATGATGCCGAGCTCGCCTAGACGTTCGGCGACGCCGTCCGCGCAAAACGCGCTCGGGCCGGGAAATGCGCAGGTGAGCGCATCGATGGGACCCGCAACAGGTTGCCCGAATTCCTGCGCAACGCGGCCGGCGAGCGTACCTGCCGCCTTCACGGTTATCTGCTGGCCCAAGATGGCACGCACCGCCATCTCGAACCCGTCGAAGCTGCATGGCACGCGGATTCCGGGAATATGGTAGGCATCGTCGAGCCGCGCGTAAAAGTCGGCGAGGCCTCGTTCCACCGCGCTCGGAATGCAATCGGTATCGAACAGGCGGCGAACGCGCGCAAGGACAGAGGGGATGTCGTCGAACAGCTCGGGCGACACCGTGACCGCAAGCCGCTTCCTCGTCGGCTCATCGGCCACCTTGATCCAGCCGGTATGAGCCGCGTCCTCGCCGCGAACGATGCGATAGTACGCGCCGTCCTCGACGGCCTCAACACCTTCGATGGCACGCAATCCCAAAAACGAGAGCAGCAGATCGAATCGGTACGGCGTGCGGTACCCCACGTGCAGCACGATCGGATCGCTCGCGTTCGCGGAAGCGGATCCCTCTTTCGCGCGCTTGCGGAAACGAGTCGGCTGCATGCGGTAGTTGTTCACGAAGGCGTCGTTGAAGCGCCGGACCGAGGAGAAGCCGCTCGCGAACGCGATGCGCGTGATAGGCAGGTCGGTATCGGTGAGCAGGCTTTTCGCAAGCAGCAAGCGACACGTTTCGCGATACGCCGCAGGGGCAACGCCGTACGTCGCCTCGAACAGACGACGTAAATGGCGCTCGGACATGCC
>CAKUIV010000109.1 GCA_934661105.1 uncultured Ellagibacter sp. | reverse complement strand
CCACCTGGTGATGACCGACGCGACCTACCGCAGGTCAAAGGCTTAGTCCCATCACCCGTTTGGTCTACTGGTAGAATGGGCAAACCTCGGCCTCGCCGCATCCACCCAAAGGACGGGCTAGCATTACACCAGGTATATGTCTTATTTTTCTCTCCTCTCCCCCCATAGGATGGATACTGGGCGCCGAAGAAAAACCACCAAGATGCGCCGTATGGGTGGAAGCGTCGAGGTGCTTCATTGGAAGACCATGGGGTTACGCCTCGCGGCGGCGCAGCCGCTCGCAGGCCCAACCGCAAGGGCACGGCTTCAGACGAAGGGACCGAACATGAGCTTCAATTCGAACGGGAACGTGACTATGGATCGCAGGGCGTTTACGGCAGGGGCGGCAATATGCGCGCTTGGCGCGGGCGCCATCGCCTCACAGGCCATCGCGGAAGACGCCGCCCCCATCGTCGCGGATCCATGGGCGGGCTTCCGCGCCAGTGACTGGGCAGGCAAGGTCACCCAGACGCAGAAGGCCGACTTCGTGGTGGTCGGCTCGGGTGCCTCCGGCATCGTCGCAGCCATCGAGGCCGCCCAGGCAGGCAAGTCCGTCATCGTTCTCGAATCCCAGGAGAACATGGGCGGCAACGGCATGATCACCGACTGCTGCTTCAGCTTCGGCTCGCCTGAGATGGAGGCGGGGTGCGCCGCGTACGGCATCACCGTGCACCCCTCCGACATCGTCCGCAGCGAGGTCGAGCTGTACGACTATACGGTGAACCCCCAGCTTTGGCTCGACACCATCTCCCACTCGGCCGACAACACCAAGTGGCTCGAGGACAACGGCGTCGAATTCGCCGAGAAAACGGACTATTACGGCGGCGGTCTGGGCAAGACCCCCACGGCGCTCATGTGGAAGGCCAGCTATTACGGCGGCGGCGAAAGCATGATGAAACCGCTGTTCGCCAAGGCCGAGGAGCTCGGCATAGAAGTGATGACTTCCACACGCGCCCGCGCCCTTGCGACCGACGACTCCGGCAAAGTGTGTGGCGTGTATGCCGAGACGGCAGAGGGTGCCATCGAGATCGAGGCAACGGCCGTGATTCTCGCCGGCGGCGGCTGGGCAGCAAACGCCGACATGGTCGCCGAGTACGGCGGCTACGACATGAGCATCACCAAGATCGACTGCGCGCCGGGCTGCCAGGGCGACACGCTCAAGATGGCCGCAGCCGTCGGCGCCAGGCAGGATGCCGTGGCACGCGGCTACATGTTCGGCAACCTCGTTGAAGGCCTCTCCTCGTACACGCTGCCGAGCTACCATGCCGCCATGTGGGTCAACGAAAAGGGGGAGCGTTTCTGCAATGAGGACTGCGGCGAGGTGTGCCACGACTACACGGGCACCGCGGTACGCGCCCAAAAGCGTGTGTACATCATCATGAGCGACGATATGGTCGCCGATGCAGTCGCCTCGGGCACCCTCGACCAGAGCGAGCTCGACAAGGCGCTTGACGGCGGCTCCGAGGCAATCTGGCACGCGGGCAGCGCCGAAGAGCTTGCCGAGCAGCTCGGCTGGGCCGACACGCTCGTGCCCGCCCTTGAGGAGTACGAGAGCTTTGTGGCCGAGGGCGTCGACGAGAGCTACGGCAAGAACGCCAGCTATCTCGTCTCGTTTGGAGACGGCGGCCTTTACGCGTTCCTCATTCACCAGGCTGTGGCGCTGTCGCTGGGCGGCATCAACACCAATCGCACCTGGCAGGTCGTCGCTGAAAACGGTGAGCCCATCGAGGGTCTCTATGCCATCGGCGCCGACGGTCAGATGGTGTACCGCGGCCTGTACAACCTCAACACCTCCGGCGGCCACATGGCCACGAACATTGAGGGCGGCCGCTACAGCGTGAAGCACGCACTGGAGCACCTCTTCGCCTAGTTCGAGACAGCTTAAGAGGCACTTGTAAAGAGGAGCGGGTAGGCGCAGGGCAACCGAGCGCCCACCCGCTCCTCTTCATTGTTGTGGCCGTACTTGAAATTCACCGACTCGACCACCAGCAAGCCCTCCACAACGCACAGGCACACGATATGCGGCTGATACAATGCGATGCATCTGCCAATCTCTATCCCCAAGGAGCCGCATGTCGTTCATCACGAGCCTCAAGATCGAAGCCGCGCTCGACAGCACATACGGCAAAGGACTCGATCTCGCGCTGAGCGGTGGCGTTTTCGATTGCAAGGAGACGCCAAGCAGCATCGAGGGCGCGGTAATAGTGAGCGGCACGGTTGAAGGATCGTACGGCCAGGCCTACCAGACGCGCGTCTCGCTCGACCTCGACGAGCAAACCGTTCTTGCCTACTCATGCGACTGCCCGGCTGCCCGCAACTACGACGGAATGTGCAAGCATGAGATTGCGCTTGTGCTGCATTATCTCGATGCGATAGGAATCGCGCCCCTCGCCTCCCCCGGTACATACGGGACGCAAACGACCCGGCCGGCCGCAGGCGCGCGCTCGAGGGCATCGACCACATCGCGGGCGCTGCCCACCAGCTCCCAGATTAGCAATCTGCTCAGTGCCCTCACCCAGCAGCGTGCAGACGAGGCGGCACGCACGCGGCGCAGGCACGATACCGAAGAAGCCGAGCTGAACCTGGAACCAGCCGACTTCGAGGTCTCCATCATCCCACCGAGCAGCCCATATGGGTTCGACGGCACGCTGTGCCTGCGACTCAAGGTACGGCGCGGCAAGGCCTCCTATGTCGTCAAGAACATGGGCGACCTCGTGCATGCCTGGAAAACAGGAGCCCAAGTTACCCATGGCAAGAACCTCACACTTACGTACCTACCCGGCAACCTCACCGAGCGAGCCTGCAAGCTGCTCGACATCATCACGCGCATCGTTGACACCCAGCAGGCCCTTTTCAGCTCGCGCTGGCAGTACATGCAGGCAGGGCACGGCACCGACATCAAGGAGCTGCCCCTCTCCCCCGTCGACGCGATCGACGTGCTCGACCTCATGCAGGGCGGCAGCATCACGTTTGGATTCGGGTACAACTACGTGCAGGGCAAGGACATCGTATGCCAGGTTGAGGTGCTGCACGGCAACCCCACCATAGAGGCCGAGGTGCGCCCGGCCAACGACGGCGGCTTTGACCTGCGCCTTCCTTCGAACTTGCAGTGCCTGGCCGACGTCGAGCGCATGTACATCGTGGATGACGCCCATGCGTGGCGCTGCAGCGACGAGTTCATGCGTGCCGGCGGTGGGTTCTTCTCGAGCCTGCTCCCCGCCCGCGGCGCCCTACATATCGGCACCACCGACCTGGGCGACTTCTGTCGCACGGTCCTACCGACCTTGCGCAACTGCACGCATCTCACAGGGGCCGAGGCCCTCGACTCCTTCTGCCCGCCCGTGCCGGAATTCTCATTCAAAGTGGGCATGGAGGATGGCGAGGTGACCTGCCAGGCAACCGTAGCCTATGACGACTGGCGGGCGAGCCTGTACGAGCCACAGCGCCCTGGCCAGCCCGCACGCGACCTTGTGGCCGAGTATCACGTGCAAGACATCGTGGAGGAGTACTTCCCGGGCGGGGCCCAGGTGCCCGGCTTTGACGAAAGCGACGACGAGCTGCTCTATATCCTGCTCACCGACGGCCTGGCTGAGCTGGGAGAACTGGGCGATGTGATGGTGAGCGAGCGCCTGCGCGCCATCAAGGCGCAGGGCAGCCCGCAGGTGCGCGTCAAGGCGACGCTCAAGAGCGGTCTTCTCGACCTTCAGGTGGACGCAAGCGGCATGTCGCCTCGCGACCTGATGCTCTTCCTCGACTCGTACAAGCGCAAGCAGAAGTTTGTGCGCCTGTCCAGCGGCGACATCGTCAAGCTGGGCGACAGCCTGCGCGAGGTGAACGCCCTTGCCGAGAGCCTGGGCATCGACGCGGTGCAGATGGCGGGCGACGGCGTGGGCCTGCCCTCGAACCGCACGCTGTTTGTGGACGCGCTGCTCAAAAAGGCCTCCGGGGTGCGTCTGGAGCGCAATGCGGCGTTTCGCGAGGTCGTGCGCGACTTCGACACGTACGGCGACGCGGATTTCGACGTGCCAGCCTCGCTGAGCGGGATTTTGCGCCCCTACCAGGAAGAAGGCTTCCGCTGGCTCGAGACGTTAGAGCGCTTCGGCTTCGGCGGCATCCTGGCCGACGACATGGGCCTGGGAAAGACCCTGCAGGTCATCACCCACATCCTCGCGCGCAAAGAGGCGGGCAGCACCCTCCCCTCTCTCGTGGTGTGCCCCGCGTCGCTCGTGTACAACTGGATGGCGGAGCTCGCCCGCTTCGCCCCGCAGCTCGATGCCGCAGCCGTGGTTGGCACCAAGGCTGCACGGACGGCCGTGATTGGCGCCGCGACCTCCCATGACGTGCTCGTAACGTCCTACGACCTGCTCAAGCGCGATATTGAGTCATATACAGGCATTCGCTTTGCGCGCGTGGTGCTCGACGAGGCCCATTACATCAAAAACCCCGGCACCCAGGTGGCCAAGGCGGTGAAGTGCCTGCAGGCCGACACGCGCCTGGCACTCACGGGCACGCCCATCGAGAACCGCCTCATCGAGCTGTGGAGCATCTTCGACTTCCTCATGCCGGGCATCCTGGGCAGCATGGATTCGTTCTCCAAGCGCTTCGCCGGGCCCGTGGAAGCCCGCGAGGGAGACTCGGCGCACCGGCTGCAGTGCATGGTCGCCCCGTTTATCCTGCGCAGACTCAAGGCCGACGTTCTGACCGACCTGCCAGAGAAAAACGAGAGCGTCGTGTATGCACGCATGGCTGGCGAACAGGACAAGCTGTACAAGGCCAACCAAGACAGGCTGGCCCTCCAGCTGCAGCACGAGAAGACGCCCAAGGAGTTTAAGGAAAACAAGCTCAAGATTCTCGCCGAGCTCACGAAGCTGCGCCAGATCTGCTGCGACCCTCGCTTGTTCTACGACGAGTATGCAGGCGGCTCGGCCAAGCTCGACACCTGCATGGAGCTTCTGCGCAACGCTGTGGATGGCGGGCACAAGGTCTTGCTGTTCTCGCAGTTCACGAGCATGCTCACGCTCATCGAGGAGCGTCTGGCAGCAGCCAAGATCGCCTCGCTCACACTCACGGGCGCCACAAGCAAGGAAGAACGCGCGAGGCTGGTGGACACGTTCCAGACAGGCGATGTGCCGGTCTTCCTCATCTCGCTGAAGGCAGGCGGTGTGGGCCTCAACCTCACGGCTGCAGACGTCGTCATCCACTATGACCCCTGGTGGAACGTGTCAGCCCAGAACCAGGCAACCGACCGCGCACACCGTATCGGACAGACGCAAGCCGTGAGCGTGTTCAAGCTCATCTGCCAAGACACAATCGAGGAGCGCATCCTGCAGATGCAGGAACGCAAGCACGACCTGGCCGAAAGCGTGCTGGGCGGCGAGGGCGTGGGATCTGCGACCCTCTCGAGGGAAGACGTGCTGGCCCTGCTCGACCACGAGGCCGAGTAAGAAGCTCTGGGGAGAGGAGCCCCCGCAGGGGCGCCAACGAGGCGCCCTGGTACGAAGGACGAGTGCCGAGCGGGAGGCTTCGGGGAGAGGCTCCCCTCCCCTATCGCCCGCTGCCGCACTGAGGCCGCTTGGGCTTGGCGCACAGGCGGCCTTTGCCCTATCGGACGCCATGACACTGACGGTGCCCGCGCCAGTATCCCTATCCATCCACTCATCACGGCAACAGCCGAATTCCTTGCCATGCAGGCCAGCCTGTCCCCATCGTCCATAAGCCCAGCAGGTGTCCCCTTGCTCGAAACCCCAACTCTGCCCTCCCATTCTCTTGCGGCTTTCGCTATGACGCCCGTTTCCTTTGCCCTCGGCAACCATGATGTGGTTCTTCTGACAATGCTTCGACCTGTGTCATATCCGCTTTACGTTTGTTTACGTATGCTTTACGTTCCTTTTTACTGAATGACTGCTCGGTAAGCACTCCCCAGGGGCTTAGCGCGAGCCTAAAAGCCTTTATCAATTGTCGTAAACAGGTTTACGTGTTTAACGACATTAGGCTTCAATTTGCTTGCTTTCTCTCTTGCTTACAGTTTTGCTGTTTTAAAACATGCCTATTTACCTGCATTTATTATAACTTAACGTCCCTTTACGTTAGCTTACGTACATTGACGTTACTTAACGAAAACTAACGTCAACGTCATTTTTTACGTCATTTTACGATAAACGTCGTAAACGGTGCTCAGTGAAACCTTGTCAAGATTCCGGTCTCTTCTCGTGTGTGCGTTAACTGCTTAACGTAAATAAACGTATATTGACGAAAACGTCGATTTAACGTAAACTAAGTGGCTTGAAAGTGCTTTACGGTCCTTAACGTCAATTAACGTGAGTTAATGTAATTGACGTAATTTACGAAAACTTACGTTTTTATACGTAAAGTAACGTTAATTCGAAGCCTTTGTTTTCGAAAAGATGCTGGTACAAGCCTTGCATCTGCTTTATATAGTTGTAAAATCACGTCAATTGACGTTAGCTTTACGTAAGGAAGAGTTCCAAACTTCGAAAGGACCATCCCGTGCAGGCCACCTACAGCGATATCGTCAAAACCACGGGTGTCTCGAAGCCAACGGTTATCAAAGTGGCCGACGAACTCGATCCGGACAAGTCCCATCGCACCGTAGAGAACCGCACGACCATCATGGACGACTGGCTCAC
>CAKUIV010000108.1 GCA_934661105.1 uncultured Ellagibacter sp. | reverse complement strand
TGGCCGGCGCCGGTGCGGATCTGACGTTCGGCCTTGACGATATCTGGCTCATTTTCGCCGTCGCCGGTGCTGTGATCGCCGTGGCGCTCGCGCTTGCGCTGTCGGCCTTGCGCGGCAAAGCGTTCGACGCGGCGCTGCTCGTCGTGTTCGCACTCGGCGTCGCCGCCTACATCCAGGTGCTCTTCCTGAATTCCTCGCTTCCCACGGCCGACGGCAAGCAGGTGACCTGGGGCGACTACGTGCCGATCATGGTGGTGAGCACCCTCGTGTGGATCGCGATCGTGGCTGCGCCCTTGGTGCTGAGCCATTGGAAGCCGGCGCTTTGCCGTGGCGGCGCGGCGGCGCTCGCGCTTGCGCTCGTCATCGTGCAGGGAGTGGGCGTCGGCAGCCTTTTCGCGTCGAATGCGGCGAAACCGGCTTCTTCCGACCCGGAGTCCTACGATGTGGCCGACCTGCGCATGACCGAAGACGGGCTCTTCACCGTGTCGGAGAAGAGCAACGTCGTGGTGTTCGTGCTCGACTTCACCGACACCAAGCAGATGACCGAGATCATGCGGGATTACCCGCAGGAGTTCGACACGTGGACCGGCTTCACCTGGTACAACAACGTCGACGGGTCCATGGTCCCCACGCGTTACGGCGTGCCGTTCCTTCTGACGGGTGAGCTTCCGCAGCAAGGCGAGCTGTTCTCGCAGTATCTGGCGAGCCGCTTCGAGCGCAGCAGCTACCTCGACGACATCCACGACGCGGGCTACAGCATGGGCGTGTACACCGACACGTTCGGGCTGGAGTACTCCTCCGACGACGAGCAGCGCCACGTCGCCGACCTCACGATGAACTACCACCCGCTCAACCAGACGGAAGAGGCGCCGTCGCTGCTCGATGAGGAAGGAACGCTGCTCACGCTGTGGAAATGCGCGATGTACCGCGATCTGCCCTGGGCGTTCAAGCCGTATTTCTGGTTCTACACCGATGAGGTCAACAACGGCATGACCAAGCAGGTGGAAAGCGCCGATTCGGGCGAGCAGCAGCAGCAGAGCACGATCTATACCATGAACGACGGGGCGTACTTCAACAAGCTCAAGACGACGCGCCTTTCGGCAACCGACGAGGGAGAGACGGGCGCGTTCCGCTTCATCCACCTGCTTGGCGGACACTATCCGTTCAACCTCGACGAGAACGGAAACGACATCGGCACCGATAACTCCGACGCGATACGCCAGATCCGCGGCAGTATCAAGATCCTGGACGAATATATCCAGCAGCTGAAGGATTTGGGGCTGTACGACAACACCACGATCCTCGTGACGTCTGATCATGGCGATTGGGGCATTTACGACGAGTGGGATTGGCCTTCGAACGCCATCATGTTCCTGAAGCCCGCGCAGTCGGCCGAACTCGACGCGCAGCCGATGAAGACGGTGTCGACGCCGGTCGCGCACGTGAACGTGCAGCCGACGATCATCCAGGCCGTGGGCGGAGATGCATCCAAGTACGGCGAGACGCTTGAGCAGGTTCCTTACGATAATCGGACCCGCAAGTTCTATTGCACGACATCGGACGGCAAAAACGACGTGTCCATCGTGGAATACGAAATCGACGGATGGGCCACCGACTTCAACAACTGGCACAAAACCGGAGTTGTCTGGGACGCACAGAAATAGCGCGGAGAAACGAGCTCAGGCTTCATGCGCCGCGGTCTTCAATTCGGAGGTCGCGGCGCTTTTTGCATGGGGTATCCTTGTTTCAACGTGCATGCTTGATTGAAAGGTGGGGCTATGACGGCATCCAACGAGATCAAATGCCCGCATTGCGGGACCGTTTTCCAGGTTGACGAGTCCGGGTTCGCCGACATCGTGAAGCAGGTGCGCGATGCGGAGTTCGATCGCGAGATCGAGCGTCGTGAGAAGCTCTTCGTCGAAAAGCAGGAGCAGGCGGTAGCGTTCGAGGGTGAGAAGGCGCGGGGCGAGGCGCGCGAAGAAATCGCCTCCCGCGACGCGAAGATCGCGACGCTTTCCCAGGCACTCGACTCCTTGAAGCGGGAAAACGAAGCTGCCGCGCGCGCCGTCGCTGCCGAGCAGGCGGCGAGGCTCTCCCAAGCCATCGCAAGCAAGGACGCCGAGATCGCGGAGCTGAAAGCGAAGCTTTCCCGCCTTTCCGACGAGCGTGAAGCCTCGGCTCGCGTGACGCGTGCGGAACATGAGCGAGCCCTTGCCGACGCGACCGCCTCCCGCGACGCGAAGATCGCCGAGCTCACGCAGAGGATCGAGGCGCAGAAGGCGTCGTTTTCGACGGAGAAGGAGCTTGCGGTCACCCGAGCGCGCACCGAGGTGGAGCGCGAGCGCGACGACCTCGCCGCACAGGTGAAGCTCACGGCGGCCGAGGGGGAGCAGCGCGTGAGCGCCCTTCGCGAGGAGATGTCGACGAAGCTTCGCGCGAAAGACGAGCTCATCGCCTACAAGGAAGAGGAAATCGCCCGCTACAAGGACATGAAGGCGCGGCTTTCCACCAAGATGGTGGGCGAGTCGCTTGAGCAGCACTGCGAAATCGAGTTCAACAAGATGCGCGCGGCGGCGTTCCCGAAGGCGTATTTCGAGAAGGACAACGACGTCGTCGACGGCACGAAGGGCGACTTCGTGTTCCGCGAGTGCGATGACGACGGCAACGAAGTCGTGTCCATCATGTTCGAGATGAAAAACGAGAGCGACGACAGCACGCACAAGCACAAAAACGAGGACTTCCTGAAGAAGCTCGACTCCGACCGCCGGAAGAAGGGCTGCGAATACGCGGTGCTCGTGACGATGCTCGAGCCCGAAAGCGAGCTCTACAACGAGGGCATCGTCGATATGAGTTATCGCTTCGAGAAGATGTACGTCATCCGCCCGCAGTTCTTCATCCCCATCATCAGCATCCTGCGCAACGCCTCGCTTTCAGCGCTTTCGTACAAAGCCGAGCTCGCCGAAGTGCGCAACCAAAACATCGACATCACGCATTTCGAGGAGCAGATGGAGGACTTCAAGGCGAAGTTCGGCCGCAATTACGACATCGCGAGCCGCAAGTTCCAAACCGCTATCGAGGAGATCGACAAGACCATCACGCACCTGCAGAAGACAAAGGATGCGCTGCTGTCATCGGAGAACAACCTGCGCTTGGCGAACAACAAGGCGCAAGATTTGACTATCAAGCGTCTGACCAGGAAGAATCCGACAATGCAGAAGATGTTCGCCGAGCTTGCGGAAAGCCGGGCTGAGACGGGGGAGGAGCCTGCCGAGTCCGCTCGCGCCGCTTTTGCTGAGGCCGTTGGCGTCGACGAGGCCGAAGTTGAGTAGTGCTCTTCGGCTTTCGCGCTCAAATGGCATCGTAAGACGCTTTTGCAAGTGAAACGACGTTTGAGGTGCCTCCGATGGCGTCGTGCGACAGGTTTGCAAAGACTGAGCGGTCTTCTGGCCTTGCAAAACCGTCTTTGGACGCCAAATCACGCTTGCTAGGTGCGCAAAATCGTCTTTGGACGCCATGGGGAGCATGGTTTTCGCGGCTCCCTTTGCAAAACCGTTGTTGGATGCCATTCGGGGGCCTCGCCTTGAGCAGTGCTTTGCAAAAGCGTCGTTCGTTGCCATGCCCCGACATCTTTCGGCACATCGCCGGCGATACGCTACGGACAAGATTCATTCTTGGAACATACGTTCGTATCTGGTAGACTGTTCCGCATGGACAACGAGATGAAACAACTGCTGCTTTCCCGTTTGGGCGGGGAAATCGAACATGCCGCCGTCGAAGGGAAGGGCGCGCGGTCCGACTACGCGGATGAGCGGGGCTTCGCAGGTGCTTCGTCTGCGTGTGAAGACGTGCCCCTCGCCCACTTGCCGGGAAACACCGCCGAACCGCCTAATGCCGCCCAGATGGAAGCGGTTACGACTACGGAGGGCTACGTGCGCGTCATCGCAGGCGCGGGTACGGGTAAGACCCGTGCACTTACCGAGCGTTTCGCGTACCTGGTGAACGATTTGGGCATCATGCCCGGGAACATCCTCTGCGTCACCTTCACCAACAAGGCGGCAAACGAAATGCGCCATCGCATCCGGCGTCTTACGGGCGACAACGACACGGGCTTCATCAACACGTTCCACGGCTTCTGCGTGTCGGTCCTGCAAGAAGACTCGAACGCGGTCGGTTATCCCAAAAGCTTCCTCGTCCTGGACAACGCGGACATCGACCAGATGCTCCAAGCCATCTATGAAGAGCGCGGGCTCACGCTGCGCGACATGACGTTCGGCAAAGCGCGCGACATGATCGAAATCATGAAACTCAAAGAGCGCCCCGAGTATTACCGCGACCTGCTCGCCATGCCGCTTGCCTCTTTGCGCGAGAAGTACGATCGCGCGGAAAGCGTGCCCGACATCATCTTCTACGGGTACCTCTACCAGGAAAAGAAGTGCTTCGCCTTCGACTACAACGATCTGATCGTGGTCACGCTGTACATCTTCGAGCAGTTTCCCGACATCAAGCTGAAGTGGCAGAAGCGCTTGGAATACATCATGATCGATGAGTTCCAGGATATCGACGGGCTTCAGCACGAGCTTATGGAAGTGCTTGCCGCCTACCATAAGAACCTGTTCGTCGTGGGCGATCCCGACCAAACCATCTACACCTGGCGTGGTGCGAACGTGCGCTACCTGCTCGATTTCGATCGCGTGTTCCCCGGCACGCGCACCATCATGATGCTTGAGAACTACCGTTCGGTGCCCGAAGTCATTGCGGTTGCGAACTCGCTGATCGAGAAGAACCGCGCTCGCATCCCGAAGGATCTCGCCGCTCGCCGCTCGCAGCACGGGCCGACGGTCTGGCATCACGCGAAGTCGTCTTCGGATGAAGCGGCGTGGATCGTCGAAGGCGTGCGCGCGTTGCACGAGGAAGGGGTGGCGTATCGCGATATGGCGGTGCTCTATCGCGCGCATTATGCGTCTCGACCGGTGGAAGAGGCGCTTTTGAAGGCGGAAATACCCCATGCGGTGTTCTCGGGCGCCCCCTTTTTCGGGCGCAAGGAGGTGAAGGACTCGCTTGCCTATCTGCGCCTCGTCGCATATCAAGACGACCTTTCCTTCATGCGTGTGGCGAACGTCCCGAAGCGCAATCTGGGTCAGCGCCGCATGGCGTTTCTGCAGCGTTACGCCGACGCCAACGACTGCACGCTTTACCAGGCGCTCGAGCGCACTATCGACGACGACATCTTCAAACGCACGCGCGCGAAGCAGCTGGTGGCGTTGGTCGGGCGTTTCCGCTCGTCTTACGAGGGGCGTCCCGTTTCCGAGGTATTGGCGGCCGTTATCAACGAAAGCGGTTACGAGCAGGCCCTTCGCACGGAGGGAAGTCAGGAGAGGCTCGATAACGTGGCCGAGCTCAAGCAGTCGGTCTACGAATTCGAGACCACCTGCGGGGAAGAGGTGACGCTCGAGCATTACCTCGCGCACGTCGCGCTGCTCACGAACGCCGACGCCGATAGCGCGTCGCGGGATAACGTGCGTCTCATGACCATTCATGCGGCGAAGGGACTCGAGTTCCCCCATGTCTTTCTTTGCTCGCTTTCCGAAGGGGTGTTGCCCTCGCGCAAGACGAAAACGATCGAGGGTATGGAGGAGGAGCGGCGACTCGCATTCGTGGCTGTGACGCGAGCGAAGGACGGGCTGTATCTTACCGAGGCAGAAGGGTTCTCTCACGAAGGGTCGCCGCGTTATCCGTCGCGGTTCTTGCTCGATATCGACCCCGGGGCGCTACAGTTCTCGAACAAGCCGACGGACGAAGAGCTCGCCTGTGCGCGCGACGCGTACGCGGCGACCGATCGGTGGATGGCCGGCATGACGGCGGACGCTCGCTTTCCTGTCGGAGCGCGGGTCCGCCATAAGGTGTTTGGGTGCGGCACGGTGGTCGGTCTCGACGAGGAAAAGCGTGCGTACGTCGTGCAGTTCGACGCGCTCGACACGCCGCGCGTCATATCGTTTCGAGCAAAACTCGATTCCGCAGATGCGGCGCACGGTTTGCCCGAGGAGTCGTCAGGCAAGGCGGAAAGCGCAGTCGATTGCGCCGATGCGCAGACGCTTCCCCCGCAAAACGATTAGGAGGTTCACGTTCAGATGACAAGCGAAAATGGAGACGTTCGCGAAGGGTCGTCGCTCGGGGCGGCATCTCAGCTTCGCGCCCGCAAAGCGGCTTTGCAGGCGAAGGATGAGATCGCTGGCCAAAGAGGAGTCGACATGTCGCGCGAGACCCTTACGCGCAAGCCGATCGATCTTCCCAACGAGGAATGGCAGAAGCCCAAGGCGTCGGGGGTTGCCGCGGCAGTGCTCACGGCGATCGCGTGCATCGTCATTGTGGCGATCGCTGCAATCGTTTTGGGAACGGGCGTGCGGTAGACGTGCGTGCCGGCTCCGTGACGAAGCGCGTATAGCACGCTTACGCGTCCGGCCTTTTGCTACACTTTCCACTATGGACAAGCAAACAGCGAAAGAAACCCAGGCGCAGAAGATCGCGCGCATCAAGCACGGCCTCGACGCCGTGCCGACGCTTCCCGGCGTCTACTTGTGGAAGAACAAGGACGGCGAGGTCATCTACGTCGGCAAGGCGAAGCAGTTGCGCGCGCGTATGCGGCAGTACGTGAACTTCCAGGATGACCGCGCGAAGATCCCCCTGCTCGTCGACCAGATCGATTCCTTCGAGTAC
>CAKUIV010000107.1 GCA_934661105.1 uncultured Ellagibacter sp. | reverse complement strand
ACCGGCGCCACGGTCATCGCGTCGAACATCGATGCGCCGATCATCTGCGGGGAGGAACCCATTCCTGCGGAAATGAGCTCGTTTGAAACCTGCGAGGTCGATTACCGCGCCGAAGACGGCGACATCGTCGAAATCGGCAACATGGCATGGAAGGTGCTGGTAACGCCCGGACACACGAAGGGCGGCATGTGCTGGTTCCTCATGCCGCAATTCGGCAACCGCCAAGACGGCGCGCCGGTGCTTCTGTCGGGCGATACGCTGTTCTCGGGCACGGTTGGGCGCACGGACTTCATAGGAGGCAGCGCGGAGGACATGAAGGCGTCCATGCGCAAGCTCGCGTTCCTGCCCGACGAAACCGTGGTGCTTCCGGGGCACGGGGACGCGACCACGATCGGCGCCGAGCGCGAGCGCACGTTCGCTCGCTGGGCGTAAAAGCACGCTTCCCTCATGCTCGACCGGCGGGCTCCCCGAAAGGAGCAGTCGACTTGCAACCTGCGCCTTTCCGCTACCGCCTGCAGGTTTTGCGAAACCGTAAAGAAACTTTGCGAAATCGATACGTTACACTTTGCCTAACGTTTACGCGGCGAGGTGCTTTGGCGGTTTCGCGCCTTGGCGGGTTGGTCTGTTGGCACTACTCGAAAGGGAGTCGTGTATGGGCAAAAAGCACAAGTTCGATTACTTCAGTGCGTTCGAGGATCTTTCTGAGCTCGCGGTGAAGGAGGCCGACCTCCTCATCGAGACGATCGAGACGTTCACTTCCGCCGATCAGCTCAAGGGCGTTATGGAGAAGGCGCACGAAATCGAGCATCAGGGCGACCTCATCAACCACGACATCTTCCAAAGCGTCGCGACCGACTTCATCACCCCCATCGAGCGTGAAGACATCATCCAGCTTGCGCAGAACCTCGACGACATCATCGACTACATCGAAGACGTCATGCAGCGTTTCTACATGTACGACATCCATATCATGCACAAGGATATGCTCGAGTTCGCGCACCTTATCCGCAAGGCGTGCAAGGCGCTCAACAAGGCGATGGAGGATTTCCGTAACTTCAAGAAGTCCAAGAAATTCAAGTCGCTCATCATCGAGGTCAACACGCACGAGGAAGAGGCCGACCAGCTGCTCATGCATGTTATCCGCGACCTGCACACCACCGATCGCGACAACACGATGCGCGTCATGGTGTGGTCGCAGATCTACAACCGCATGGAGAAGTGCGCCGACGCCGCCGAGCACGCGGCCGACACCATGAGCACCATTCTGCTGAAGAACGTGTAGGCAAACGTCGCGTCGGATTCAGTTGCGATGAAAACGGGGTCGGCGTCTGGGATCGCTTCCCGGACGCCGACCCCGTTCGTTTATCTGGCCGAATGCGGGCTGTTCGCCCGGTTCGCTACTCCACCGCGATCAGCTTCGCCTCGACGGGGTCGCCCGAGAAGTTGAGGTCGCCCGTGATCTTGCGTGCCGCTTCCAGGTCGAAGTCGTCGGCGTCGAACGCCTTGCGCGCCGCATCGAATCGCTCGCTTGCGCGCTCGTAGCGATCCCAGAAGCTGTCGGCCGATGTTTCGCCGGTGAAGGGGTTTTTCCAGGTTGCATGCTCGCGGT
Source organism: uncultured Ellagibacter sp. (assembly GCA_934661105.1). Classification (GTDB taxonomy): domain Bacteria; phylum Actinomycetota; class Coriobacteriia; order Coriobacteriales; family Eggerthellaceae; genus Ellagibacter. Next base: position 5,138 of record CAKUIV010000107.1, on the reverse strand, counting down.
TGTCGTAGGCGCACGTTTCCGCGAGAATCGCGCGATGGCTCATGGCCCGATAGAACGAATAGGGACGTGCAAGTTCCTCGATGCGCGCGATCGCCTCGCGCTTCAAGCCGGTGGTCGAATGGAACAGGTGCTGCACCAGGCGGAAGCACCTTACCGCATCGCCGAAGGCGTGGACCGGGATGATCTTGCCGTACACGGAGAACACCGCGTTCGCGTACATGGTCGACACGATAGAGAGCATGCGGTCGGATCCTTTGAGGATGTTCACGGCGGGGTTGAACGTGGCAACGGTCTCGCCGCGTTTGACGGTGAGCACCATCTCGTCGTACTCGCTTTCGATGACGGCATGCACTTCGTTGCCGTCTTTACGGGAAAGGCCCGGCTCGCCGGCATCGCACAGCGCGTACTCGTGGAAGTACACGAGCGGGTGCATGGTCGAGTCGAGCACGTAGTGTCCCAGGAAGCCGAGCGCGTAGGCGCGTCCGATCGAGCGGTCGGATTCGTCGAGCGCGAGCACAGCTTGCTTGAACGCAGCTAGGACCTCGGTCGGCTTGTCGTGATGCATGAGGCTGCCGAGCTTGTGCACGGGCGAAAGCAAGGGGTTCGCCACCGAGTAGAACAGGGGGTCGGGCCCTTGGTTTCCCAGGAGGAACGCCTCGACTTCGTCTTTCGTCGACCCGATTTCGGTGTACTGGCGCGCGTAGGCGTCTTGTCCGAATGCGTCGTGCGTGATGATGGCGGGCATGGCCTTCACTCCTCCTGATGGGAAATTTACGTTGGTCGCTTCGAGCATCATATACAATGAGAAGCGCTTTGTTAACGTGCAGGGTGCGCCCTCACGAGTTTCTTCATGATAAAAGTAAGCTCTGAACAGGGAGTTTGTTTTCTATAGGCAGGAAGGTCGATACGTGGCTCGCACGAAGATGACGAAACCCGAACGCAGCTGGGTTTTATACGATGTGGGAAATTCGGCCTACGTGCTGCTCGCGTCAACCCTTATCCCAATCTATTTCTCCGCCATCGCCGACCCGAATTCCTCGGCGGTCGTCGCGTGGGGGTACGCGTCCACGGTGGCGTCGCTCGTGCTTGCGTTGCTCATGCCTTTTTTGGGGAGCATCGCCGACCTTAAGGGGAACAAGAAGAAATTCCTCGCCGGCACAATCGGCACGGGCGCGGTGACCCTTGCAGTCATGGGTGTGCCAAGCGATGCGATGGTGTTTCTTGTTATCTACGTCATCTCATCGGTCATGCTGAACGCGTCGCTTGTGTTCTACGATGCGTTTTTGGTCGACGCCACCGAAGAGGACCGCTACGACGAGGTGTCTTCCCAAGGGTACGCATGGGGCTATATCGGGTCGTGCGCGCCGTTCGTCGTGTGCCTTGTCATCGTGCTCTTCGGCGAGAACATCGGCATCGGGCAGCTCGACGGCATCCGCATCTCGTTTGTCATCACGGCGGTATGGTGGCTTGCGTTCAGCGTTCCCATCTGGCGCGATGTCCACCAGACGCACTACAAGCCGCGTGAGCCGCATCTGTTCCGCAACACGGTTTGCGGGCTCGTTTCCACCTGCAAGAAGATCTTCCGCGACCGAAGGCTCATGTTCTTCATGCTCGCGTTTTTCTTCTACATCGACGGCGTCCACACGATCATCGCCATGTCGACGAGTTACGGCACCGATCTCGGCATCGACTCCACCCAGCTTGTGCTTGCGCTTCTGGTCACGCAATTCGTGGCGTTTCCGTCTGCCATCGCCTATGGGCGTCTCTCCGCGCGCTTCGGCACGAAGAAAATGCTGCTCATCGCCGTGTTCGCCTACTTCCTGATCACGCTGTTCGCGGCGTTTTTCCTGCGCAGCGCAACGGAGTTCTGGGTGCTTGCGGTGTGCGTGGGGCTCTTCCAGGGAGGTATTCAGGCTCTTTCGCGCAGCGAGTTCGGCAAGCTTATTCCGAAGGAACACGCCAACGAGTACTACGGCTTCTTCGACATCTTCGGCAAGTACGCGACCATCATGGGCACGCTTTTGGTGAGCGTTTTCACGCAGCTGACCGGGTCAAGCTCCATCGGCGTGCTTTCCGTCGCCATGCTGTTCATCGTCGGGTTCGTCCTTCTGTGGAAGATGCCGGACGCGTCTTAGGGGGTCGTGCGGCGGGATCGCTGCTTGCGTCTTTTCCCGCGCATGATGCGGTCATCATGGAATAATGCCGCTTCACCTTTGGGACGTGCGGTTATACCGAGCGATTTGGTATAGTGGCGCAAAGGTTTCCTTTTCAGAAGAAAGAACGACATGTCGCTAATCGTATGCAAATTCGGAGGGACGTCGGTTGCGTCGCCCGAGCGCATCCAGATGGTTGCGAAAAAACTGATCGCTAAGAAGAAAGCGGGCGACGACGTCGTCGCCGTCGTGTCGGCGATGGGCAAGACGACCGACGAGCTCATGGGCTTGGCGAACGCCCTTAACTCCAACCCGCCCGCGCGCGAGCTCGACCGGCTGCTTTCGACCGGAGAGCAGGTGTCGATGACGCTTCTGGCCATGGCGATCGAGGCGCTCGGCTACCGCGCCATGAGCTTCACGGGCCGCCAGGCCGGCATCCGCACCGACGGCACGCACAACAAGGCCAAAATCGTGAGCGTGCGCAGCGACCGCATCATGGACGCGGTGAACAAGGGCGTCATTCCCGTCGTCGCCGGCTTCCAGGGCATCGACGACAACGACGACATGACCACGCTCGGACGCGGCGGCTCCGACACCACGGCGGTTGCCGTGGCATGGGGCATCGAGGCGGACGTGTGCGAGATCTACTCCGACGTCGACGGCGTCTACACCGCCGACCCGCGTGTATGCCCGCGCGCGAAGAAGCTCGATCAGGTTTCCTACGACGACATGCTCGAACTCGCTGGCGCTGGCGCCGGAGTCCTGCAGATGCGCGCCGTCGAATTCGCGCGCAAATGGAACGTGGTCATCCATTCCCGCTCGGCGTTTTCCGAGGCAGAGGGTACGTATATCAAGGAGGCTCCCGACATGGAGGAAGCGGTAATCACCGGCATCGCGCACGACACGTCTGAGATCAAGATGACGATTCGCGGCGTGCCCGATATGTCCGGCGTGGCGGCGAAGCTGTTCAGCGCGCTCGCGAGCAACCAGGTGAGCGTCGACATGATCATCCAGAACGTGTCCGAGGACGGCATCACCGACATCAGCTTCACCTGCCCGGGCGGTGACGAGGCCCGTGCCAAGGAAACGGTCGAGCATATCATCCCGGGCATCAACGCGCGCACGTACGTGATCGACGAGGACATCGCCAAGGTGAGCCTTGTCGGCACGGGCATGAAGTCGTCGCCCGGCGTTGCTGCGAAGGCGTTCCAGACGCTCGGCGAGAACAACATCAACATCCTCGCCATCTCGACGAGCCCCATTCGCTTGTCGGTGGTGGTCGACGGGGCGCAGGCCGCGCGCGCGGTCCAGTGCCTGCACACCGCGTTCGGCCTCGATTCCGACAGCGTGTTCGTTGAGACGCAGCTTTCGGCGGAGGAAATCGCCGCCAAGATGCAGAAGGGCCGCTAGGGGGTACATCATGACATGGACGAAAGTTATGCCTGCTCATCCGGTTGTTGCTGTGGCGGGAGCCACAGGTGCTGTCGGCAATGAGTTTTTGAAGGTGCTGCACGACCTCGACTTCCCGGCGTCTGAAGTTCGCGCGCTCGCCTCTGCGCGTTCCGCTGGCAAGAAGCTTCCGTTCGAGGGCTGCGGGGACGTGCCTGCGGGCGACCTCGTTGTGGAAGAAATGACCCCTGAATCGTTCGAGGGCGTCGACATCGCGTTGTTCTCCGCGGGCTCCGACGTGTCGAAGGCCATGCGCGAGGCCGTCGTCGCGGCGGGTGCGGTCATGATCGACAACTCGAGCGCGTTCCGCATGGACGAGGACGTGCCGCTTGTCGTTCCCGAGGTGAACCCGGGCGACGTTTCGTGGCATTCTGGCGTCATCGCGAACCCGAACTGCTCCACTATCCAGATGGTCGTGGCGTTGAAGCCCCTCTACGACCTGGCTAAGATCACGCGCGTCGTGGTGTCGACCTATCAGGCGGCGTCGGGCGCGGGCGCCCCGGCCATGGCCGAGCTCTACGACCAGACGCGCGAGTTTTTGGATGGCACCCCCGATGAGGACCTCACGGTGAAGGCGTTCCAACATCGCATCGCTTTCAACTGCATCCCGCACATCGACAAGTTCCTCGATGACGATTCCACCAAAGAGGAGTGGAAAATGGTCGTCGAGACGAAGAAGATCATGGGCGACGAGGGTATCAAGGTCGCGGCGACCTGCGTGCGCGTGCCGGTGCTTCGCTGCCACGGCGAAGCGGTGAACGTCGAATTCGCGGCCGACGTGACGCCCGAAGCCGCGCGCGCCGCCCTCGCCGCAGCGCCCGGCGTGACGCTTATGGACGATCCGGCGAACAATGTGTACCCGATGCCCGGCCTGCTTGCGGGCACGAACGACACTTATGTCGGACGCATTCGCCGTGACGACACGGTCGACCATGGCCTGTCGATGTGGGTCGTTGCCGATCAGATCCGCAAGGGTGCGGCGCTCAACGCCGTGCAGATCGCGCAGCTTCTGCTGCCGTAAGGATTAACGGCGAATTGCGTGGCCGAGTGCCGTGTGACGGTGGTATACTGAATGCATGCAAGGTGGCTCGCCGCTGCTACGGCGGCTACCCCGTTGACAAGTTTGTAGCTTGTGGAGATAGCCGTTTCCCGTGTTAGCGGGGGCGGCTATTTCACTTCCTCAGCGTGCAAGTAAGCTCGATAACCGCTATCACAACCAAACAGAACGTGAACAAATCTGTGTAGGTAACCATGAGCAACCTCCTAAGGTAGGGGGGTAGCTCGCCACCTTGCATGGTTGCAGTGTATCATAGAATACGAACAAACGTTCCCTTCATTTATGGATATAATGGAGCGCATGAATAAGAAGCCGAAAAAGATCCGTCTTGATGATTTGCTCGTCGAGCAAGGTGTTTTCCCTGATAGGGGTACCGTTTTGCGCGCTGTGCTCGCTCATGAGGTGAAGGTCGACGACGTGTACGTGACGAGTGCGGCGGTGAAGGTTGCGCCTGATGCGGATATCGTGGTGCGCGGGCG
>CAKUIV010000106.1 GCA_934661105.1 uncultured Ellagibacter sp. | reverse complement strand
AAGACCGGCACTGCCGAGCTCAATCCTTCCGTGTTCGGCATCGAGCCGAACGTCCCGGTCATGCACCTTGCGGTCCGTGCGCAGCGCGCTTCGTGGCGCCAGGGCACGCATGACACCAAGACCCGCGGCGAGGTCCGTGGCGGCGGCAAGAAGCCGTGGCGTCAGAAGGGCACCGGCCGCGCTCGTCAGGGCACCATCCGCGCACCTCAATGGGTCGGCGGCGGCACCGTGTTCGGGCCGCATCCCCGTTCCTACGAGATGAAGATCAACAAGAAGGAAGTCAAGCTCGCTATGCGCTCCGCGCTGTCCGCGAAGCTCGCCGACAACCAGCTCATGGTCGTCGCTGACTGGAACTTCGAAAAGCCGAGCACGAAGGAAGCCGTCGCCGCTCTCAAGGCTCTTGAGGTCGAAGGCCGCTGCACCATCGTCATCCCCAACGACGACATCAATTCCTACAAGTCGTTCCGCAACATCCCGACCGTCACCATCGTGCCGGTTTGCATGATCAACACGTACGACTTCCTGGACAACAAGGTGCTCGTGCTGACCGAGTCCACTCTGGCCCGCATCGAGGAGGTGCTTGCATAAATGAAGGATCCCCGCGAGGTTATCATCCGCCCTGTCATCACGGAGCATAGCTACGACATGATGGAGCACAACACCTATACGTTCGAGGTTGCCAAGAATTCCAACAAGGTTGAGATCCGCCAGGCTGTTGAGGCGATCTTCAACGTCAAGGTGACCAAGGTGAACACGCTGAACGTGAAGTCCAAGCCGAAGCGCATGCGCAATGCCGCTGGTCGCACCCGTACGTGGAAGAAGGCTATGGTTACGCTTAAGGAAGGCGACACCATCGAGCTCTTCAACGCGTAAGGTCGCGTGAAGGATTCGACTTCGATTCGCAAAAGGGGCCCGAGAGAAATCTCGGGCCCCTTTTTTCTTGCTCATTATCGGTATAATAAGGGACAAATGCACTATGTTTGAGGAGTATCCATGGCGTTTGTCGAGTTCCGGGATGTTCGCAAAATCTACCGAATGGGAGAAGTCGAGGTTGCCGCCGTCGATGGCATGACCTTTGACATCGAACAAGGGGAGTTCGTCGTGGTCGTCGGGCCTTCGGGGTCGGGCAAGACCACGCTTCTCAACATGCTCGGCGGCATGGATTCCTGCACTTCGGGCGCAATCGAGCTCGACGGGCGTGAGATCAGCTCGTTCTCCGAAAAGGAGCTTACGCTCTATCGTAGGTTCGACATCGGGTTCGTCTTCCAGTTCTACAACCTCGTGCAGAACCTTACCGCGCTCGAGAACGTTGAGCTCGCAAGCCAGATCTGCGAGAACCCGCTTGATGCCGAGGGGGTGCTTCGCCAGGTGGGGCTCGGACATAGGCTCGACAACTTCCCCTCGCAGCTTTCGGGCGGCGAGCAGCAGCGCGTCGCCATCGCACGTGCGCTGGCGAAAAATCCCAAGCTCTTGCTCGCCGACGAGCCGACCGGCGCGCTCGACTACAAGACGGGTAAGGCGATTCTCAAGCTCTTGCAGGACACTTGCGCGAACACGGGGAAAACAGTCGTCCTCATCACGCATAACTCGGCGTTCACCGACATCGCCGACCGGGTGATCCATATCCGTGAAGGCAAGGTTGCCGGTATCGAGCTGAACGCGCATCCTGCATCCGCCGAAACGGTCGAGTGGTAACTCATGGCGCGCGCGTTCAACAAAGAGGTTCGCAGGTCGATTACTTCCTCCATCGGTCGTTTCTTGGCCATTGCGCTTATGGCGGCGCTTGGGTGCGGTTTTTATTCGGGCCTTCGTTTAACCGGTCCCGACATGCGCCTTGCCGGCGATCAATACTACGACGGCACGAATCTCATGGATCTGCGCGTCGTGTCGACCGTGGGTCTTACCGATACCGAGGTCGATGCGATTTCGCAGGTGGAAGGCGTGTCGGGCGTGATGCCTGCTTACGAGGCGGACATCGTCGCCGAAATCGACGGCGTGCAGTACACCTCACGCGTCCATTCGCTCGATGTCGATGCCGCTTCGAAAAGCATCTGCGACGACGGCGTGAACGTTTCGTCCGATGACGTGGACTATGTGAACCGTCCGATTTTGACCGAAGGCTCGTGGCCCGCTTCGTCGAACGAGTGCCTGCTCTCAGCCGACACGGTGTGGCAAAGCGATGTCGCGGTCGGCGACACGGTCAAAGTGGTGGGCGGTGCGTCCGATGTCGATGATACCTTTTCGGTGGCCGAGTACACCGTTTCGGGATTCGTGCGTTCCTCGCTTTACACCTGCTCGACAAGCGTCGGGTCCACCTCGCTCGGTAGCGGTCAACTCGCGACGTTTCTCTACGTTCCCGACGACGCGTTCGCCGACGACTACCCCTATACCGAGGCTTACGTGACCGTTGCGGGCGCGGCGGGCGAATCGTGGGGGAGCGATGCCTACCAGAAGCGGGTTGACGAGGTGGCATCGCGTCTCGATGACCTGGCTCCTACCCTTATCGCTTCGCGTCTCGATGGCTTGCGCGCCGATGCGCAAAAGGAACTCGATGGCTTGCGCGCCGACTATGAGAGCGAGAAGGCGGACGCGTTGTCCCAGCTCGACGACGCGCAATCTCAGCTCGACGACGCGTTGTCCCAGCTCGACGACGCCAAGGCGACGATCGCAAGCTCGGAAGCGACGATGGATGCGGGCAGGAAAAAGCTCGCGCAAGGCGAGTCGAGCTATCGCGAGGGCGCCTCCGAGCTCGCCAGCAATCGTGCCGATGCTGAAGCGCAGATGGCTGCTGCCTCGTCCCAGCTCGACGACGCGCAGGCGCAATACGATGCGGCCATGGCCAAGCGCGCCGAGCTTGTCGAAAAGCGCGAGCAGGCGAAAGCGGCGGGGCTTACCGACGTCGAGGCTCAGCTTGGGGCTGCAATCGCTCAGATCGACGCGCAAACCGCAGGCGTTCCCGAGCAAATCGCGCAGGGTTGCGCGCAGCTTGAGGCGCAGCGTGCTGCGGCCGAGAACGCTTTCGCCCAGGCGCAGTCGCAGCTCGATTCGGCTGCGGCGCAGCTTGCGAGCGCACGTACTCGGCTCGCTTCCGGCGAGCAGCAACTCGAACAGGGAAAACGCGACTATGAGAGCGGGCTTTCCGAATACATCGAGGGTGCCTCGGAGCTCGCCGACAAGCGCGCCGAAGCCGAAGAGGGTTTCGCCGACGCCGAATCGCAACTTGCAGATGCGCAGGCCAAGGTCGACGATATCGCGAACACCGACGCCGATATGTACGTGCTCGACCGCACGAAGAACGTCGGGGCCGAAAGCTTCCGTTCCGATGCTGGGCGCATCGATCGGATAGCCCAGGTGTTCCCGCTTCTGTTCTTCCTCGTGGCGGCGCTCGTATCGCTTACAACGATGACCCGCATGGTTGAGGAAGAGCGTGTGCTCATCGGCACGTTCAAAGCGCTCGGCTATAGTAAGGCGCGCATCACGTCCAAATATCTCGTCTACGCCGTGGTTGCGAGTGGCATCGGGGCTGTTGTCGGCATCGTGCTTCTCACGCAGTTCCTGCCGTGGTTCATCATGGGCGCCTACGGCATCATCTACGCGGTGCCGGTGCGCCCGACCCCGCTCGACCCGGCCATGACCGCGCTAGCGGCAGGGCTCGGCGTGGGCATCAACCTTATCGCCACCTGGTTCGCTGCCGCGGCGACGCTTCGCGAGGGCCCGGCCGCGCTCATGCTGCCGCGCGCCCCGAAGGCGGGTAAGCGTATCTTGCTCGAACGCATACACCCCCTGTGGCGCCGCCTTTCGTTCAGCTGGAAGGTCACGGCACGCAATCTGTTCCGCTACAAGCGACGTTTCTTCATGGCGGTTGTCGGCATCGCCGGCTGCACGGCGCTTCTTCTTACGGGACTGGGGCTGCAAAACGCCATCAACGACATCATCGACAAGCAGTACGGCGAGCTGTATCACTACAACGCCATCGTGAGGATGGACGGCGAATCGAGTGCGGACGAGAAGGCGGCCGCGTGCGAGCGCATCGAACAGGACTCGCAAGGTCCCTATGCGACGCTATCGACCGAGAACGTGATCGCTCGCGCCGTGCCAACCGATGGGGATGGGGCGGAGCATCGCGTTGAGCTCGCGGCGCCGAGCGACCCCGACGGCTTCGGCGATTTCCTCACCATGCGCACGCGCGAGGGGCACAAGCCGCTTTCGCTGACTGACGAGGGCGCGCTTATCAGCGAGAAGCTTGCCACGACGCTCGGCGTCTCGGCGGGGGACTCGATCTACCTCTTCAACGAGGACGATATCGGTAACGCGACAGGCGACGCACATGAGGTTCGCGTCGCCGGCGTGATGGAGAACTACGTGAGCCAGTACGTGTACATGACGCCTGAGGTGTACGAGCGGGCCATGGGCGAGGAGCCGGTGTACGCCACGGTGTATGCCGACGTCGTCGACGACGAGGGCGCACGCGAGGCGTTCTCGGACGACCTGCTTGCCATGGACGGCGTGAAAACGGTCACGTTCAATGACGAGACGATCGACTCCTATCGCACTATGCTCAAGAGCGTCGACAGCGTGGTGGTGGTGCTCGTGATCGCGGCGGCGCTGCTCGCCTTCGTCGTGCTGTACAACCTCACCAACATCAATATCACCGAACGCATTCGCGAGATAGCGACGCTCAAGGTGCTCGGTTTCACCCCTCGCGAGGTCGATGCCTACATCTATCGCGAGACGATGCTTCTGTCGATTATCGGCGCGCTCGTGGGCTTGGCTCTCGGTGTGGTGATGGAGGGTTTCGTCATCGTAACGGCCGAGGTCGATCAGGTTATGTTCGGCCGAGACATCCACGCCGCAAGCTTCGTCGTCGCGTTCGCGCTCACCATGGTGTTTTCGATCATCGTGACGTTGGCGATGCGCCGCAAACTCCGCCGCATCGACATGGTCGAGAGCTTGAAATCGAACGAATAGGGAGGCAAGCCGCGTCAGTAGGACGTCCAGTATGAGGCGGACAGTTCCCCTTTCATGTCCATATACTGGGCAAACTTGCCATGAGTTGCGCTACAATTTCTCCATGACGAGAGGAAGTCGTCCTCATATTTGAAAGGGATACGATATGAAGGTCACCCAACGAAAGCTCGACGACGGGAAACTGCGCCTCGAATGCGTGGCGACCGTTGATGAAGTGAATTCCGTGCTGAAGGACGCCTATCTGCAGTTCGCGCAGCAGATGGGGCTTCGCCCGGAACGCGACAAGACCGTTGCCCAGGTCGCTGAGGAGCAGATGGGCATCAAGAACCTCGACACCGTGGTTCAAGAGCAGGCCATCCAGGGCCTCGTTCCGCTTGCCATCGACAAGAAGAACCTCACTCCGGCGTATCCGCCGAAGGCCGAGCACGATTATGCGATCGCACGCGATCGCGAGTTCTCGTTCACGCTCATCGTTATGAAGAAGCCCGACTACGAGCTTTCCTCCTACGAACCCGTTTCCATCACCGTGCCGAAGTTCGCCGTCGATGAGGCGCAGGTGCAAAAGCAGATGGACGACATCGCCGAGCGCTACGCCGAGTACGTCGCGGACGATCCGCACCCCGTCAAGAAGGGCGACAGCGTGAAGGTGAAGCTCGAATGCTTCGACGGCGACACGCCCATGCCCGGCCTCACCACCGACGGTCGAACCTACACCACGGGCGCCGGCTACATGCCCGACGGATTCGATGAGAACATCATCGGCATGAACGTCGGCGAGACGAAGACCTTCACGTTCGAAGGACCGAGCCTCGACGACTCCGGCAACGAGATCAAGCAGGTCGTCACCTGCACCGCCACGGTTCTCGAGATGCAGAAGAAAGTCACGCCGGCCATCACCGACGAATGGGTCAAGAAGTACATGCCCATGTACAAGTCGGTCGAAGATTTCAGCGGCTCGATTCGCAGCAGCATCGAGAAGCAGACACGCGACCAGTACGACGAATACACGCGTCAGCTTGCCGCAAGCGAACTCGCGAAGCGCTTCCAGGGACGTATCGCCGACGAAATCTACGAAGCCATGCGCGAGCAGCTCATGACCCAGGTGCGCCAGACCGCTCAGCAGCAGGGCAAGACGCTCGACGCTTTCATCGAGGAGCAGGGCGGCCAACAGCAGTTCGGCATGATGATGATGATGCAGATCCGCGAGCTTTTGGTGCAGGGCTTCGCGCTCGACGCGTTGTTCCGCCACGAGCACCTCGTCATTTCCGACGACGACATCAACGAGGCATGCCACCTCATGAATCCCCAAGCCAACTCGAAGATGCTGCGTCAGCGCCTCGAGCAGACGGGTCGCGGGTTCATGCTGCGCGAATCGGCCGAGCGCCTGTGCGCGAACAAGTGGCTCGTCGAGCACGCGAACATCACGGTCGCAAGCGACGAGGCCGCGCCCGAAGAAGAGCCGGCAAAGGCCGAGGAAAAGGCCGAATAGGCAGGGTCGCGAAGGCGATGCTGGGCTATGGCTTGGCATCGCGGCGAACGAACGCGAAGGGGGTGCCGCTTCGATGCGGCACCCCTTGTTTATTTCCCCCGATAGTGAGAAGACCTTCTTTTCGCCAACTATTTTGAATTTAGGGTAGGTAGTCGAGGGCGTGTTCGGATGGAAGGCATCGCGACCAGGCAAAACGTTCGCGCTTGCGGAACCGAAAGGCTTTTGTGCGTGACGTTGGGGGTGCGGACAAAAAGTTGGACCTACAACGTAGGCCCGGATTGGAGTCCGCATCATGTACGGGAAAGAGCAAG
>CAKUIV010000105.1 GCA_934661105.1 uncultured Ellagibacter sp. | reverse complement strand
CGATTCGCGCCAAGAAAGTCGAATTTAGGGTAGCCGCTCCTCTTCCGATTCCTTCCCAAGGTCAAGATAATAACCATTTCATGCCGTTATGTTGATTATCTTTGAGTGATAAGCAGCAGGGTGCGGTCGCCCTTACCCTAAATTCCACTTTGTTGGCACAAATCGAGAATCGAGGACAGAGGAGGGCTCAAGTCCCGCGCCGCCCTTCGAGATAACCGCAATCTGGCGATTTCACGAGGGGCGCGAAGCGCACTACACCCCTGTGCTAGTATCGATGGGTTATCTTCCTCCGCGCGAAAGGATCGTCGTGAAACTGCTGCTGCATGCCTGTTGCGGACCATGCTCGCTCGAGCCGACGCGCCTTTTGAGAGCGGCAGGGCACGACATCGCCATTTACTACGCCAATTCCAACATCGCGCCGCGCGAGGAGTACGAACACCGGCTCGCCACACTCGAAGAATGGGCGAAAGACGAAGGCATACCCGTCATCGAGGGGTCCTACAACCCTCTCGCATGGGAGGAAACCGCTGGTCGCATCGGCGATGCGGCACTTGCCGACGTGCGCCTTGCGCGCGAGAAGGCCTCGGAAGGGGGAAACGCGGGCAACGCCGAGCGCGCGACCGGCGGCGGCTCCCCCGCCAAGCCCGGCGTCGCTTCAAGCGCGGACACCCTCCGCGCCGATGTTCTTTCGGTCGATCCTGCGCGCCGCGAAGCGCGTTGCCGCGCGTGTTATCGCCTGCGACTCGAGGAAACGGCACGCGTCGCCCGCGAGCAAGGATTCGAGGGCATCGGCACGACGCTCTCCGTGAGCCCTTACCAATACACCGAGATCATCCGGCAGGAAGTCGAGCGAGCGGCGGCGCACGCAGGAATCGCCGGCGTGTTCGAGGATTTCCGCCCCTACTACGACGAGGCGACGCGTAGAAGCCGCGCGCTCGGGATGTACCGGCAGAACTTCTGCGGATGCCGCATCAGCGACGAAGAAGCCGCCGCCGAGCGAGCGGAGCGCAAGGCGGCGCGCGCCGCGGAAAAGGCAGCCGAGCGCGCAGCGCATGCCGACGAAATCGCCGCAGCCGAGACCGCGCGCGCAAAGCATCGCGCCGAACGCGCGGCCTACGACAAGAAGCAAGCCCGCAAGCGCGCGGTCCTCAAAGCGTTTCGCGAGCAGCAGAAAACGCACGAACCGTAAGCCCCGAGCCCGAACAAGCGCAACGAGCGAACCCAAGAAAACGAGCACCATGAGACCTTTCGCAGACCCCATCCGTCGCTACATGGACCACGTGCGCCGCACGTGCATGACCGACCCCGAACGCGCTTGGAAAGACGCTCTCCTCGGCTTCCGCGGCAACACGTGGGGGTCGCGCCATCTACCCGATTTCCACGCTGCACGCGGCTATCACAAGTTAGAAGCCTACACGCTTGGGCTCGTATCCGACCAACTCGGCCACGAGGACGCCTACGTGTGGGGCAACGTCTTCGCCCCGGTAGAGATCATGGAATGCTTCGGACTGGGAACCGTGAGCGTCGAGTGTCTGGCGAGTTTCTTTTCCGGCTACCACGCGGCGCCGTTCTTCATCGACCGCGCGCAGGAAGCGGGCATCGCGCCCACGCTGTGCACGTACCACAAAACGGTCATGGGAATGATGGAGACGGGCGTTCTGCACGCGCCGCGCCTCGCCGTGACCACGTCGTGCGCCTGCGACGGAAACCTGAGCACCTTCCGCCAACTGGGAAAGCGAATGAACGTTCCGATGGTGCTGCTCGACGTGCCCTACGACAACGACGAGGCGTCGGTAGATTACCTCGCGCACCAGCTGCGCGAGCTCGCCCGCACCCTCGAAACGCTCACGGGCACGCCCTTCGACGAGAGCCGCCTTTCGCATATCCTGGAAGTCGAACGCGAGACGAACGCACTGGCATGGGAATTCATGCAACTGCAGGCCGAGCGTTTCTACCCGGCGGAGTTCATCCAGCATTTGTTCTTCGTGCTCGCCATGCAGCTTTCGGCAGGAAGCGAGGAATTGCGCGACGTGCTGCGCTTCATGGTTGACGACATCAAGCGCGCACCGAGGCTCGAAGGCGACAAAATCCTCTGGGTGCACCTTATGCCGTACTACCAGCAAAGCCTGAAAGCCGCCTTCGACTACAGCCCCGAGCACCAGATCGTCTCAGTCGACATGGCGTTTTGCACGATGAGCCCGCTCGACGACCCCGACCCGTTCCGCGCGCTTGCCAAGAAGCTCGTCAACAACGCGATGAACGGACCCTACGAACGCAAGCTCGAGTTGATCGACCGCCTGCTCGACGCGACCTGCGCCGACGGAGTCATCCACTTCTGCCACTGGGGATGCAAGCAGTCCGCAGGCGGAAGCGCCCTTCTGCGCGAGCACCTGCACAAAGCCGGCGTGCCGCTTCTGCAGCTCGACGGCGATGGCATCGACGAGCGCAACAGCCACGACGGGCAGATCAAGACGCGCCTCGAAGCCTTTTTCGAGGTGTTGGCGGCCGCAAGGGCAGAGCGCAAAGACGGCGCCGCACCTGAAAACAACGCATCGCGGGAAGGAGGCTTGCGATGAAAATCGGCTACGCCTGCAAATACGTCCCCATCGAGGCGATGGAGGCGATGGGCGCGCGCATGGTGCGCATCGAGCCCGCCGAGGACCTTGCAAGCTTCGATGCTGCTGAAACCTGCATGCATGCCAATATATGCAGCTTCGTGAAAGCCGCCTTCGAGACCGTCTCTTCGGGCGATTTCGACGGCGTGGTGCTCACCACCTGCTGCGACAGCATGCGCCGCTTGGCCGACGCGCTGCAAGCACAGGCGCCCCGCCTGTTCATCCACCTGCTCGACGTACCCCGCGACACAGGCGATGCCGCCCGCACGCTCTACGACCGCAATGTGCGCAAGCTCCTTTCCGCATATGGGGAGTTCGCCGATGCCGAATTCTCGGAAGACGCGCTGTTCACCCAGCTCGGAGGCACGATTTGCCCCGCAGAAGGAACCTGCGAACCCACTCGCGGACTCGACCCGAAAGATCCCGCCAGCCACGGCAAGGCGGCGAGCGCGACCGCATGGAGCGAAGGTCGCGAAGCTTCTGAGCGCAATGCTGGCGAGTTCGCCGCCGCCCCGCAAACGAAGATGCGCCTTTCACCTACGCTGCCCAACGTCGGCATCGCGGGCGCTCGCGCGAACAAGGAAATCAAACGCATCCTCGAAGAGCGCGGCGTGAACATCGCGTTCGACATCACCTGCACGAACGCACGTCGCCGCTTCGTGCCCCAAAAGCAGGGCACCCTCGCCCGGTACACGCACGACGTGCTCACCCAGCTTCCCTGCGAACGCATGCAAGACATATCCCTTCGCACGGCGTTCTTCGAGCAGGCGCTTCCCCAGGTCGATGGGCTTATCTACCACACCGTGCAATTCTGCGACATGTATTCCTACGAGTTCGGCGATCTCAAGCGAACCTCATCCGCACCGCTCCTGGCGCTGGAAACCGACTGCACCGCGCAAAGCCGCGGGCAGGTGCTCACGCGCCTCGAAGCGTTCCTCGAATCGCTTGAGGCGAATCGCGCAACGCCCGCCTCCTCAGAACCCCCCGCTACGCTCTCCCCGAAAGGCGCCTCCATGAGCATGCACTCCCCGAACGCATCCGCCCGCAAACGCTGTTTCATCGGCATCGACAGCGGATCGACCTCGACAAACGCCGTGGTAATCGATAGCGACAAGACGATCGTCGCCTCCGTCGTCATCCGAACGGGAGCAAAAGCGGGAGAATCGGCCGAACGCGCCTATCGCGAGGTCATCGAGCGCGCAGGACTCGCCGAAAGCGACATCACGCGTACAGTCGCCACCGGATACGGGCGCGTGAGCATCCCGTTCGCCGACGAGAACGTGACCGAGATCAGCTGCCACGGACGCGGCGCGCACTACTTCAACCCCGCCGTCCGCACCATCTTGGACATCGGCGGGCAGGACAGCAAGGCCATCCACGTCAACGCCGCGGGCGAGGTGACCGATTTCGCCATGAACGACAAGTGCGCCGCGGGCACGGGGCGCTTCCTGGAAATGATCGCGCGCTCGCTCGAGATGAGCCTCGACGAGCTGGGCCCGGCAGCGCTTACCAGCAAGAAGCGCCTTGAAATCGCGAGCATGTGCTCGGTGTTCGCCGAGTCTGAGGTGATTTCGCTTATCGCGAACAACGAGGAGAAATCCGACATCGCCACCGGCGTGTGCCGCGCCGTTGCCGGTAAGGCGTATTCCCTCATGCGCCGCGTGGGACTCGAAGGCGCGTTCATGATGACGGGCGGCGTTGCGAAGAATCCCGGCGTCGTGCAAGCAGTCGAAGAACGCATCGGCGAGAAGCTCTTCATCTGCCCCGAACCGGAAATCGTCGGAGCAACCGGAGCCGCGCTGCTTGCGATGGGGCAAATGGACGCCTAGACGCGGGTGCTACAATTTTCAGTAACGAACTACGCGGCAAGTCCCCGCTCGCTTGAGCACGGAGGGCTTCAAGTCGCAGAAAACGACGAGAGAGTAACTTGCATGAGAACCGAAGATTTCAATTACGACCTGCCCGAAGAGCTGATCGCTCAGGAGCCGGCTCCGGTGCGCGACGCATGCCGCATGCTGGTGATGGATCGCGAAACGGGCGCGATCGAGGATCGCATCTTCCGCGATATCGAAGAGTACCTGCGCCCAGGCGACCTGCTCGTCGCAAACGAGACGCGCGTCATGCCCGCACGTCTTCTGGGCGCGAAACGTGGCACGGGCGGGCAAGCCGAGGTGTTCCTGCTCCGCGAGGTGAAAGGCGCTCCCGCTTCCCCCTATCTCGATGAATCGCTCGCCGAATCCGCCAACCAGCAGGCGATTTGGGAAGTGCTCGTACGCCCGGGCAAGCGCCTGAAGCCGGGAAGCGGCGCAATCGTGGACTTCACCGACAAGCAGGGCAACGTCGCGCTCTCCGCCGAGATCGTCGACTGGGCATCCGCCAAGACCGACGCCGTGGCAGCAGGCGAATCGACCGACGAGAACGGCGCCGAAGCATCCGCCGCGAAAGGCGAGCGCATCGCACGCCTCACGACGACGCTCCCCTCGCTCGACGAGGCGCTTCACGCGGTCGGGCACACGCCGCTGCCCCCGTACATCAAGAACTACGCCGGTGACGAGGAACTGTACCAAACGGTGTATTCTCGTCGTGAAAGCTCGGCGGCGGCACCCACGGCCGGCCTCCATTTCACGCCCGAGCTCATCGAGCACTTGAAAGCCAAGGGCGTGCGGTGGGAAACGGTCGACTTGGAAGTAGGTCTCGACACGTTCCGTATCGTCGACGAGGACGACCCGACCAAGCATAAGATGCACACCGAGTACTACACCGTGCCC
The DNA here is from genome assembly GCA_934661105.1 of uncultured Ellagibacter sp. Taxonomy (GTDB): domain Bacteria; phylum Actinomycetota; class Coriobacteriia; order Coriobacteriales; family Eggerthellaceae; genus Ellagibacter. The sequence goes on along the minus strand of CAKUIV010000105.1, from coordinate 1,638 downwards.
CAAAAGACCGTCGATGCGATCAACGAGACGCATACCGCAGGAGGGCGCGTCATCGCCGTGGGAACCACCTCGACGCGCAGCCTCGAAAGCGCCTGGGACGCTTCCGCGAACGACGGGCACGGCGCCATCACCGCACGCAACCGCGACACCACAAGCCTGTACCTTCTTCCCGGCAGCACCTTCCACGTAATCGACGGCCTCATCACGAACTTCCACGTGCCGAAAAGCACGCTCATGATGCTCGTGAGCGCCTTCTCAAGCCGTGAGAACATCATGGGAGCCTACAACCACGCCATCGAGAACCGCTACCGCATGCTCTCCTTCGGCGACGCGATGTTCATCAAGCCGCGGGAATAGATCCGTCCCATCTGCAGAGCGAGGGGGGCTGCTTGGGAATTCTTTTCCTCAAGCAGCCCCCTCTCTATTTCCCTTATTCCGCGTCAAGAAGCAACGTTCGACCTGCCCGCTCCCCGTCTTCCGACGGACCGCGAAGCTTCGCGCACGCATCGACCCAAGTCGTAGCACGTCCAACTTTCGAGGCGCTTCGCAGCCCGCCGGAAGACGGGGAGCTGCTCGAAACAACTTGAAAAATGCTAGGATGCACGGATGAGAACAGCCTGTCTAAAAGCAGTTCGAGGGCTCGCTTGGGGAGATATAAAGCGCCTCGAAAGTTGGCACAGATGCAACTCGAGCCGATGCGTGCGCGAAGCTTTATATCTTCCCGAGCGAGCCCTCGAACGGACAGGTTGAACAACCGGAGCAGCTATTCCCCCGCAGGCACTTCCCCCGTTTCCAGGATATGCAGCAGCGCCGCCTCGTCGAGCACGGGAACACCGAGCGAGATGGCTTTGTCGTATTTGCTGCCAGCCGCCTCACCTGCGATAACGTAGCTCGTCTTCTTTGACACGCTCCCCGACACCTTTGCACCGCGAGCCTTCAAGGCACTTCCAGCCTCATCGCGTGTCATGCCGCTTTGCGTGAGGCTGCCCGTCAGCACGAAGGTAAGCCCTTCGAGCGTTTGCGGCAACGCTTCCTCCGCCGAGACTGCAACGTCGCCTTCCATTCTCACGCCGTGCTTTCGCAAGCGCTCGATGACGGCGACGTTGTCCGGCGTTCGGAAGAACAGGTACACGCAATGGGCGATTTTCGGGCCGACGCCCTCGACCGCCGCCAGGTCCTCTTCGCTTGCCGTCATGAGCGCGTCAATCGACGGGAACGCCGCGGCAAGCGCCTCGGCCATGGTCTTGCCGACGTGGCGGATTCCCAAACCGAAAAGCGGGCGCGCCAGGGGTCGCGTGCGGCTCTCGTCGATGGCGGCCACGAGCTTCTTCGCCACGGTTTCGCCCAGGCGGATCGGCTCGCCCTCCTTGTTCACGCGCCCCATATCGAGCAGCGAAAGCTCGACCGCATCAAGCGTGTAGTAGTCGGCGACGTCGGTCAAACGCCCGCTTTCGATGAGCCGCCCGACGATCTCTTCGCCCATGCCGTCGATGTCCATGGCACCGCGGCTTGCCCAATGAATAAGCCTTTCCTGCGCCTGAGCAGGACAGTCGATGGAAATGCAGCGGTAATCCACCTCGCCTTCCTCGCGGATGACGGGGCTTTGGCAGCTCGGGCACAGCTTCGGCATGCTCCACG
>CAKUIV010000104.1 GCA_934661105.1 uncultured Ellagibacter sp. | reverse complement strand
GCGCTGGGGTGTCGGCGGGGGCGCCGCGCGCAGTTCCGCACGAGCCGAACAGCCCGGTGGGCTGTTCGTGCGAGCAGGACTGTGTGAGCACGGCGTTTCTGCCGACACCCCAGCGCGATGGGGACGGACAGGCACATGCGGCAAGCGCCTTCTCTTGCCCGCTTTTCGACGGCATCGCGCCCGGCGAGTACTTCTACTTCACGCATTCCTACATCGCGCCGTCGGGTGCGTTCACGGTGACGGAAACCGTGCACAGCGTGCGGTTCACGAGTGCCGTCCAGTACGGAAAACGCGCGTTCGGCGTGCAGTTCCACCCCGAGAAAAGCTCCGACGCCGGCGCGCGCGTGCTCGCGAATTTCGCGGCGATTGCACGCGGCGAGTAGCGCCGGCTCCGTTCCCATGCAGCAAACAGGCTACGAAAGGTTCTAAAGGCCATGTATCTTCTTCCCGCTATCGATATCCTCGGCGGGCGCGCGGTGCGCCTGGCGAAGGGCGATTACAGCCAGGTCACCGTCTACAACGACGACCCCGTCGATCAGGCGCGGCGCTTCGAGGCGCAGGGCGCGACGTGGGTGCACGTGGTCGATTTGGACGGCGCGCGCAGCGGCATCCCCGAAAACATCGCGATCGTCGAGCGCATCGTGCGCGAAACGTCGCTCAAGGTGGAAATCGGCGGCGGCATCCGCACGCTCGACGTGCTCGATCGGCTGGCGGATGCGGGAGCGGCGCGCATGGTGCTCGGCACCGCGCTCGTGAACGACCCCGAGCTCGCACGCGCAGCCGTCGAGCGTGTGGGAGGCGACCGCCTGACCGCGGGCATCGACGCGAAGGGCGGGGAAGTGGCCGTGTCCGGATGGATCGAGGGGTCGGGCGTCTGCGCGACCGACCTGGCCCGCGCCATGGGAAAGGCGGGCTTCAGGCACATCGTCTACACCGATATCGCGCGCGACGGCATGCAAACGGGCCTCGATACGCAGGCGTACGCCCAGATGGCAGAGGCTTTCGGGCATCCCGTCATCGCGAGCGGCGGCGTGGCGAGCGTATCCGACATCGAGCGGCTCGCGCCGATCGCGCCATCCATCGAAGGCGTCATCACGGGGCGCGCTGTTTACGAAGGGACCTTAACGGTTGCCGACGGCGTCGCTGCATGCGTCAAGGCGACGAAGGGGGAATAAAGATGCTGGCCAAGCGAGTGATTCCCTGCATGGATGTGAAAGACGGGCGCGTCGTCAAAGGCGTGAACTTCGTGAACCTGCGCGATGCAGGCGATCCGATCGAACTCGCGCAGCGCTACGACGAGCAGCGCGCCGACGAGGTCGTCTTCCTCGACATCACCGCGACGAGCGACAAGCGCGCCACGACGGTCGATCTGGCAAGCCGCGCCTCGGAGGAACTTCATTTGCCGTACTGCGTCGGCGGCGGCTTCAGAAGCGTCGCCGACATCCGCACGATGATCGCGGCGGGCGCCGACAAGGTGTCGGTGAACTCGGCCGCCGTAGCGAATCCTGAGCTTATCACGCAGGCAGCCGCCGCTTTCGGCACGCAGGCGATCCTCTGCGCCATCGACGCGAAGCAGCGCGCCGACAACCCCAACAAGTGGGAGGTCTACGTGCACGGCGGGCGCACGGCGACGGGAATCGACGCGGTCGAGTGGGCGTCTGAGGCGGCGCGGCGCGGCGCGGGCGAGATCCTGCTCACGAGCATGGACCGCGACGGCAGCCGCGACGGGTTCGACTGCGCGCTCACCCGTGCGGTGGCGCGCGCCGTGAACATCCCCGTCATCGCGAGCGGCGGCGTGGGCAAGATCGAGCACTTCGCCCAGGGCATCCTGGAAGGCGAGGCCGACGCCGTGCTCGCGGCGAGCGTCTTCCACTTCGGCGAGATGACCGTGCGCCAGGTGAAGGAGTACATGCGCTCGCAGGGAATCCCCGTCCGCTTGTAGCGCGGCGCGGGTTTGTGCCACAATCGTCCGCGGACGATTCGACGGGGCACGCGAAGGGGGATGCGATGAAACGCTCGGTTTTCACGACGCTGTTCGAGGAGGAAGGCGGGGGAACGCTCGCCTTCAACACGCGTACAAGCGCGCTTGCGAAACTTGACGACACCGCCTTGAAGGCATTGCTCGACCCTGGCGAAAGCGCAACCGACCAGGATGATCTTGATGAGCTCGAAGAGGCGGGCTTTCTTGTGCACGACGATGTCGACGAAGAGGCGGACCTTGCCGCGCGGTTCCTCGCCGATATGAACCGAACGGATTTCCTGTCGCTTTGCATCGCGCCCACGATGGCGTGCAACCTTCGCTGCGTGTACTGCTACGAGGAGCACGAGCGGCTTCGCATGAGCGCGCAGGTCGAAGCGGCCGTCCTTCGCTTCATCGAGCGGCGGTATGCGCGTCATCGCTTCTCCACCCTTGAGATTTTCTGGTACGGCGGCGAGCCGATGCTCGAGTTCGAGCTGGTGAGACGTCTTTCCGAGCGCATGATCGCATGGTGCGCGGAGCATGGTGCGGCTTACCGTGCGCATATCACCACCAACGCGACGCTCGTCGACGACGAGGCGGCGGCCGAGCTCGCGCGCCTTCGCGTGGTCGATGCCATGCCGACGCTCGACGGGCTCGCGGAAACCCATGACGCGCGGCGCGTGCGCATAGACGGCTCGGGGTCGTTCGACGCGACGCGAGCCGGCATCCGCGCTCTTGCGAAGGCCGGGATCGAGGTCGGGGTGAACTGCAACCTCGACTGGGCGAACGAGCAGGGCTATCGCACGCTGCGCGACGAGCTCCCGCGCACCGATGGGTGCGTCATCTATGCAAGCCATCTGCGAAACTACGGCGGGTGGTGCGCAGGCTGCGGCGAAGGCAGCGCGGCGCCGCGCTGCGCGGAAGGATCGCCCGCCGCAAAGCAGGGGGGCGCTGCCGGAGCGTCGGGCGACCTCATGGCACGCGAGGCGTACGCCGCCGAGCTCTTCAAGCTGTACGCCGAGGAGGACCCTTCCGCGGAAAGCCTCATCGAAACGCTCACGCCGCGGCGGTTCTTCTGCCATGGGAAGATGGCGTCGTACTTCGTCATCGACCCTGAAGGCAACGTTTGCCACTGCGACGGGTTCATGCGCGACCCCGGCCATGTCCTTTTCAACGTGCTCGACGACGGCTACGAGCTCGACTGGCCCCAAACGCGCACGCTCTACGAAAGGAACAGCCGATGCCGCGGATGCGCGATCATGCCGCTGTGCTTAGGCGATTGCGAATGGGAATGGAGCATGTTCCGCTACAACTGCAGCGCCCTTAAAACGACGCTCGGCGACTACGTCGGCCTCCTTGCCGCGAAGCTGGAAGCGCGCGAATGCGATGGGGAAACGGAAAAGGCAGGCCGGCGCCACGTTCGCATGCTTTTGCCACCGCGCGAGGCCAACGGCGATCGTGCGGACTCCTACGCGTCGTTCGCGAGCGACGGCATCATGTAAATCGTATAGGACTCGAACGAAAGCGATTATTCATGGACGACTCGATCGACATCCCGAACCTCGCCTACAACGACGCGGGCCTTATTCCCTGCATCGTGCAGGACGCGACCACGCGCGAGGTGCTCATGATGGCATGGATGAACGAGGAATCGGTGCGCCTCACTTTGGAACAGCGCACGACGTGGTTCTTCTCGCGCAGCCGGCAGGAGCTTTGGCACAAGGGCGGCACGTCGGGCAACACGCAGGCACTCGTGGAGTTGCGCTACGACTGCGACGCCGACTGCCTGCTCGCGCTCGTGAAACCGGCCGGCCCCGCCTGCCACACCGGCAACACCACCTGCTTCTACCGCGTGATGGGGTAGGGGTCGGCGCGGTTCGCCGCAAAAGGTACCCAAATGACGCATTTTTGTTCGGCCTTGTGACCTGGGGAAACTTCCGTTTTCCCAGGTCACAGAGCCGCGTTGCCCGCAAAAAAATCGCTCATTTGCGCACCTTTTCCGCGGGCTACCGCTCTTTTCGTGCTCTTTGAGGAGCCGTTAAGCTTGTGGCGACGCGAAGCGCTACCATCGTTCCCGGCACGAAACCTTCGATGGGAGTCATTTATGCAAAACCGCGCCTCTTGCGCTTCAGCCATAGCCGGCGTCGTTTCGCTTGCGCTTTTCGCGCTGCTCGCAGCCCTGCTGCTCACCGTCGACCGCGCCCCCATCGCGGGAGACGGCAGCATGGTGGGCTTGGCTGCGCTCAACGAGGGCGCCCGCGCCTTACTCGGGGAAAGCCACCTGGCCGAAACGCTGTCGAACGTGCTGCTCGTCGTGCCCCTCGCGAGCATGCTCGCGCTCGCAGCGATAGGCGCGCATCAGATAATCGCTCGGCGAAGCCTTGCCGGGGTAAGCCGCGATCTGTGGCTCCTTCTCGGGCTTTACGTGGTGATGCTCGTGCTGTACGTCCTGTTCAACCACGTTTCCCTTAACAACCGCCCCGTTCTCGAGGACGGCGTGTGCGAGCCGTCGTTTCCGTCGTCGCACACGCTGCTCGCCGTCACCACGCTCGGAGCCGCCATGGTCCAGGCGATGCAACGCATGAGGCAAGGCGGCGCGCGCACGGCAGTGGTCGCCGTTTGCGCGATGGCCGCAGCCGCGCTCGTGATCGCACGTGCGATGGCCGGCGTCCATTGGGCGACCGATATCTTGGGCGGCGTGCTTCTCGGAATCGCGCTCGTGGCGTTCTACCATGCATGTGCCTTCGGCATCGACGACAAGGCATCGCACGGCAAGCACGTAAGGCGGTAGGAAACCCGCATGGCAGCCGTCCTCCCGAATGTAACCTATACCCCGAAGCTTGCGGCTTACATGCGCAAGAAGGGATGGCGCCATATCGCCATCGAGAGCGCGAGCGCCTGCGGCTGCTGCGTCGACTTGGCCGAAGTCGCCACGCGCTTCGTCGACGACACGGCGGCGGAAAAGCTTCGAGTCAAAGGGTACGTCGAGCTGAAAGGGGAGTTGGGGAGCGTCCTTGTCGCTCGCGGCATGGATTACGACGGCGAGGTCGAACTCGGGCTGCGCAGCTTCTTCGGAGCGAAGGACATCACCGTGCGCGGCATACGAACGTGGAGCTTGTAGGAAAAAGCCCGTAACGCGAAGGTTCGCGCATCCTCTGCGTTCTTTTTAGCGCCATCCCGTCCGAAGGCGCACGACGAGGCGTTATCATCATGCCAGGCCTTCCAATCCGAGGGGTCGCCTTGAGTATCGGGAGGTACATCATGTGGCATGTTGAAACAGACTACTTCGCGCTCGCGGTCTTCCTGCTCATGCTCGTCAAGGAACGCCCGAGCAAACGGTTCCGCCAAGACATCCAGGGACGCACCTTCTACCTCGTGCTCGTCTTGAGCATCGCGAACGTTCTCGTCGACATCGTTTCGTCGCTCGAGATGAACTACGCGCTTGCATGGTGGCCTTTCCAGATAACCATGACCGTCTACGTCGCCACGATGCCCTTGCTTGCGGCGACGTGGGTCTGCTACGTCTACGTCATCGCACATGGCGAGGAACCTCGCGAAAGGCTGCGTCGAGGCATTGTCGGCCTGATGATTCCCTACGCGGTGTACATTCCCCTCGCGCTGAGCAACCCGGCAACCGGGCTCTTCTTCACCCTTTCGTCGGACGTCGAATACGCCCGCGGCGCGCTTTTCTTTCCGGTGGGCGTGGGGATGATCATGTTCTACTCGGCGCTCGGTCTGTGTCTGGTGGCGAAGAACCGCAGACGTATCGAGCCGAAGGCGAACGTGATGCTCCTCGCCCTGTTCTTCGCGATAACCGCAGGGTTCACCTGGGTGCAGCTGGCGAACCACGGTTGGCTCATCATCAACGCGAGCTATGCGTTCATCTACGTGTGGTGCGACTTCACCGTCGAAGAGCAACGGCGCAGGGAGTTGATCGGCGAGATCGACAAGAAGAACTCCGAGCTGCGAGCCGCGCTTGTGAGGGCCGAATCTGCCGGCAACGCGAAGACCGAGTTTCTTTCGCGCATGAGCCACGACATCCGCACGCCGATGAACGCCATCATCGGGCTCACGCACCTCGCGCAGTCGGAAGATGACCCGAAAAAGGTACAGGACTACCTGGGGAAGATCGCATCGTCGAGCGACTTTCTCCTCGGTCTTATCAACGACATACTCGACATGAGCAAGATCGAGAACGGGGATCTGTCCTTGTCGGAAGAGCGCCTGGCGAAGGAGTCGTTCGAAAGCTCGATCGACACGGTGATCCGTCCGATCATGAGCGAGCGGCGCATCGGGTTCACGTGCGATTTGGAGGGATTTCCTCCCTGCATCGTCGTCGACAAGCTCCGCTTCAACCAGATCTTCTTCAACCTGCTGTCGAACGCCGCGAAGTTCACGCCCGAAGGGGGCGAGGCGCTGCTCGCGGTCGAGTCTCGTGGGGAAAAGGACGGCCGCGCGCAACTGCGATTCACCGTGCGCGATACCGGCGTCGGCATGAGCCGGGAATTCCAGGAGCGCATGTACGACCCCTTCGCGCAGGAACAGGCGCACCTGGGCAACACGCACGGCACCGGGCTTGGGCTTCCTATCGTGAAGAGCCTGGTCGATGCCATGGGAGGGACGATTCAGGTCGAAAGCGCCCCGGGGCGCGGCACGTGTTTCACCGTGGATGTCGCTGTCAAGATGGCGAAACCTGAGGCGGAGGTTACACGGGAAGGCGAGATGGAAGGCCGGATAGACGACGCGATCGTCGGCGCGCGGATTCTTCTCGTGGAAGACAACGAGCTGAACGTCGAGGTCGCCCAGCTTATCCTCGAGCAGATGGGATGTGTGGTCGAAACTGCCGAAAACGGGCAGGTCGCCGTGGCTCGATTCAGCGTTTCACCCGATAGATGGTTCGACGCGGTGCTGATGGACGTGCGCATGCCGATCATGGACGGCATCGAGGCGACGCGCGCCATCCGCGCACTCGACCGCGCGGACGCGGCAAGCGTTCCCATCATCGCGATGACCGCCGATGCGTTCGACGACGAGCGCAAACGCACCCTTGAAGCCGGCATGGACTATCACTTGTCGAAACCGATCGACCCGCAACTGCTTCGCCGCACGCTCGCGCGGTTCATCGGG
>CAKUIV010000103.1 GCA_934661105.1 uncultured Ellagibacter sp. | reverse complement strand
CACTTCGACCCGAAGCTGCTCGTCGTCCCGCCGAAACCGGCCAAGACCACCCCGAACGTGCTCTTCTCCAAGAAGTTCATCGTCCCGACGGCCGCTATCTGGACCGCCTACTTCGTCGGCCAGTTCTGCGTCTACGGCATGAACACCTGGATCCCGACCTGGTTCAAGGGCATCGGCTACAGCTCTTCCGAGGCCGTCGCGCTTTCTACCTGGAACAACGTCGCCGCCATCGCGTCGAACATCACCGTCGGCTTCGTCGCCGACAAGCTCGGCCGTAAGCGCAACCTCGCCTTCTCCTGGATCTTCTGCATCGTCGCGATCATCATCTGCTCGGTGTTCGTCGCCCCGAACAACTTCGGCCTGTCCATCGCGCTCATGCTGCTGTTCGGCTTCGCCCTGAACTACGCCATCACCGCCGTCCAGCCGCTCATGCCGGAATCCTACCCGACGGCGATCCGCAACACCGGCGTTTCGTGGTGCCAGGCGTTCGCCCGCTTCGGCGGCTCCGCCTCCTCGATCGTCCTCGGCGGCATCGCCGGCATGGCCATGTTCCAGACCGCCGAAGGCGCGACCAACTGGAGCCAGGTTGTGCTCATGCTCATCATCCCGTTCGTCCTCGGCTTCATCTGCTGCGTCCTGTTCGTCAAGGAGACCGGCGGCAAGTCCATGGACGAGCTGTCCGCGGAATCTTCGAGCGACCCGAACGACACCGGCATGACGAACTTCGTCATCATGCTCATCGTGATCGCCTTCCTGTTCGTCACCTGCATCGTCTGCCCGCTGGCCGTTACCGGCTGGTCGAAGCTCCCGATCTCGCTGCCGCTCATGGCGATCGGCGTTCTGCTTCCGTTCGTCTACTTCTTCATCTTCGCGACCCCGCAGCGCAAGGCCTACTTCGCCGAGTAGCGCATTCGCTCTAAGCCGCTAAGATCGGGCGGCGTCTTCTCCAGGCGCCGCCCTCCTTTGAAAACGCATTGCCGGAAAAGAGGGTGCCGTCAGTCATCCCCACGCGCAGACGATCCCAGAGCATATCCCACAGTCTCTCCTTCTGTGCAATTACTCCCCAAGTAAGCAAGCCCTCTTTCCCGAGTTGGCTACCTTCGGAACAGGCTGGCTCGCAGTACCGACGCGCAGAGTCGGCACCCTCTTTCCCGGCAATGGAAGTCTTCTGGAAACAACCGGCCGTCCAGGCGCAACCTGGACGGCCGTGCTTTACTTAATGCGGAAACCAACTTGCGCTGGGGAGCGAAAGGCTGCATCATGGCACGTCCGAAGAAGGACTCCCCCTCGCCCAACGTCAGAAGCCGCATGATCGATGCGTTCTGGACTTCCCTTGAAACGTACCGCATCGATGAAATCACCGTGAGCATGGTGACGAGCCTCGCCGCATGCAATCGCGGCTCGTTCTACTATCACTTCAAGAGCATCCAAGAGCTGGCATGCGCCGCCTTCGAACGCGACTGCATCAATGCGCGAAGCGCGGCGCAAGCGATTTACGCGCTTGTGGCGGGAAACCACGTCGCCGCGGTCGATGTGATCTTCGACGATAAACGAGTACAACGAATGGGCCTCATCGGGCAGCGGGGCGGAATGCAGATCGCAGGGGAGAAGACATGCGCCGCCCTCAACGGCGCGTGGCTCGCCATCGCCTGCGCAGGCGGCGAATCCTGCTCCGCAGGAGCCCGCGGAGCTATCGACTTCGTGAACTTCGGCTTAGCCCGCTTCGTGAACACCTCATGCCACGTGGAGCCGGAGCGCAAAGACCGTGCCGCAAGCGCCATCTTCCTGCGCGATTTGGCGTTTTTCGCCCTCCAGGAAATCGCACGATTCCAAAACTTCTCGCAAGACGAGGCGATAGCCCGCTTGAAACGACTTGTCGAAGACGCTGAACGACTCCGAACACCCGACGATGCCTCGCGATAGCGCGTCAAATCACTCGCACGTCATCCCCCAGCCCGAAGGCTCGCAAGCGGAACCCGCTTCCACTTGCGAGCCTATTCCTTCCAGCTGTCGCCCGTGGCGTAGTCGATACCGATGCCCGGCTGCACGTTGTAGCAGTACACATTGAAGCTCACGCCCGCACCGCCATCCTCGATCGAATACGCCTCCATGCGAACGCCTCGCGCGACGAGCTCGTCCCCCTGGAAAACGGGCGTCACACGATAGAGCACATGGTTTCCCGTCGCGCGAACGTAGTCGCCCGCCTTTTCCTCATACGGGAGCATGCCCTCGATGTTCAGATAGCGCGTTCCCGTGATGAGATTCTTCCAGTTCGCGTTCTGGCCGGTCAGCTGATGCGCGACCAGATGGCAGCGATTGTACAGGCTGCCGCCGTCGATCCCGTCGTACTTGACCGAATGCCATCCCGTCGGCTTCACGCTGCTGATGCGCCCGCGCTTTTCGGTCGGCATGATATCGCGCCCCACGTTCGCCTCTGCAACGCCGCAACGTCCAAGGGAATCGAGCTCGCTGAACTGATCGTAGCTGCCGCGCGCCTGCGCCACCGCGATTTCGTCTGCGGTGAAATCGGGAACGTTGTCGTTCACCTCGACCGACGCCTTCCCGCTGTACTCGGGAACGATTGAGAGCAAATCGGACGGAGACAGTGTGCCACTCTGCGCTTGCTGAAGCGCAGGAGCTTCCCCCGACTCAGACGCAGCCGACGGGTCGGGAGAAGCCGATTCGCCCGCGTCTTGAGAGGAGCCCGCCTGCGACGATTCCTCGGTTTGGGCGCCCTGCCCCTGCGAAGACGCCGTGTCCTTGCTCGCATAAACGCCCGCGCAGCCGCCGAGAGCAAGGGAAAAGGCGAGCAGCAGCGAGAGGACGAGCGATTGGCACGTGCGGACGCCTTTCCCCAACGGCAAGATCGAGTCGGAACGGAAAGCGCGGTTACGTTTCATGGCAAACTCCCAGCACTGTCAGCAGATTATCGATTGGAGTAATGATTGTAGTAGAAATCACCTCGCGTGGACAAACCCGACGCTTCGCCTTTTTGCCCACGTTTCTGGGAAATGGTCCCATCAAGCCTTGCTTGAGAACCGCGCTACGCTACAATCAGGGGAAACACGGTCGCAAGCCACGTTTACCATAAACGCAGCCATAAACGAAACGAGGATCCCATGACCGACCTTCGAGCCAAGACGCTTTCCGTCGCCTGCGCGCTCGCGCTCGCCGCAGGATGCATCCCCGCGCCGGCCTTCGCCGAAAGCGCCAGCGAAACGCCTCCGGCAGTACCCACCGAGCAAACCCTTTCGCAAGATAGCGGTCGCGACCCCGTCGACAAGGCCCTTTTCTTTCAACCCGCCGCAAGCGACCCCAACGGAATCGCTCTTCAATCAGCTGATCTCAATGCATCGGTCACCCCAAAGGAGTTTTCCAGCGAGTTCATGTACTACACCAAATATGAAAGCGGCAAGAACTATGACCAGGGGCTTTCTTGGGGCGATGATTATCACGCCATGGGCTGCTACCAGTTCGACAATCGTTACGGTCTGCAAGACTTCCTCATCGCGTGTTACAACTACGATCCCGCTACTTTTTCGATGTTCGCATGGCTGAAAGACAGCTCTCTCGATCTCGCCTCTTCCGTTCTTTACGACGAAAATCTCAGCACGGTCGACTCAAACGGAAATCAAAAGCAGGGAGGTTTTACCGAGATCGGGAAAAAACTGAACGACTCCTGGCATACCGCATACAAAGCCGATAGCGAAACCTTTTCCCGCCTACAAGACGGATGGCAATACCAGGAGTACATCCGCCCCGCATTCGACTATCTCAACGCGCGCGGACTTTGCATCGACAGCCGTCACGACTGCATCAAAGGCCTCGTCAGTGGTGTCAATGCACTCTTCGGGTCGGGTGGCTGGAGGCAATTCGTCGGCGGCAAGTTCAATGGCGTTGATTATCCAGGAGCCGGACTAACCGGCACGATGAGCGACAAAGAGTTCGCAACTGCCCTCTGCACATACATCGTTGATAACGTCGCCTCGTTCTATCCGTATCAACCCGCATATTGGGAGGGATGGCAAAATCGTTACAGAAACGAGCTTCAGGACTGTCTCGCTTACCTCGAAAGCGGCCTTGAACCCGTTCCCGACCCCGAGCCAACCCCCACCCCTAGCCCCGAACCAACGCTGCAATTCGCGGACGTAGCGCAGGACGCCTGGTATGCGAACAGCGTCCAAGCTGCAGCAGAACGCGGCATCATCAACGGCTGGACCAACGAATCAGGGCAACAGGTTTTCAATCCCGACGGCACCGTCACGCGCGGCCAGCTCATCACCATGCTGTGGCGAATCCAAGGCAATCCCCAGGCCGACACGAGCACGAAGGCTTTTTCCGATGTGGCTTACGGGGAATACTACGGCGATGCGATCCGTTGGGCTCGTGCCACGAAAATCGTCGAAGGCTACGGCGACAACACGTTTAGGCCGGAAAGCCCCGTCACACGCGAGGAAATCGCTATCATGGTCGCGAACTTCGCGAACCGCATGGACGGGAAGAATCCCACGAGCGACGGCGTGAACCTTTCCAAATACCCCGACGCGAACCAGGTCGACACCTGGGCGAAAAGCTCGCTCAGCTGGGCAGTCGACAAGGAGATCATCACCGGCTGGAAAGATGCCGGCGGAAAGGCGTGGCTCAAACCGACCAACACCGCCACGCGAGCCGAAGCGGCGACCATCCTGTTGCGCTACCTCGACGCGCGCTAACCCTGAAAGCGCCAGCAATCCGCTCGACGTTTCAAGCGACACGTCGAGCAGTCAAACCCCATGGCGAGGAGCAGTTTCCAACAGCCGCCCCTCGCAGCCCCACAAAACGCAAAACGAGGGCGTCGGCCTCGCCGATCGCCCTCGTCCTACATTCGATTCCCGCTAGGTGCTTAGCACGTCACCTGAATCTCAGGTTCGCCATCGCCGAACAGAAGCTCGCGCTCAGGACCCTTCAGCGCCGCCCGAGCCTGATCGCGCAGGTTGTTCATCCCGCTTAGGAACTGTCGATACATAACGAGCGTCAGGTAGCGGCCTTTCGTCGTAAGCGTGAGCTCCTCGTCGTTGTCAGTCGCAAACGCGCCGTTCACGCGCATGAACGCGAGCTCTATCGGCAGCCCAGTCTCGAGCGATTGCCCGAATTCGCGCTCGAACTCCTTCTTGTCCAGACGCAATTGATACAGATGCAGTAAAAAGTAATAACGCATCAGATCGCGCTTCGCCATGACCGACTTGCCCATGATCGACATATGGCCGGCCTCGATGGCGTCGTTGTACTCTTTCAGGCTGAAGCTATTCACATACAAGCAGCCATTCAGATGCGTGATCGACCCCGATCCAATTGCCGGGTACTCGTTATAGGAAACCTGAAGCTCCTCGAACGGCAACTCGATATCCTTCTTGCCGTCGTGATTCAGGCGCGTGAAAGTCCAGATGGTGTCGCGCTCGAAGAACGGATGCTCGCCGCCCGTCAACACGCCATCGAGAATTTGGTAGTAACGATACTCCCGACCGTAATCCATCTTGCCGAGCGTTTCAACCATCTTGCGCGTCGTGGCCGACGAGATGTACAACGGCGAAAACGTCGTCTGACGCGCACCGCATTCGACGATCTTCTCCAGGTCGTCGATAAGAATCTCTTCGGTCTGAGAAGGGAAGTTGAAAATCATGTCGACGTTGAGCGAATCGAAGTACGGAACCGCCTCGCCGATGCGCTCGAAGATTTCCTCGCCGCTGCCGTACTTATGGTACCGATCCATCTGCTTGAGCAAGTCGTTGTTGAAGCTCTGCACACCGACCGACAGGCGCTGCACGCGCCCTTTCAGCTCATTAAGCCACGGCTGCGTCAGATGGTTCGGATTCGTCTCCGAAGATACTTCCTTGATATGGAAGTTGTCGCGCGCGAGGTCGATCGTCTTGCACAGCTCGTCAAGCATGATGGTCGGAGTACCGCCACCGATGTAAAGGCTCTCGAAATCATAGCCGAGGTCCTTCAGCATCATCATTTCCTTGCGCATGTTCTCGAAATACGGACGCGCGACTTCCTCGCGAAAGGGATAGCGGTTAAAGCTGCAATATGGGCAAAGCACCTGGCAGAATGGCACATGCATGTAAAGCATGTATTTCTCGCCCGGCTTCGGGCCAGGGAAGAATTTCTCATCAGTAGGATGAAGGTCAAGATGCTCTTTGGCAATTCCCTTGACCAGTTTGGTCAACACTCGTTCGGACAGCATGAGTTCTCCTTATGCTTATAAAATCGACTTACTATACTATCGTTTTTCGCCAATCGGACTCATGAGAAAACGCAGCTCTCTACGGGAATAGCAAGATGCATGCATACGCACAATGCCGCGAAAACGCAGCGACAAGCTATACTTTTACGTGAACGAGGCGAAAGGAAGAAAATGAGACTGTGCATATTCGGGTCGTCAAGCGCATCGCTCGCTCCCATTTACTTGAGCGAAGCGGAAGCTCTTGGGCAGGCAATTGCCCTGCATGGACACGAGCTCGTCTTCGGAGGTTACGACACGGGCCTCATGGGCGCCGTCGCCGCAGGAGCAGCCGAGATGAACGGTGAAGTGATCGGCGTCATCCCCGAATCGCTCGAAGGCAAAGGACGCAAAGTATTTCCCTGTACATCTCTTGAAACGACAGCAAATCTTGCAGAACGTAAAAACCGGATGATTGCTTTATCCGACGGCTTCATCACCCTGCCAGGAGGGCTTGGAACCTTTGACGAGCTTTTCAGCGTCCTGTCCCTTCAAAAAGCAGGGGAAATCGAATGCAAGAGCGCGCTGCTCAATGTCGCCGAGTATTTCAATCCCCTCATTCGAATGCTCGACGACGCTTGCGAAAAGGGCCTCAATTCAAACGATTGGCGTGAGAATTGCGAAGTATTCACGAATCCCGAAGAACTCGTTTCTTGGATCGAGAGATAGAGAAATAGACGCTGTAGCTAATTCTACGAAGCGCTAGGCAATCCATTTGCGCCAAGCAAAACACAAGAAGCGCCCGATACGGGCGACGAAAAAAGGGCGGCCGACGGGCCGCGCCGGCGCCCGGGCCCGGGCTCGGGCAAGGCAAAAGAAAAAAAGCGCCGCCCATGAGCGGAACGCCCTATCCTCCCACGGACTTCCTCCGCAGTACTTTCGGCGAGGAGGGGC
>CAKUIV010000102.1 GCA_934661105.1 uncultured Ellagibacter sp. | reverse complement strand
GGGTTCTGGCGGTTCAGCTGCTCCCTGCGAGCTTTCGTCGCGTACCTCAAGGTACGCGTCCTCAAGCTCTCGGGGCATCTGAACTCGCCAGAACCCCGCTCGCTGGCTTTTCGGCGACCTGTGGGTCGTGATGTGATGGACCTGCGAGTACGCGGTTTGCTGGCGGGTCGGCGAGTCGCCCTGCGTCGAGTCGGTGACTCGTGAGTGCGGGGTTGACCTGCGAGTACATGCGGGCAACCTGCGGCTCGGCGTTTTCTTCACCTTCTTTTCTAACCTGGGAGAAAGGGTTTGTCGTGAACATTCTGGTACTTGGCAGCGGTGGGCGCGAGCATGCGATGGCGTGGGCGCTTTCCAAATCGCCTCAATGCGACGAGCTGTTCGTGGCTCCGGGCAACGGCGGCACGGCGGCGGTCGCGACCAACGTTTCGGGCGTCGACATGATGGACGGCGCCTCGGTGCTCGATTTCGTGAAGTCCCACAACGTCGAACTCGTGGCGATCGGCCCCGAGGCTCCGCTCGTTGCGGGCGTGGCCGACTATCTGCGCGATGCCGGTGTGGCCGTGTTCGGCCCCGACGCGGCGGGCGCCCTGCTCGAGGGAAGCAAGGCGCACAGCAAGGCGTTCATGGCCGACAACGACATCCCCACGGCGAAGTACGCCACGTTCGATGCATGCGAGCCTGCGATCGCCTACGTGCGCGAGCAGGGCGCTCCCATCGTGGTGAAGGCCGACGGGCTCGCCGCGGGCAAGGGCGTCGTCGTCGCGGCGACGGTGGAAGAAGCTGAAGCGGCCGTCCGCGCGTGCTTCGAGGGCGCGTTCGGCGATGCCGGCAAGACCGTCCTCATCGAGGAGTGCATGACGGGCCCCGAATGCTCGCTGCTCGCGTTCGTCACGAACGGCAAGGCGTTCCCCATGGCCCCGGCGCAGGATCACAAGCGCGTCTTCGACGGCGACAAGGGACCGAACACCGGCGGCATGGGCGTGTATTCTCCCGTGCCCATCGTCACCGACGACGAGATGGCCTCCATGGTCGCCATCATGGATAAGGCTGCGGCCGCGACGGCTGCGAAAGACGGCGCGCGCGATTACCGCGGCGTGCTCTACGGCGGTTTCATGCTGACGCCCGAAGGTCCCAAGATCGTCGAGTTCAATGTGCGTTTCGGCGACCCGGAAACCCAGGTCGTGCTGCCGCGGTTGAAGACCGACCTGGTCGACGTGATGCGCGCGGTCGCTTCCGGCGATGACGGCGCCATCGATCTTGCGTGGGCCGACGAGTGGGCGGTGTGCGTCGTTCTCGCGAGCGCGGGGTACCCGGGCAAGTACGAGAAGGGCAAGGTCATCACCGGAATCGAAGACGCTGAGGCGCTCGAAGGCGTGTCGGTGTTCCATGCGGGCACTGCGCATAATGCCGCAGGAGAGCTTGTCACCGCTGGCGGTCGCGTGCTCAACGTGGTGGCGCTTGGCGCGACCTTCGACGAAGCGCGCAACCGTGCGTATGCCGCCTGCGACCTCATCGACTTCGAGGGCAAGCAGTTCCGCACCGATATCGGCGCGAAGGCGGCGCGCGGCCGTTCCGCTTGGGAATAGAAGCATCCCGAGTGGGCGTTTTTGGCGTGTGCGCCGCGTGCGGTTCCGCACAAGGAACTGCGCGTGGCGCAAGGGTCGGAGTCTGGTTTCGGCTCCTTTGCGAGCGCGAAGGGACCGAAGGCGAAATAGCAGGGAAGAAGTTAGAATATGCTTTCTGAACGAATGCTGAGCACGGTGGTTCGCGCGTGCTCGAACCAATATCTGAAGCTCACGCCGACCGACGATGCGAAGGTCGCTCCGCCGAAGCCCGGGCAGCGCTACATGCTCTATATGCACGTTCCGTTCTGCGAGCGCCTGTGCCCGTACTGCTCGTTCAACCGCTTCCCGTTCAAGGAAGAGCGCGCGAAACCCTATTTCGCCAACATGCGCAAAGAGATGATGATGCTCAAGGATTTGGGCTACGATTTCGAGAGCGTCTACATCGGTGGAGGCACGCCTACTATCATGATCGACGAGCTGTGCGAGACGATCGATATGGCGCGCGAGAACTTCTCCATTAAGGAAGTGTCGTCCGAGACCAACCCGAACCACCTCATCCCGAGCTACCTCGACAAGCTCAAAGGGCGCGTCGACCGCCTGTCGGTGGGCGTGCAGAGCTTCGACGACGGCCTGCTCAAGCAGATGGACCGCTACGACAAGTACGGCTGCGGCCAGGAAATCATGGAGCGCATTCAGGAGGCGAGCCCGTACTTCGTTTCCATGAACGCCGACATGATCTTCAACTTCCCCGCGCAAACCGAGGACATCCTCATCAACGACATCGAGCGCGTGGTCGAAAGCGGCGCGAGCCAGACGACGTTCTACCCGCTCATGGCCTCGCCGAGCGTGCAGAAGTCGCTTGCGCGGACGGTAGGCAAGGTCGACTACAAGCGCGAGCAGCGTTTCTACGAGATCATCTGCGACCTTTTGATCGGCGGCGACAAGCCCCTGTTCGAGAACGGCAGCGCGTGGACGTTCAACCGCCTCGGCACGGGCGCTGCCGGCGACGATGCGATGATCGACGAATACGTCGTCGACTACGAGGAGTACCCGGCAATCGGATCGGGCGGAATCACGTACCTTGGCGAGAACATGTACGTGAACACGTTCTCGGTCACGCAGTACAACGAGGCGATCGAAAGCGGCCGCATGTCCATCATGGGCAAAACGCACTTCGCGAAGCGCGATCGCATGCGCTACCGCTTCATGATGCAGCTGTTCGGCCTGCGCCTGGATAAGAAGAAATTCAAGGAAGATTTCGGCTGCTCGGTCGAGCGCGGGCTCCCTGCGGAGATGGCCTTCATGACGGCGGCGGGCGCGTTCGCGACGAACGACGACGAGGAGATCACGCTCACGCCGAAAGGCCGTTACCTTATGGTGGTCATGATGCGCCAGTTCTTCATCGGCGTGAACAACCTGCGCGATCAGGCCCGCGCCGCGCTTCCCGGCGATGAGAAAGAGCTTCTGTTCGGTTGCTAAGTTCCTGCGCAATCGCGTACAATGACGCTACCGAGGGCGTCCTGGCATTCCCAGGGCGCCCTTTTTTCGTTTGAGGGAATGGCGCGCGGGGCCTGGGGCTTGGAGCTTGAGGCTTGGGACTGGAGATTCTCCGAGGCCGACGCGGTGAGGGGAGCGGCTTCCCCGGGCTGGCATGATGGGGGGGTGGCGTTCGTGGGATTCGACATGGCGGCCGGTGGCGCCGCCTCGCTGATCGGATGCGGGGCGCTTGTCCTGTTCGTGGTGCTGGTTGCCGTTGCGAGCGTTGTCGACTTCCGTGCGCGAAGGATCCCGAACGCGTGCGTTCTCGCTGCTGCCGTTTTGTGGGTTGCGGCCCGCATCGCTTTTGGCGTGTACGCGGGGTCCGTGGCGGCCGCTTTCGCCGGCGCGATGACTCCATGGGGGTTGACTGCCTTCGACGGCGTCGTGGGCGCCGTCGTGCTCGGAGGAGGCGCGCTGATCGCCACGGTTGCCTTCGAGGCGCTTTCGGGGCGTGCGGCCATGGGCGGCGGGGACATCAAGCTGCTTGCCGTCGTGGGCTTGTCTCTCGGCTGGGAACGGGGGCTTATCTGTTTGTTCGCGGCGTGCGTCGTCGCGGTTGCGGTGAGTCTTGCGCGCCGGGTTGCGGGCTCGCCGGACGACGGGATGTTCCCCTTCGCCCCCGCTATTCTGGTGGGGGTTGTCGTGGCTCTGCTTCTCTAAGCGGCAGGCAGCGGCAAAAGTTTTCTCATGGGCTGAAAAAGGCTCTTGACGATATCGGTGTCATTCTGTATACTAACGTCTTGCGTCTGCTCAAACAAACGGTGTTTGCGAAGGCAGAGGCCGAATCCGGTCAGGTAGCTCAGTTGGTAGAGCAGTGGACTGAAAATCCGCGTGCCGAGGGTTCAAGTCCCCCCCTGACCACCATGAATTCGAAAGCCCCGCTTCGGTGGGGCTTTTTTTATGTTTGCGAGATTTGAGGATGCTCGCGTTCTCCGCTATGAGCTTCGCCTTGCTTTACGCTGTGCGCGTCCTGGGACCGCAATCGTAGCCCATGCCCATGCCCATGCCCATGCCCATGCCCATGCCTTCGCGTTCAATGGGCTTTTTGACCCCGTGTCAGCCTACTTGCCTTCCGGTGTTCCGAATTGACGTTTTTTCCGGGAATTGAGCGCCAAAAGGGAGCTTGAAGGCGGCTTTGTCGATTGATAAGCATTAATCCATGCTTTCTTACTGGATAAATATCGTGAATGTGGGGTGTATTGTTGACGAATAGGTGCTGTGGCGTCTGAAAACTCGGGAAAAACCGTCGATTTGGAACACCGCACCCCGATTTCACGTACGCGGGCATAGAGAAGCACCCTCCAGAGGAGGGTGCTTTTGCGTAGAGAGCATTTGACGTAGGCTCGATTGCGCCGAGCGCGGGCGGTTGCCAAGCGGCACCTTGCCCGCGGCGTTTACCCGAGCGGATTGCCGCCAGTCGGGTCGGGGGTGTCGGCTGGCGCTTCTTCGGGGTCGGTGCGTGAATCGGAATACACCATATTCTCGGGGCGGAAGGGGTTCTCCTCGTCGGAAAGCCCCTCGGGTGCCTTGCCCGCTCCTTCCGCCGGCAAGTGCAGGATGGCGCGCAAGCTGTCCTCGTAAATCGAGTCGACCAAACGCCCGAACGCCAGATACGCCTCGTCCTTGTACTCGACGAGCGGGTCGCGATGGCCGTAGGCGCGCAGCCCGATGCCGGCTTTCACGCCCTCCATGTTGGTGAGGTGCGCAACCCAATGGGTGTCCATGGTCCGCAGCATGATCTGCGTGCAGAGCTCGGCGAACGGCGGGTTGCCGACAGCTTCGCGCTTCTCGTCGAATGCGCTCATCAGGTGCGTTCGAATGGCCTCGGCGAGAACGTCGGGGTCTTGGTCGCACTCGACGGCGCTCGCGTCGTAGCCCTCTTCGCCCGTCATCGACTCGACCCAGGCGTCGACGGTGTCGTAGTCCCAGTCCTCGGAAGGAATCTGCGCGGGGCAGTTCTCTTCGAGCAGGTTGTCGACCATGTCTTCGACGTACTCGTCCATGCTGTCGCACACGCTCTTGCCGTCCAAAATGGCGTTGCGCTCGCCGTAGATGGCTTTGCGCTGCAGATCCATGACGTCATCGTACTCAAGCACGTTCTTGCGCGACCCGAAATGCATCGACTCAACCTGTTGCTGTGCGGTGGTGATGACCTTCGAAACCAAGGGGTCTTCCAGGGGCGAATCGTCCGGAATGCCCTTTTGCACCATCATCTCGGACACCTTGTGCAGGCGCTCTTTGCCGAACAGGCGCAAGAGGTCGTCCTCGAGCGACAGATAGAAACGCGATTCGCCCGGATCGCCCTGGCGCCCGGCGCGTCCGCGCAGCTGGTTGTCGATGCGGCGCGCCTCGTGGCGCTCGGTGCCGATGACGCACAGGCCGCCGAGCACGCGCACGGCGTATCCTTCGCGGTCGGTGATGTACTTCGCCTCAGCGTCGGCGGCGTGAAGCTGCCATTCCTCGGCGGTCTCCTCGCTTTCGGCGCCGTACTTCTTGAGCGCCGTCTCGCGCAGTTTCTCGTAGTTGCCGCCGAGCAGGATGTCGGTGCCGCGACCTGCCATGTTGGTAGCGACGGTGACGGCGCCCTGACGGCCTGCCTCGGCGACGATCGCGGCCTCGCGCTCGTGCTCCTTCGCGTTGAGAACCTGGTGGTCGATGCCGCGCTCGTCGAGCAGCTTCGACAGGCGCTCCGACGCCTTCACCGATGCGGTGCCCACGAGCACCGGCTGGCCCTTCGCGTGGCGGCGTTCGACCTCGTCGGCGACGGCGTTGAACTTGGCGTCGGCCGTGCGGTAGATGAGATCGCCCTTGTCCTCGCGGATGACCGGCTTGTTGGTGGGGATGGGCACGACCGGCATGTGATAGATGTGGTTAAGCTCGCTGTCGGCGGTGAGCGCGGTGCCCGTCATGCCGGAAAGCTTCTTGTACAGGCGGAAGTAGTTCTGCAGCGTGACGGTGGCGATGGTGCGCGTTTCGGGCTTGATCTCCACGTGCTCCTTCGCCTCGATGGCCTGATGCAGGCCTTCGGAATAACGGCGGCCCTCCATGATGCGGCCGGTGAAGCTGTCGACGATCTTGACCTCGCCCTTGTCGACCACGTAGTCGTGGTCGAGCTTGAACAGGAACTGCGCCTTCAACGCCTGGCGCAGGCGGTTCGCCGTGGCGCCCGTGAGGTCGGCGTACACTTCGGCGCCGAGCATCTTCTCGATCTTCGCGAGGCCGGCTTCCGTTTCGTACACGGTGCGGCGCTTCTCGTCGAGCACGATGTCCTCTTCAGGGTCGAGCTTGGCGGCGATTTCGGCGAAGTTGTTGCAGATGGCCGACGGTGCGCCCGCAAGGCCGGAGATGATGAGCGGCGTGCGCGCCTCGTCGATGAGCACCGAGTCGGCCTCGTCGACTACGGCGAAGGCGTGTCCGCGCTGCACGCGGTCGGCAGGCGTGGACACCATGTTGTCGCGCAGGTAATCGAAGCCGAACTCCGAGTTCGTGCCGTAGGTGACGGCGGCGGCGTACGACGGCCTGCGATCGGCGGGTTCCATGCCGTTCTGGATGAGCCCGACTTCCATGCCGAGCAGACGGTAGATGCGCCCGACCCATTCGGCGTCGCGTTTGGCCAGGTAGTCGTTTACCGTAACCACGTGCACCGGGTCGCCGGCAAGCGCGTTCAGAAAGCCCGCTGCGGTGGAAACGAGGGTTTTGCCCTCGCCGGTCTTCATCTCGGCGACGCAGCCGTCGTTTAATGCCATGCCGCCGATGAGCTGCACATCGTAGTGGCGAAGCCCCACGGTGCGCTTGGCCGCCTCGCGCATGAGGGCGAACGATTCGGGCAACAGCTTCTCGTTCTCTTCGCCCGCCGTCGCGCGCTCCCGCAGGTGGTCGGCGAGCGCGCGAAGCTCTTCGTCGGTCTTTTCGAGCAGCCCCGCTTCGAGCGCGTTGATTTTGTCGACCTTCTGGCGGTACTGGCGCAGGCGCTTC
The DNA here is from genome assembly GCA_934661105.1 of uncultured Ellagibacter sp. GTDB lineage: Bacteria > Actinomycetota > Coriobacteriia > Coriobacteriales > Eggerthellaceae > Ellagibacter. The sequence goes on along the minus strand of CAKUIV010000102.1, from coordinate 96 downwards.
CCGTCGCCGAGCGAGAGCAGTTTAGATATGGGATTAGGCATGAAATGAGCCTCCTGGAGGAATTAAAGCTAGCGGTTCATTGTACCAGAAGGCGGC
>CAKUIV010000101.1 GCA_934661105.1 uncultured Ellagibacter sp. | reverse complement strand
GTTTGAGTTTGTGTACTCGGATCCATCCGCATGTCAAGGGGGGCTTCCTCCTTGAAGGAGAAGCCGCGTGACGGCGTGTCGATCTGCACGGAGGAAACACCCAGATCGAAGAGGATCGCATCGATTCCGGGCACCTCGGCAGACGTGAGAAGGCTGTCGAGCTCGCCGAAGTTGCCGTGAAGCAGTTCGAGCGCGGGGCGCGTCTGCTCCGGCAGCGCCTCCAGGCGGCTTCGCGCGGCGGCGAGCGCCACTTCGTCCTGGTCGATGCCGATGAGCGTGCCTTCTGGCCCGAGCCTCTTCGCAACTTCGAGAGAATGCCCTGCCCCGCCGAGCGTTGAGTCCACGAACGTATGCTGTGTTTGTAGGTTGAGTTGTTCGAGGCACTCGGCGAGCAGGACCGGTGTGTGCCGATATTCGCTTGTCATTTCGCTCACGTCCTGACTCCGATTAGTCGTAAAGCACCGAAAGGTCGATGTCTTCGATGTCTTCGTCGTAACGCTTCGCGTCCCAGATCTCGAATCGACCGGTGTTGCCCAAAATCACCACGTCTTTCTCGATGCCGACCTTCTCGCGCGCCTCAGCGGGAAGCATGATGCGCCCGGTCTTGTCGACGTCGACGTCCATCGCGAGCGACTTGAGCTTGCGCAGCAAGCGCTGGTGCTCCTTCTTGGACGGCTCGAACTTGCCGAAGTGAGAAATGAACAGCTGGTTGATCCACTCTTCGAAGTCGGGCGACTCGAACACGTACAAGCATTCGTTCTCGAGTTCCCGAGCCACGACGAGCTGGGTGGAAAGCACCTTGCGGAATTTCGCGGGGAGCGAGACACGGCCTTTGCTGTCGACCTTGAAGCGGTATTCGCCATTGAGAACGACGGGGCCCTTCGGCTCCGCGCTCAAGCGCTCCTCTTCATGTGTGACGGCTTCTGCCATGCCTACCCTTCCGAAAACCCTGCAGTGGCTTCCATGGCTCTGCATTTTATCCCACAACGCCCCACTTTACAATCATTTCGTGGGCATTACCTGGCAATTCAGCCACATCATCGGGCATATTTCGCGTGCTGCATCGCGAAGGCGCGCTAGATGTTGGGGAGTCGAAAACGCGTGCCCAAGATATGGGCGGGAAGCAAAGTGGGGCATTGTGGGGGGATTGTGAACGGGTGGGGCGAAGTAGGGCGCCGATACGCCGGCGAACGGTCGCAGCAGCGCCGATGCGCGTTTTGGGAGGATGCGCCGAAAGGACGAAGGCGACGGGTGCCGGCGGCCGTGCGGCATGAAAAGCCGAAGACCGTCGGAAAGCGCGGCGGCGTGCGTCGCGGCGCGACACCGAGGCAGCGCCGACGCGCCGCAAGCGGGAAAACGCCTTTATCGCGCGCTTACGCGCGCGGATGGGCGGCGAGGTACTCCTCGCGGATATGGGAACGGTCGACGTGGGTGTAGATCTGCGTGGTCGAGATGTCGGAATGCCCGAGCATTTCCTGGATGGCGCGCAAATCGGCGCCCCCTTCGAGCAGATGGGTGGCGAACGAATGGCGCAGCGTATGAGGATGGAGGTTCTCGATGCCGATGGCAAGCCCTGCGCGGGCGACGATCTTGTGGACGCTTTGCCGCGTGATGCGGCCGCCGCGAACGTTCAGGAACACAGCACCTTGCGACTTTCCCCGAGCAGACTCGAGCTCGGGGCGCGCCGTTTCGAGATACCGGGACAAAGCGCGGGCGGCGGCGCCCGAAATCGGGGCGACGCGGTCTTTGCTCCCCTTCCCCGTCACGCGGAGATACCCCTCGTCGAGCGCGACATCGCCCAGATTCAAGTCGCACAGCTCACTCGCGCGCAGCCCGCACCCGTAGAGCACCTCGAGCAGGGCGCGGTTGCGGACGTCGGTGGGTTTCTCGCCGCACGGCTGCGACAAAAGCCTCGTCACCTGGTCGACGGAAAGAACGTCGGGCAGGCGCTCGGGCGCCTTAGGGGTGGCGATGAGGTCGGCGGGGCTTTTCGAGATGCGCTCCTCGCGCACGAGATAGCGGTAGAGCCCCTTGATCGCCGACAAGCGGCGCTTCACCGACGATGCGGCGAAGCCCCGCTCCATGAGGTCGGCTTCGTACGCGGCGAGGTCGCCCCGGGCGGCATCGGCCACCGACGAGACGTCCCGCGCGCGCAAAAACGAGGCGTAGTCGGACAGATCGCGCCCGTAGGCTTCGATCGTCCGCGACGCACGCCCGCGCTCGACGCGCAGGCAATTCAGATATTCCCGAATGGGATCATCCACGGTACTTGCCAAGCGCTGCCGCGTGGACGAAGGCGCTGAACAGCGGATGGGGGCGCGTCGGGCGGCTCTTGAACTCGGGATGGCCCTGGCTCGCGACGAACCAGGGATGGTCGGCAAGCTCGATCATCTCGGTCAAGCGCCCGTCGGGCGATACGCCGGAGATGACGAGACCGGCGTCCTGCAAACGATCGCGATAGGCGTTGTTCACCTCGTAGCGATGGCGATGGCGCTCGTAGATGACCTCTTCGCCATAGGCCTCGAAGGCGCGCGTGCCCGGCTTCACCTTGCAGGGGTACGCGCCGAGGCGCATGGTGCCGCCCTTGTCCTCGACGTCTTCCTGCTCGGGCATGAGGTCGATGACGGGATATTCGGCCGTCTCGTCGAATTCGGCCGACGTGGCGCCCGGCATGCCGGCGACGTCGCGGGCGAACTCGCACACCGCCGCCTGAAGCCCGAGGCAGATGCCGAGGAACGGGACCTTGTTCTCGCGGGCGTAGCGCGCCGCAGCGATCTTGCCCTCGAACGCGCGCTGGCCGAAACCGCCCGGGACGAGGATGCCGTCCATCTCGCCGAGCACCTCGTGCGCGTTCTCGTCGGAGAGTTCCTCGCCGTCGACGAGGTGCACTTCCACGTGACGCCCCTCGTGCACGCCGGCATGCCCGAGCGCCTCGATGACCGACAGGTAGGCGTCGGGCAGCGAGACGTACTTGCCCACAACCGCGATGTCGACCTGGCCCTCGCAGTTGTCGGCCGCGGCCAAGAACGACTTCAGGGGCGTAAGGTCGATCGGGCGCACCTCAAGGCCGAGCTTGTTGAGCACCTTCACGTCGAAGCCCTGCTCGTCGAGCGCGAGCGGCACCTCGTAGATCGAGGGCGAGTCGGTGCAGGCGAGCACATCGTCGGTGGCGACGTCGCAGAACAGGGCGATTTTCTCGCGCACCTTGTCGGTGATCTCGTGATCGCTTCTGCACACGATGAAGTCGGGCTGCACGCCGATGGAGCGAAGCTCCTTCACCGAATGCTGCGTCGGCTTCGTTTTGACCTCGTGCGCCGCGGCGATGTAGGGAACGAGCGTCACGTGCACGAAGAGCACGTCGCCGGGGTTCTTTTCCTTTTTGAATTGGCGCGCCGCCTCGATGAACGGCTGGGATTCGATGTCGCCGATCGTGCCGCCGATCTCCGAGATGACGATGTCGGCGTTCGACTGGTCGGCGATGCGGCGCAAACGCTCCTTGATGGCCTCGGTCACGTGCGGGATGACCTGCACGGTGCCGCCGAGGAAGTCGCCGCGGCGCTCGCGCGCGATGAGCGTCTGGTAGATGGATCCTTGCGTGAAGTTCGATTCGCGAGAGAGGTTCTCGTCGATGAAGCGCTCGTAGTGGCCAAGGTCCAAATCGCCCTCATGACCGTCTTCGGTGACGAAGACCTCGCCGTGCTGGAACGGGCTCATCGTGCCCGGGTCGACGTTCAGATACGGGTCCATCTTCTGCATGGTCACCTTGTATCCGCGCGCCTTGAGCAGATGCCCCAAAGACGCGGCGGTGATGCCCTTGCCCAAAGACGACACGACGCCGCCCGTTACGAATATATGCTTGGCCATGGTTCTCCTTCGCGCTTGCGTATGCAATCCTTATCGGTGGATTCCGTCCTTGGCCTGCGCGAGGTTGACACGCTCGGAAACTGCGGCAAGGCGAACTCCAAACGTTCGCTTATTGTAACCGCTTCGGCAAGCGAATGCGCGCCGGGACGAGCCGTTTTAACATACCGGTAACGTTATGTCGCGCAGACGACGGGTGCCCGGGAGCGCGAAGGACGATGGCGCCGTGCGCTCACAGCCCCCGACGCACGCGCGCCCGTCCGAAGGATCCGGACGGGCGCGCGAAAGGCGCGACGAGAGCGAGCTTCCCTACCCCAGGCCGAGCACGTCGCGGTGGAACACGGTGACGATCTTCGCCGCCTGGGCGCGCGTCGCCGTTTGCTGGGGGTTCGCATACGTGCCGTCCGCACTCGGCTGCCCGGTGATGATGCCCTCGTCGGCGCACCAGGCGAACGACGACTGCGCCCACGTGTCGATGGAGGAAGCGTCGACGAGCGTGGAGAGGCCCGCGCCGTTGCTCGCCGTGCTCAAGTGAGCGACGTTTTCGGCATAGTTGCAGATCATGATCGCGAGCTGCTCGCGGGTCACGTAGTCGTCAGGAGCGAAGGTGTTCGTGTCGCCGATGCCCCGAACCACGCCTGCCTCGCGCGCCCAGAGAACCGCGTTGTAGTAGAAGGCGCCCGGGTCGGCAACGTCGCTGAACGAAGGTTCGTCGGCGCCCGCCGCAGGAGAGCCCGCCATGCGCCAGAGGATGGTCGCCGCCTGGCCGCGCGTGAGGTTGCCGTTAGGATCGAAGCGGGTCGTGCCGCCGAGCCCCGTGATAAGGCCGTGGTCGTACACGTAGTCGACCGCGCCCGAGTCGACGTACCAGTCGCCGTAGTAGCAGTCGCTGAAGTGCTCGGAGGGGATGCGGCCGTCGTCGATACCGGCCGTCGCGTAGGCGATGCGCACGTTGCCCATCCCGTCGCCGTAGCGAAGATGAAGACCGCGCGCGGAAAGCGACTCGGGGGCGGTGTCCGTCGTCGAGTCGGGGTCGAGGATGATGAAGTTGTCGGTCGAGAGGTTGTCGGGGTCGTCGACGTTCTCATAGCCCACGACGGTGACCCAATGCTGGTTGCCGCTTCCCGTGGTAACGAAAAGAACGACCGGGTGCCCTTCGTTCACGGCATCGTAGAGCGTATGCAGCACCGACGCCTCGTCCCATAGGCTGAGGCACTTGAACTCGCCGGTCATGTTCTTGCCATAGAAGCTGCCCGACCCGCCGTTCATGTCGTATTCGACCCAACTGTGCACCTCGCCCGACGTGATGGTCGAGGCGTACGCCGCAGCATAGCCCAGGCATGCGCCGCTTGCGTGCTGAAGGCCCACCTGGTCGATGAGCGCCTGGTCGAATTTCAACATGCAGCTTCTCGACTGCAGCGAGATGCCGCTTTGCGCGGCGGCATCGGATGCGCTCGCGTCCTGCGCAAATGCGACGGGCGGAAGGGAAAGCGCGGATACGAGGGCCACCGAGCACACGGCAGCGCCCATGCGCTTCGCGGAAATCGGGAAAGAACGGTTCACGAGGACCTCTTTTCCGGCGCCTGGCGGGTTTCCGCGACGCCTTGAGGGAATCGAGTGCGCGGGCCGGAAAAGCGCCCGCAAAACGCCGGATATTGTAGCATGGGACGGATATTTCCCGCCGAGCCCCTGCGTGCGCCCTCCATAACGCCTGATGGGAAGCGCACTCACGACGCGTCCCGCCCGTATCGCGCCCCAACGCGCCACAACACGGCACGCGCGGCCCCGAAGCTTAAACCGGCACACCGCACGGCGCCGCCGCATCATGATATCGACATAGCGCCGCGGTATGATTTCCCGAGTTTACCGGCAACGAGACAGGGGGATCTCACATGAACATCATCGTGCTCAGCGGCAGCCCGCGCAAAGGCGGCAACACCGCCATCATGGCGAACGCGTTCGCGGAAGGCGCACGGTCGGCGGGGCATACTGTCGAAATCGTCGACGTGGCCGCGCTGAAGATCGCGCCGTGCCGCGCGTGCAAGTACTGCTTCGGCCACGGCGGCGCCTGCGCCATCGACGACGACATGACGGGCGTGCGCGAACGCCTTTCGCACGCCGACATGGTCGTGTTCGCCTCGCCGGTGTACTGGTTCGACATCTCCGCGCAGCTCAAGCTCGTCATCGACCGCATGTACGCGTTCGGCGGCTGCGGGTTCAACTTCTCGAAGGTGGCGCTTCTGCTCGACTCGGGCTCGGACGGCGTCTACAACGCCGCGATCGCCGCTTACAAGGCGATGAACGCGTACCTGAAGTGGGAGGACATGGGCATCATCACCATCCCCGGCATGACCGAGAAGGGCGACATGAAGGACAACCCCAAGCTCGCCGAAGTGCGCGCCCTCGGGGCCTCGCTCGCCTAAGGCGCGTCTCCCCCGACCCTCGGCGTCGCACGAGGGCCCGGGCGCCACGCCCCAAGCGCACGCCCGGCATGCGAAGGTTCGCTGATTCCCCCGTGCGACGGGGCGCACGGCGCGCGGGCATCCTTTATAATGGTTCGGTTCAAGAGTCTACAAGGGTTGGCAAAGCGAAAGGGCTCACCATATGCGTCAAGGATTCGACAACGACAAGTACATCGCGCTTCAGGCCGAGCACATCAAGCAGCGCATCGCGCAGTTCGGCGGCAAGCTCTACCTGGAATTCGGGGGCAAGCTGTTCGACGACTACCACGCGAGCCGCGTCCTTCCCGGCTTCGAGCCCGACAGCAAGTTCCGCATGCTCAAGACCATGGTCGACGACGTCGAGATCATCATCGCGATCAACGCCAACCACATCGAGAAATCGAAAACGCGGGGGGATCTGGGCATCACCTACGACGAGGAGGTCCTGCGCCTGCTCGACGTGTTCCGCTCGCGCGGGTTCGCCACCTCGGGCGTCGTGATCACGCACTTCGAAAATCAGCCTTCCGCCGTGGCGTTCCGCCATCGCCTCGACGGGCTGGGGATCAAAAGCTACCTGCACTACCCCATCGCCGGGTACCCCTACGACACCGCTCACATCGTCTCCGATGAGGGCTACGGCAAAAACGAGTTCGTGGAGACCACGCACCCGCTCGTCGTGGTGACCGCCCCCGGCCCCGGCTCGGGCAAGATGGCCACGTGCCTCTCGCAGCTCTACCACGAGCATAAGCGCGGCACCTTGGCCGGCTACGCGAAGTACGAGACCTTCCCCATCTGGAATCTGCCGCTCAAGCACCCGGTGAACCTCGCCTACGAGGCCGCGACCGTCGATCTCGACGACGCGAACTGCATCGACCCGTTCCACCTGGAGGCGTAC
>CAKUIV010000100.1 GCA_934661105.1 uncultured Ellagibacter sp. | reverse complement strand
TCGCATTGCAGTTTTTTCTTGCGCATTTGGCAGATCGAAACGGCCTTGCCGTTGTAGAGGTTCATCTGCTTGTATCCGCAGTTGCCGTACCCGCTGCACGCACGGCATTTCAGCTGGTCAAGCGTGAATCCGTCAAGATCCTCATCCGTCATCAGCCTTACATTGCCCTTGGGAAACTTAGGCGGCATGATTCATTTCCTTCCCCTCGCAAAATCCCTCTTGTTCAGGCATTATACACTCACCGAGCAGAACGCTACCTCTCGGAAATGGGCTTGTACGGACGGCTGCCGCTCCAGGTGCTCTTGTAGGCAGGACGGATGATGCGTTTGCCCGAAACGATCTCCTCGAACCGGTGAGCCGCCCAGCCGGCCATGCGCGCGCACGCGAAAAGCGGCGTGTACAAATCCTCGGGGATCCCCATCATCGAGTACACGAAACCGGAATACATATCGATGTTCGCGCAGATGTTCTTCTTCGTGCCCTTTTCGCGCAGAATGACCTCAGGCGTTAAGCGCTCGATCCTGCGCAAAAGGTCGTACTCCGCCTCGAACTCGCTTCCGACGGCAAGCTTTTCGGCATACTTCTTGCAAATGACCGCGCGCGGATCGGACAGCGTGTAAACCGCGTGCCCCATACCGTAAACAAGGCCGCTTTTGTCGTAGGCCTGCTTGTTCACGATCTTGGCAAGGTAGTCGGCGATCTCATCGTCGTCTTCCCAATTCTTCACATGAGCCTTGATATCGGCCTGCATCGCGCGCACCTGGTGATTCGCGCCGCCGTGCTTCTTACCCTTGAGCGAGCAGATGGCCGCCGCGTACACCGAATACGGGTCGGTATCCGCCGACGACATGACGCGCGTCGTGAACGTCGAGTTGTTACCGCCGCCGTGCTCGGCATGGAGGCACAGCATGATGTCAAGCATGCGCGCCTCTTCGGGCGTGAATTCGCGATTCGGACGCAGCATCGAGAGAATCGTCTCGGCCGTCGATTGTCCCGGGATGAAACGATGCATGATCATCGACCCGTTGTGATAGCGCGCCTGCTGCGCGTAGTACGTGAGCACCATCATGCGGGGAACGCGTGAAATGAGCGAGATCGCCGTGTTGATCTCGTGCTCGGGAGAGCGATCCTCGGCATCGTGGTCGTAGGCGTACAGCAAGAGAATGGACCGCGCGAGCACGTTCATGATATCGGGAGGCGTGTCCTTCAAAATCATCGACGCGGTGAAACCGTCCGGCAATTCGCGATTCGCATCGATCGCCTCGACAAAGCGATCGAGTTGGGACTGCGTGGGCAGATCGCCCAGGAGCAGCAGATACGCCACTTCCTCGTAGCTGAAACGGTGAAGCGAGCTCTCTTCGCCGAGTAGGTCGGTGATTTCGTATCCGCGAAGGCGAAGCGACCCTTCATCGGGCAACTTGTCGCCATCGGAAAGCAAGTAGCCGTGAACGTTCGAGATGTTCGTCATTCCCGCGAGCACGCCCGTGCCGTCGGAATTGCGAAGACCGCGTTTCACGCGGAACCTCTCATAGAGAGCCGGGTCGATCGCGTTAATGGACTGGAAGTTCTCATAAAGGTCGATGCGATTGTCGGTCATTGTCGTTCCTTCCGCTCGAATTAGGCAATGATACCGCCCGTTCGCACACGGCACCTCGCCGCTACGCCCACGCTCCATAAAAATGCGTGAGCGGTGACGGGCGCAGCAATGGCGAACCGGTCGTGGAAACCGCCTCCATAAGCCCGAAGCGCAGCCCCGGAACGCCTTTCCGCCAACTTTTCGAAAAAAAGTGAGGAATGCTGTTGACACCGCCCTGTACCGATGGCATAATAACCGTTGCTGTTTGGAAGTGCGCCATTACCTCAGCTGGATAGAGGGACTGACTACGAATCAGTACGCCGGGGGTTCGAATCCCTCATGGCGCACCATTTCAGCCGTATTATTCCGCAACGATTGGGCAACCAACACGTGCGGTTTTTTTATTGTTGGAGGAAAGGCACGTACTTGAAGGTTCGAAAACACAAGCCTCACAGTATGTAGTTCTCCGGCTCCTTCTTTCTCTGGCAGTCGGAGCGACGACTGCGATGCATCCCTGCTTGACGAAGATTTTACCCAGGCCGAATTATCGGCGTGGTACGATTCCAAAGCCAAGGGGCGCATAATTGAGTAAGGGAGCGCCATGCTTTATCTATCCCAAATGCTGGGGAAGCCCGTCGTGGATTTCGCCGGCGAGAAAATCGGCACTATTTCAGACCTCGCCATCTCAACCGGCGAGGTGTTTCCCCGCATAACCAGCCTTGCGTTCCAAGGGCCGGGCAAAGTCCCCTTCATGATTTCCTGGCGCAAGTACGTCGACGAGTTCGACGGCGAGGGAATCAAGCTCAGCGTCGAGGCAAAAGACATCCGTTTCAGCTATCTCCAACCTGACGAGGTTTTGCTTGCGCGCGACCTTATGGACCGGCAGATCGTCGACACGCAAGGACTTAAGGTCGTGCGCGTAAACGACCTGAAACTTTCCCAATCGGGCAACCAGCTGCGACTTCTCGGTGCCGAAGTCGGCATCCGAGGCATCCTGCGCGGCCTTGCCCCTTGGCTCGAGCGCGCGGTGGTCAAGGTAGCGAAGACATTCCACAAGCAGATCGACGAGAAGATCATCGCGTGGAACTACATGGACCTGCTCGATCGCGACCTCTCCGAGGTGCAGCTTTCCGTCACGCACAAGCGCCTTGACGAGTTGCACCCCGCAGACGTCGCCGACATCTTGGAGCAGCTTGACCCGCAGCAACGCGCCAACGTGTTCAAACATCTCGACGAGAACCAGGCAACCGAAGCCATCTCCGAGATGGAAGACGAATACCAGGCCGACTTCATCGAGGACCTCGACGACGCCAAGGCCGCAAACGTCCTCGGCAACATGGACCCCGACGACGCCGTCGACATCGTGCGCGACCTTTCCTACGAGAAGGCCGAAGCGCTTTTGCGCCTGATGGGCGTTGAGGATGCGGCCGAAATCCGCCGCCTCCTCGGATACAAGGACGGCACCGCGGGCGGCATGATGACCACGCAGTTCGTCGCCGTGCAGGACACCTACACCGTGCGTCAGACGATCGAGGTGCTGCGCGAGCTGCCCGAAGAGCACCCTACCGTGCACTACGTCTACGTGCTCGACGAATACGGGAAGCTCGTCGGCGTGTCGTCGTTGCGCACGCTCGTCCTTACCGACGACAGCAAACTCATGCATGACATCATGTACACCGATCTCATCACGGCCTCGCCCGACGAAACGGAAGACGACATCGCAGCCGACATCTTCAAATACGAGCTGCCCGCCATGCCCGTCGTCGACGAGCGCGGCAAGCTTTTGGGCATCGTCACCACCGACGACGCATGGGACGCCATCGAAGACGACGTCGCCGGAGACAAGACGAGGAACAACGTGCTGCTCGGCGTGGGAATCACCGTGGCGGCAATCCTGTTCCTCGTGCTCTACACCCTCGTGTTGTTCCAGATTATCGGCTATTCATGGAGCTAAACCATGGTGTTCGGGAAAACAAAGCCAACCGCTGAGGCCGGCACGGATAAGAAGGCACTCGCCGTATCGCCCAAAGCGTTCGGCGTAAGCGGTAAGGCGCACGTTTCGAAGCAGCCTGAAAAGCCGCGGTCGGATACTGGTGCGCCGGAACAGGAAAGCAAGAAAAAGAGCCGGTTGCTGCTTATCCTCGCCGCAATGGGACCGGGCATCATCACCGCAATGGCGGGAAACGATGCCGGCGGCATTTCAACCTACTCGACGGCGGGCGCGAAGTTCGGATTCACGACGCTGTGGGTTATCCCCATCATGTGCATCCTGCTCATCGTCGTGCAGACAACCGCATCGCGCATGGGTGCGGCGACCGGCAAAGGCTTCGCGGCCCTTATCCGCGAGCGCTTTGGCATCCGCCTTGCCGCTCTTGCTATGTTCGCCCTGCTCATCGGCAATGTCGCCACAACGTTTTCCGAGTTCGCCGGCATTGCGTCGGGTATGGAGATGTTCGGTGTGCCGAAGTACGTTTCGGTCCCCGTTGCCGCAGGAGCTGTATGGCTGCTCATCGTGGGCGGAAGCTACAAGCGCGTGCAGAACGTGTTTCTGGCGCTCTCGCTTGTGTTCGTCACCTACATCATCGCCGCGGTACTCGCACAACCCAACTGGAACGACGCACTCACCTCGACCGTTGTTCCGCAAATCACCGGCGGCGTGAGCTGGGTGTCGCTCGTCATCGCCATGATCGGCACCACGATCGCCCCGTGGATGATGTTCTTCACGCAAAGCAATGTCGTCGAGAAGGGCACCACGACCAACGAGTTGTTCGAACAGAAAGTCGACGCGGTTTCAGGAACCATCGCCGCATGCCTCGTGGCATGGTTCATCATCGTGACGACGGGAGCGGTGCTCTACCCGCAGGGCATCGAGGTCGACAGCGCCGAGGCGGCCGCACGCGCACTTGCCCCCTTTGCAGGACAGTACGCCGAAGCCCTTTTCGCGATCGGCCTGGTGGCGGCATCGTTCCTTGCCGCATGCGTTCTGCCGCTTACGACAGCGTTCGTTATCTGCGAAGCGTTCGGCTGGGAGGCAGGCGTGTCGTTCAAGTGGCGTGAAGCGCCCATGTTCAAAAGCATCTTCACCTTCGTCATCGTGATCGGCGCCGTGGTCGTGCTCATCCCCAACATGAACCTCATGGGAATCATGCTCACCGCCCAGTTCGTGAACGGCATCATCCTGCCCGTGCTGCTCGTCTTCATGGCCATCATCGCATCCGACAAGCACATCATGGGAGCATTCCGATCGAAGCCCCTGTCGCGTGCGCTCATCTGGGTAACGGTCGGCATCGTGACCGTGCTCACCGTGGCCTTGCTCGTCATGCAAGTGCTCGGAATCGAATAGCAAGCGCGCTCTTTCCCTTTGCCCAAGCAAAGCACGAGCCCCCATGATCGGCCAGCGATTCATGGAGGCTCGTTTCGGTTTAGGCTTCTTTCGGAAGAGCTGCGCCGTGTTCCCTTACGTGGTGCTTCGGTCTATTTCGTCGCCGCCTTCGCGCCGAAGCGGAGCTTATGCAGCGCGAATACGGCGACAACGATAATCACCATACCGAGCACGAGCGAAATCCACGGGTTCGCAGTAAACCCGGCCACGATATAGCCGATGAAGCACGACACCATAACAACCGTCGCGTAGGGAATCTGGGTTGCCACATGACGCAAGTGGTTGCACTTCGCGCCTGCCGAGGACAAGATCGTCGTATCGGAAATCGGCGAGATATGGTCGCCATACACAGCACCCGCGAGGGTTGATCCGATGGCAACAAGATAAAGCGGATCGTCTGCCGGGAACACGCCGAGCACGATGGGAAGCATAAGCGCGATCGTGCCCCATGAAGTACCCATGGCGAAGCCGATGAACGCCGCCACAAGGAAGAAGATCGCCGGCAGCAAGGCCAGGCCAACGCCCAACCCCGTGAGCGTCGAGCTTACGAATTCACCGGTGCCGAGCAAATGGCGGCACAGGCCGCCCAAGCTCCACGCCAGCACAAGGATCATGATGGCGCCGACCATGGAGCGAACGCCTTCGGATATGCCTTCGATGAAACCCTGGAGCGTCGTAAGCTTACGCGGGAGGAACATCGCCGCCGCGACAACGAGCGCCACGCATGCGCCGATGCACAGACCGCCAACCGGGTTCTCGCCGACAGCCGTCGCAAAGTCGACGCCCTTGAAGAACCCACCTGTGTAGAGCATCCCCAAGATTGAGAACACGATCAAAACGACGATAGGAACAACCAGGTCGAACACACGCCCCTTGTCGGAAATGTTCAGGCCCTTGTACTCGTCAACCGCGCCCGACGCCGCATCGTCGATGTCCGCTTCCTCGGTGACGACGGACGGCACGCCGGGGTGGTCGGCATCGTAGGACTCGACGTGCTTGTCGGGAAGACCCGTCGCGGACACGGCGGCAAGGGCGCTTCCCTCACGCGGGATATCGCGCGCCTCATGGTCGGCCGCCGCCGCTTCCTCGGCGGCGCGCATCGACCCGAAATCCCACTTGCTGATGAGCATGAAGAACACGAAGAAAATGGTGAGCAGCGCATAGAAGTTGTACGGGATGGACTGCACGAACGTCGAGAAACCGTCGTCGCCCAGATACCCGCCCACAGCGACCGCCCACGACGACACCGGCGCGATGATGCAAATAGGGGCTGCCGTCGAATCGATGATCCACGCCAGTTTCTCGCGGCTGATATGGAACTTGTCGGTGATGGGACGCATGACCGCGCCGACCGTCAGACAATTGAAGTAGTCGTCGACGAAGATGAGAATGCCGAGAATCGCCGTGAGAATCGACGCCAGCCGCGCGTTCTTCACATGCTTCGACACCCATTCGGCGTACGCACGCGAGCCGCCGGCAATGGCTATCACCACGGTAAGCGCGCCCAATAGGGCAAGGAACAACAACAGCGCGCCGTTCGACGATATCTGCTCCGCCATCATCTGCGGAAGCATGGCGAACGCATCGATGACTTGCTCGACGCCCGCACCGTTCAGCGTGAACTGGTAGATGACCATGCCCATGAGCACGCCGATCGTGAGCGATGAGTACACCTCTTTCGTGATGAGAGCGAGACCCAACGCCAAGAGCGGCGGCACAATGGACCAGATGCCCGTGCTGATAAGGTCGAAGCCTTCCACTTGCAATCCCTCCGACGAAGCCGATAGTGCGTTCGAAAAACGAACGCGACTAGTATGCGGCTTTTCAGGCTGCGCATCGACTGAAATATGCACTTTTTTCGGAGAGCGCCGCGCAACGAATCGACTCCCTATACTGGCTAGACATGAACGAGAAAAAGAACATGCGCAAAGAGATCATCGCGAAACGCGACGCCATCGACACGATCGAGCGAGAGCGGCGCAGCAAGCTCGCGTGCGGCAAGCTGCTTCACTGCCTTGAATCTCGCCTTCGCACGAGCGCGCGTATCGCCGTGTATTACGCTTTGGGAAGCGAAGTCGACCTTTCTGCTTTCGTGGCCGAAGCCCAAGTTCGCGGATGGAAGTGCGCGTTCCCCGTGATGATGACAGCCCCGAAAGGCGGCGTTTCGATGACGTTCTGGAACGTTCCCGACGACGGAAGCCCACGCGCGTTCTTCGATCACCCGGCGAAGGCGATCGCGCCAGACGACCCCTCCCTTGCCGGATGCACGCCCGTGCAGGCGTGCGAAATTGATGCCGCCATCGTTCCCCTCGTCGCATTCGACGCGGAAAACCATCGGCTCGGCTATGGCGGCGG
>CAKUIV010000099.1 GCA_934661105.1 uncultured Ellagibacter sp. | reverse complement strand
GAAATAAGAGCCCCGACACGTTTCCGCTAATGGAAAGCCGCACGATATCGCCGCGGAAATCCCTCACATGACCGTTATCCGATCGGAAAATAATCGAAGTGCGAGGGGTGGAGAGAGATGGCACGGTAGCCAAATGAGCGACATGCCTGTGACCAGGCACTTCTCAATCAGCTGGCCTCACTATTCACGACGTATCCTCTCATGCCCTCGCACTTCGATTATCCCTTGATTGGATAGGCGCGAAATTCGGCATTACAAGCTCGCATTTCGCGCGAAGGCCGCCGCCAGCCACCGCGTTCCTGATCGCCATCCGGCGCACGCCCCTAATCGTCAACCGGCTACGCGCCCTACCGCGCCCCTACGCCTCCTGAGAAAGCGCTTCTTCGAGCGTCTTCACAAGCTGGGCAACGTCGATCGGCTTGGAGATGTGCCCATTCATGCCCGCGTCGGCCGCACGGCTCTTATCTTCCTCGAACGTGTTCGCCGTCACCGCGTAAATCGGCAGCGAGCTTTTCCGCTTGTCGGGAATGAGGCGGATGCAGCGCGTGGCCTCGTAGCCGTCCATGATGGGCATCTGCACATCCATGAGCACGAGGTCGTACGTTCCCGCCGGCGCATCTTCCACCATGCGAACCGCTTCGCGCCCGTTCTGCGCAACGTCCACGACGAGCCCGGTCGGCGAGAGAATCTCGACGGCGATTTCCTGGTTGAGCTGGTTGTCCTCAGCCAAAAGGATACGATGCCCCTTGAAGCGGTCGGTCGCGAGGTCTTCAGCTTCCTCCTTCTTCTCGGCATGGACGAACGGCTCTTCCAGAAGTGCCTGAAGCTCGCTTAGGAACAGGGGCTTCGAGCAGAACGCGGTCACACCCGCCTCGCGCGCCTCTTCCTCGATGCTCGACCAGTCGTACGCCGTCAAGATGATGATCGGCTTCGACGCGCCCACCACCGAGCGAATGCGCCTCACGCATTCGACTCCGTTCATATCGGGCATGAGCCAATCGATGATATAGGCGTAGTATTCGTCGCCCTGATCGATCGCGAACTGCGCACGATGCACCGCTTCGGTGCCGTACATCGTCCAGTCGGCGCGCATGCCGATCTGCGAAAGCATCTTGGCGACGCTCGTGCAAGTGTGCAGGTCGTCGTCGGCGACGAGCGCCCGCAAACCCGAAAGCTCTGGCACGGGCACGTGCTTCACCGGGTTCTCGGCCGTTCGGAACCTCAACGACACGATGAACTCGGTGCCCCGTCCCAGTTCGCTTTCAACCTTGATGGTGCCGCCCATCATGTCGACGATGTTCTTGGTGATAGCCATGCCAAGGCCCGTGCCCTGGATGCCGCTCACCGTGGAGGAGCGCTCGCGCTCGAACGCCTCGAACACGTGCTCAACGAAGTCGGGCGACATTCCGATACCCGAGTCCTTCACGCGGAACTCGTAGTCGGCAAAGCCCGCCGGGGCACCCGCCTTCTGCGCGATGCGCACGCTCACGAACCCACCGGGCTCGGTGAACTTCACCGCGTTGGAAAGCAGATTCAGAAGAACCTGGTTCAGCCGCAGTTTGTCGCACACGATCTCCTCATCGGTGATGTCGACCGTGTCGATGAAGAAGTCGAGACGCTTCGCTGCGACATCGGACTGCACGATCGTCTTCAGGTCGTGCATGATGCTCGAGAGATTCGCGTCGGCCTCCTCGATGAACATCTTGCCGCTTTCGATGCGGCTCATGTCAAGCACATCGTTGATGAGCGAAAGCAGATGCTGCGAAGACGTTTGGATCTTGCCGAGGTAGTTCGTGACCTGCTCTTTGTTGTCGATATGCGCC
The DNA here is from genome assembly GCA_934661105.1 of uncultured Ellagibacter sp. GTDB lineage: Bacteria > Actinomycetota > Coriobacteriia > Coriobacteriales > Eggerthellaceae > Ellagibacter. The sequence continues at coordinate 5,596 of CAKUIV010000099.1, read as the reverse complement.
GCCGCAAGCGAGGTGAACCCGATAATCGCGTTCATGGGCGTGCGGATGTCGTGGCTCATGTTGTTCAGGAAGTTGGTCTTCGCGCGGTTGGAATGCTCGGCCGCCGCAAGCGCGGAAGCCAAAAGCTCGCGATTCTTCGCTTCTTCCTCGATGATGGCGTCGATGTTGCGAAAACCAGCGACCACCTCGTCCGATGCCTCACCGTCGAGTGCATCCATGAGAATGTAGCGGTACTCGAAGTAGTGGACCTCGCCGTCGTCGTCGAGAATGCGGTAGTGGCCGGTGTACTCATCCTGCGTCTGAAGGGCAGCGCGGACGGTCGCCACGTCGAGCGCCTTCAGGAACGCGTCGATGTCGTCGGGATGCACGCGCTCGTCGGCGTAGCGCGCGATGACGCTCTGGTAGCATCGCTGCTCGTTTTCGGCCGCGCCGCGCAGGCCGCCCGGAACGTACCCGTTGAGCTTGATGATCTGAACCGTCTCGTTTTCAAGCCCGACGAGAAACACGTTCAAGAAGTTGCGCGACAGTGCGTTGACGATGCGCAGCTGCGTCTTCATCTTGGCGAATGCATCGGCAAGCGCAGCCCTTTCACCTTCGGGCGCACGGTTCGCGTCAGTTGCGTTCACGTTGATTTCTTCTGCCGTCACTTCGCGCTGCTCCGATCGAATGAGTTGCAATTGGTCGGTGCAGCAATGAGCGCACCGCTTCTATATTACTTCACAAGCACCCTGAGCGTAAGAGCGTGCGGGACAGCAAAGGGGCAAGAGGCAAGGGCGCGAAACCCAGCACCCCAACCGGATTGCAAGAAGAAGGCGACACGGCGCCCGGCCGTGCCGCCTTCCACAAAGCAGCAAAAGAACCTGGGGGCTCTTCGCGTTACAGGTCTCCCCCACGCTCGTTTTCGGCTCGACGGCGCTCGTACCAGGAAACGCCCGCCACCGCCGCGCTCGCGAGCGCGCCTGCCGCGATCCCGGTGAGGCTCATGTTATCGCCCGTCGGGGAAAGCACGTCGGCCGCAGCGCCGCCGCCCGAGCCCGAGCCGGATCCCGAACCAGAGCCGCCGCCCGAGCCGCCGCCGGGCACGCCGCCCTGCTCGATGTCGTAGTCGCCGCGGCTGAGCAGCTCGGACGCGGAAACCTCGCACGACGCGTCGAAGGAGAACTGCTCGCTTTCGGGGTCGATGAGCGAGAAGATCTCATCGTCGTCGGGCCAGTCGACGTCGCCGTTCGCAAGCAGCGACGTCGAGTCGTCGGCCGAGAACGTGTCGAGGTGCCGGTTGCCCGACTTCACGCCATCGATCGTCACATGGAGCGTCACCTGGCCGGAAAGCTTTTCGGGCAGCGTGAACGACACGGCGTTCGTGCGCGACGCGCCCGGGTAGAGGTACGACTCGTCGTGCGCGCTGTCGTCGCCGAACTCGCCGGTCGGCGCGCCCTGCGAGTCGAGCTTCTCCTTGTACCCTTCCAAACGCGACACGATGTTGTCCGCCACCGAAACCTTCACCGTCGCGAGCTCGTTGCCCATGCAGTTGGGCGCGTCCCAGATGTGAGCGGTGTAGCCCAAGATGGGCAGGTTGCCCGTGTTGGTGACGGTGATGGCGATGTTGCACGCGTCGCCCGGGCCGCAGAACGAGTCGGTGCAGCTCACGTTGGCAAGCGACAGGCCCTCGACGAACGGCACCACCACGTGGTGGATGTCGGCGCGCAGCGTGCTGATGTCCTTGATCGTGGTGTAGCAGAACGACGCGGCGCCCCAGTTGGCGTCGATGCAGGCGATGTCGTCGATCGGCATGTCGAGCTGAGCGAACGGGTAGAAGTCGCCGTAGCCCGAAAGCGTCTTGTCGTGCACGTTCGCGGCGAGCACCTGGTACAGGCGCACCTGCTCGCCCGCGTCGGCCTCGTCGGGAAGCACGCGCGTGTCGAGGTTGCGCACCGCGAAGAGGTAGCCGCCCTTCGGCGAGGTGAAGATGGTGCTCGCCGTGGTGCGGCCGAGCTCGTCGTCGGCGAAGCCGCGGCCCGTGGACGGGTCGATGCCCGCCAGCATGACGCGCTTCTCGGGCGTGCCGGAACTGTCGGTTTGGCCGGTGGTCTGCGTGTAGATGAACCCGCTTTCAGGCGCGGAAGACGGAATGCCCTGCGAGCCGATGCGCGCGAAGACGGCATCAGCGGACTTCATGCCCTTGTGCAGCCCGATGACGATGCTTCCCGACCGATCGTCGTTGGTCAGGCACACAAGAGCAGCGCCCGCCTCGTTGGTGGAAAGGTTCATCACGCCCTTGCTGCCGAACGAGAACGAGTCGACGCGCTCCGGCGAAACCGTCGAACGATGAATCTCCCATGAAGAATTGCCCTTCGTCCACACGGTCTGGATCCGCGGCATGTTGCCGTTGTTCAAAGCAAGCGCTGCGAAAAGCATATGTTTCTCGCCGTCTTCGACGACCTCTTCGATGCGCGCGTTCCACATCGGCGTGTTGTACTCGACGAGCGCGGGCAGATACGAGATCGCGCGCACCGGCTTGGCAATCGTCCCGTTGAACGAGATTCGCTTGGGGTCGACGGCGATGTAGGTGACGTACTGCAGCTTGCCCTGGTTTTCGAGCGTCTTGTCCTCGCCAAGCGGGCGAGCGCACGACGTGATCGCGAAATGGAGCAGCGTCGCACCGTCGTCGGAATCGGAGTAGCCGGCAGCGGCCATGACGTCGAAGTCGACATCGTGCGTGTTCACGCGCGAATACTGTGGGTAACCCCCTTCCTCGATGCCGAACTCCAGGATCGCAGGCGCGCTCCACGTGCCCGTCGCGTTCGAGAAGCGTGAAATCGCCACGCGGCAACGCCCGACGTCTGCCGAGGAACTTTCGGCCACAGGGGAAAGCAGGTCGATGCCCGATGGCGTATCGGCGAACAGGTCGGTGGCCTGCAGCGTGACGCCGTCTTCCGGCTCGTCGTCGAAATCCGGGAAAACGCCCAGGTCGGCAAGGAACACGTCGCTTTCCGCCTGCACCTCGTCGGGAACCTCGTAGGCGCACGTGTCGGGGTTCCAGACAAGCTTGGCGCTCTCGTCCGTCGCGCCGTCGGCGCCGTTTGCGGCGAGCGCGGCAACGTCGCTCGCGTCGTCGGCGACGAAGAACGCGACGCCGTCTTTGTCCTTCATGAGGGTGTAGCCGCCCGAGGCGGCAGCGCCGCCTTCCCCGTCGGTCGACTGGAGCGACACGGCCGACCCGTTCACGTCCACGGCGACGATGCGGCACAGGTAGCGCACGCCGTCGACCACGACGAGCTTCACGCGCGGATCGCTGATGACGTCGGAGAAGATGACCTTCTCGATGTTCGGACGCACGCCGTCGGTGGGATCGTAGAGAAGAATCCAGCCGTCGTCTTCGTCCCCGTCTTTGCCCTCGTCGTCCTGCAGGGAAACGTCGCCCACGCGGCGCTCGTAGACCTCGTCGAATCCCAGGTCGGACTCGAGAATCGCCTTGCCCGTCGCGCTTTCGTTGGTGTAGCTGGCCCTTGTGAGCCCGCTTCGGCTGACAGCCGCGGTGAATTCGGCCACACCGCACATTTCGCGGTCGGTGACCATCTGCATTTCCTCGGTCGCGTCGCTGTAGACCACGTCGGCGCCGAGCAGCTCCACCCCGTCGTCCGAAGATGCGGATTGCAGTGCCGCCTTGTCCTCTTTGGGAGGCTCGGGCCAGTTGTCGTACACGCGCTTCCAGGTCTTTTTCACCACGTTGAAGGTTCCCTTGAACAGAAGCACCTGCACCACGACCTGGACGCCCACGCCGGCCGAGACGTTGATGTGGGGGAACCCGTAGCTGGGGTCGGGCAAGGTATCCACGAATTCGAATATCACCGAGATGAACCCGTAGCCACGCGCGGCCACCGAGATGAGCCCCGACACGCCGAGGCCGAGCGAGATGCCCATGGTGAGCTTCTCCTCGATCGTGGCCCCGAAGCCGCCTTCCTTCTCGTTGGGCTCGCGCAGGGAAATCGTCGAGAGCATCTTCCCGAAGCTAGGATCGGGAAGCGAGCTCCACGGCCGCATCGACAGAGGGAGCAGGATCGAAACCGTGGTCAAGGACGAGAAATCGAACGATATGAACACGGGCACCGGCCCGAACACGAACTGCTTGCCCTTCACGAACTTGAAGAGGAGCTCGGCTGCAACCACCGCGTCGCCGAGATAGAGTTCCTCATCGTAGTCGTAGTTGCCGGTGATCTGGATGCCGAAATCGACGCGCGAATCCACGCCGCCGAACGTGGGCGAGTGAGTCTTTCCCGTTTTGTCCTTCCAGGCGTCGAGCGCGCGGTCGTAGCGCTTGAACGCATCCATGAAGATCGCCGTCGTGCGCCCGCGGTATTCCTCGAGCGTTTCGCGCGACATGAAGCACCAGTCGTTGGGATCGAAGTTCTTATGCCGATAGCGGAGGAAGATGGTGTCGGTGCCGAGCGCGAAGCCGAAGCCGCCCTGCGGGTCGAGGACGATGTCGAGCGGGAACAGCGGCAGGTCAAGCGAGAGCTGCGCGCCGCCGACGACGGGCCATGACTTCGGAAGCGTAAGCGTGCCGGAGATCAGGTTGAGCGACCAGTCGCTGTCGAGGATGGCGGGCGTCTTGCTTTCCGACGATTGGCTCGTGCTCGCGAAGATGCGCGTTTCCTGGCCTGCGGCCGAGAGGAACGACGGCAGCCCACCGGCAGACTCGCTGAAAGCGACGGTGAACGGCAGGCCTCGCGTGGTGCCGTCGACGGTGAAGTGTCCCTTCAGGGCAGCGCCGGCAGGCAGGTCGCGAAGATAGGTCCCTTGGAATTCAAAGGTCGCGCCCGTGCCCTTGGCGGCTGTGGCGGCATCGACTGCGGAAAGCCCGTCGCGCCCGCCCGCCGCATGCGCCGTCAAGGTCTGCGGGCCGGCGACCACTTCCCCGTTCGCGGTGAGCCACCCGGTGACGGGGGTGCCCTGGCCGGCCATGACCTGCATCGTCACCACGTGCGTCGCCGTGTTCGCGTCGCACACGGGAAACGTCGCCTTGCCATACTGGATGTCGTCGTCGTCGAAGGCGGCGAGGCGCACGTAGGGGTCGCTGCCCACCGGACGCGTGGGAATCTGAACGTTCGCCTGGCGCTTGCCGGAGGCGTCGGCGGGAAGCGGGCCGCCTTTCACGAGCACGCGGTAGTTCTCATATTCGCGGTAGCCGTCCTTGTAGGCCGAAATCCGCCCCCAGAACGTGTAATCGCTGGAATAGGCGGACGCGCCGTCGGCCAAGTCGGCGATGCGCAAGGTCACGATGCCCTGGTCGTCGGTTTCGCCCTCGACCACCTTGTCGTTGTCGAGCGAGCGCAGGACGACCTTCATGCCCGAAACGACGCGCATGTCGTTGGCCACGTCGGTCGCGAGCACGACGATGTCCTTGCGCGACAGGATGTTGACCACGAAGCTCGTGTTGCCCGCCTCATCGGCGAAGGCCATGATGCGCCCGCCAAAGGCGCTGCCGAGAAAGGCGAGGGAGCCGACCACCCCGCTCGCACAGAAGAACGCGCGACGGGAGAAAGGCTTGGCAAGCGCGCCCCCGGAGGTAGAATCGAGCTGGGCGCAGACGGGAGAC
>CAKUIV010000098.1 GCA_934661105.1 uncultured Ellagibacter sp. | reverse complement strand
CCTTAAGCGCCCGCGTTCGATCGGGCGTCATGTCATCGGTGTTCACGAGAAGCGGCATCTCGCTCCCTATGACTTCTCGCACGCTCCCCACCATGTCGAGCAGCTTTTCAAAGCTGTAGCTCGCCGTGGTGAGCAGCAGCATAAGGTTTGCGCCATCTTCCATATAAAGCTTCGCGTATTCGAGCACATCCTTCTTTTCCAGCTCGAATTTGCCCTTACGCGAGGAATTGCAGGCCGCGAACGAGCAGAACTTGCAGTTCTTCGGGCAAATCGTGGAGTTGAGCCCGATTTGCGCATGGATTTCAGCTTTGCCGTCACCCGCACGAAGCGAAAGCTCTTGCCCGGCCCAACGGATATAGGCCGCCTCCTTGGAGCGTTCGGGAACCTGATAGAGCTTGAGCGTCTCGGCTTCAGTAAGGCCACCGCCCAAAAGCCCCTTTTCCACGATGTCGTAGATTTCCTCGTCGAATACCTGAGTCATTGAAAGCACATCCTCTCTCTCGCCTTGATCCCGGCAATGCGGTCACTGCCCTATTCGTAAGCCTTCTCGGCTTCGCCCTCCTCTAGCAATTTTCAACCAGCCACATATACGCTGGATTCAAGTCGAAGCTGACGTTCTCCCCCTCTTCGCAAGCCGCCTCCCGAGGGAAGGAAAGCTGCAGAGAGACTTTACGGTCGCCTCGGCCGCAAAGAACGATGCATCTCGCCGACATGCCTTCGCATTCGCGAGCGACAACGCGACCGGAAAGTCGACCCGCTCCGAAGTTGCATGCGGCTTCAGGGCGACAGGCGAGCAGGAGCGAAGCCTCATCGCCCGAAACCCCCAGACGGTTCTCTTCCACAAAAGCCGCTGCACTCGCGTGGGCGTCTTGCACTTGGTCGGGAAGCGCGAACTCGCCCAACGTGCATTTCGCGACACCGCCATTCCGTATGGCGGGCATGAAATTGCGCCACCCGAAAAACTCGGCGACGTACCTGGTCGCAGGCCTCGAATAAAACGCCTCAGGGCGGTCGTATTGCTCGATGCGACCGTCATGCATAACCGCAATGCGGTCAGCAACCGCCACGGCTTCGCGCTGGTCGTGTGTAACCATGAGCATAGTCACGCCTGTCTCCCGATTGATACGACGAATATGCCGCTGCATGGTTTCGCGCAATGTGGCGTCAAGCGCCGAAAGCGGCTCGTCCAAGAGCAGCAGCTTCGGTTCGACCATAAGAGCACGCGCCAAAGACACGCGCTGCTCCTGCCCGCCGGAAAGCTCCGTCGCCTTCTTCTTGCCAAGACCCTCAAGCCCGACAAGTTTTATCATCTCCTCGGTTTTGCGCGTGAGCTCCGCTTTCTTCATGGTTCGATTCACCCGAGGGGCGAAATTCACGTTCTGCTCAACCGTCATGTTGTTGAACAAGAGTGCCTTTTGAAAGACCATAGCTGTCGGGCGCTTTTCGGGCGGCATGCTCCCCATCGGCTCGCCGTCGATGGAAACGTCTCCCCTATCAGCCTCTTCAAGTCCCGCGATGATCTTGAGCAGCGTGGATTTCCCACACCCCGATTCCCCTAAAAGCACGACGATCTCACCGCGCTCGAGGGAAAGATCGAGATTGCTCACGCAAGGCTCGGAGGCATGCTTGTAGGTTTTGAAAATGCCCGACACCTCCAGGAAGCTCATAGCATCGCACCTTCTTTCGAGTTGGTCGCGTCGTCAACCAAGAGCCGGGAAAACACCACGAGCACCGCAAGCACCGGCGCGATGTAGACGATGACCACGGCAGCCGTGAACGCGAAACCGTTGGTGCCGCTGCTGATCATGGGGAACAGCAGAAGCGGCAGTGTTTTGAATGCAGGAGCCGCGATCGCACTCGTCACCAGGTATGCCGACCACGTGCCGATGAAACCGAAGATGCACGTCACGATAACGCCCCCTCGCACCGCAGGAAGCGTCACATGAAATAGGATATCCACCTTGTTCACCCCAAGCGTCGCCGCCTGACGTTCGCGATCCAAATCGTAGTTTTCGAACACCGCCGACAAAAGCAGCGTCATGTAGGGCACATAGAACACGAGTAGCGCAACCACAAGCCCCCAAAAATTCGCGTACAACCCGATACGCGAAAACACGCGCTGCATACCGAACACAATGGAAATTTGAGGAATGAACGACGGCACGAGCAGAAGCAGCTGGATAAGCCGTCTGCCCTTGAAGCGCCGGGTCCCCAGGTTTTTCGCGGCGAAAAAACTTAAGAGCAGCGAGATTGTCACGACCGTTGCGGATAGCATAAAGCTGTTGGCCGCAGAGCGTACCACCTGCCGACTCGAAAGCGCCTGATCCCATGCGCGCATGCCCAACTCGGGAGCCACGCTCGTATACGGCCATGCGTCGGAAAACGACCACAGCACCAAAGGAACAAGGGGCACGATGACAATCGCCGCCATCAAAACAACGATGGCATTGCGCACAGAAGGCCTCATGGAATCACCTGCCCCGTCCCGAGGTAAGCTTCCAGTACCCCAAGATAACCACCGCGAGCACGGCCGACATTACGATCATAAGCACGTAGGCTTCGGGCTGGTTCATCATCGTCGCGTCGCAATATTTCATATAGGTGTACACGGATAGAACATGGTGCGAGGAGCTTCCCAAGACCATGGGAAGCTCGTAATCGCCGAACGCCGCCGCGAACACGATGATCGACGCGATCGATGTCGCCGGAACGATAAGCGGCAAGGTCACATGCCAAAAACGCCTGAACTTTCCCACTCCAAGCGTTGCCGCTTGGTCTTCCAGCTCAAGCGACGCCCCTTGTAAAACGCCCAATGCCGAAAGGCCGATATAGGGGAAGAACTTCCACACGAAAGCAATGATGACGCCGATGCCGCCCGTGTCGAACACAAGCCACGGAAACTGCGTCGCCTCGGAGACAAGCCCTAAGCTGCGGGCAATCTGCGAGACGAATCCCGTTTGGGAAAGCAGCATCACCGCGATCATTGCCGCGGCCATGCGCGGTATGGTGAGATTCATTTGGAACAGAAACACCGCCAAACGCTTTCCTACGAAGGTTTGGCGAAGGGCAAGCGCCACCACAACGGCCAGCACCATGGAAACCGCCGTGGAGATGATCGCTATCTTGAGCGTGTAGAGCAGCGAATCGACGAAGTAGTACGAGGTCAGCACCGATTCGTAGTTCGCCAAACCGACGAACTCGCCCGATTTGCCCTGCAGGCTTTGAACGAAGTTCGAGCAGAGCGGCACAACGTAGGCAATCGCCATCAGGGCGAACACCGGAACGAATGACGCTATCAGCCAAAACTTGCTTCTCATGATGCCTTTCAGGTAAACAAGGTCGCGACGACGCCCCAAAAAAGACGCCGTCGCGAACAGATAGACGGCAGCCGGCAACGAACGCTGGCCGCACGTAAAACAAAATCGTACGCAATTAGGCCTTGTTGACCTTCTGATCCCAACCAGTCACCATCCAGGCGTTCACCTTGCCCGTGGTGTCGGGATACGAGCAGTTCGCGATTTCCTCGGCAGAAGGGCTCGTACCGTCGATAAAGCCGGCGAAGACGTCGTCGAAGGCGGTTTTCTGGTCGCTTTCGAGCTTATCGTAGCTTACGTTGTAGCCATTGCCAGTGGTTTCGAAAGCAAGCGCCTGCTGCTCGGGATCGATCATCGCGTTGGCGACGACAAGCGCGGCCGCTTTGTTTTGGGAGTTGTTGGTGATCACAACGTAGTCCCAGATGCCGATCGAGGTTTGCATCATGTAAATCTGCGGATTGGGCATGTACGAAGAGGGGTTCGCCTCGATGCGAGACGAGATGGAAGTGCACGTGGTGAACGTGCAGGCCAGATCGCCCGACATGACGTAGCTCATCATGGTGCTGGCATCGGCCGCATACAGCGGACCTCCGTCGCCCTGCAAAAGATAGGGCTTCAAATCGTTCAGATACGCCCAGAGATAGGCCGCTTTGCTGTAGAAGGCGTCTTCCGTCGCTTCGGAGGTCTGCAGCCATTCATACCAGGCCTTGTTATTGTCGGCAATCTTCTTTTGACGCGTCTTTTCGTCATCCGACTCGTCGTAAACGGCTTTCCATCCGCCCGAGCCGTTATTGGTAAGCTCGGCAAGCGCGGCACGCAAGAAGCACTGCGCATGGAATGCACCTGCACCGTTCAGATCCATGTAAGTGAACTTGCCCGGGTTCTTCTGCACCCATTGGTACAGCTCGGTGAAGTTATGGAACAAGCCGGAGACGTCGCCTTTCGACTCATCCCAAGCAAGGTCCTTGTTCCATTTATCCTTGGAATAAACGAGGGAGGGATTCAGCGTTTGGAAGGGAGCCTCGGCGCCGTTCGTCTTCTGCGTTCCATCGAAGACGACGCGGTCGTCGGATTCGTCAAAATACTTGTAGTTCGGTAAGAACTTGAACCATTCCTCCTGGAACAAGCCGTCTTTTTCGAGATATCGGCTCATCTTCGAGCCCATGCCCCAGAACATGTCGATAGTGGCATCGCCGCCGTTTTCGATGTCGGTGAGGATCTTCTGCTCGTTGGCGGCATCGTCCGGCACGTAAACGATTTCGATGTCGTAGTTGTCCTTCACGTAGGTAGCCAGGCTATCCCACCATTGTTTGACCATGACATCGGTATCCCATGCGCAGAACGTGACCTGTCCGCCCTTCGCTTCGGCAAGAACATCGTCCCAGTTCATTTTAGAAAGGCCGTCGGCAACCTTCTTCGGAGCCTCCTCCTTTTTGTCCGACGATCCGCCCGAATTCGACGAACAGCCAGCAAGACCGGTCATAGCGGCGGCCACGCTTGCCACGCCCGCGATGCCGATGAAACTACGGCGGCTCAGCGGCATCCTCGCTTCATTACCCATACAGCACTTCCTTCCCGTTTCCCGAACAACGACACGCTCGACAGACCTAGCTTCTTCGGCGCGCAATCGTTATCATTCACCTAGATTATTATAAATGGAAGCTACTATTAGGCAATATCTTATAGTTGGTTTATTTCACTATTAGCTCTTTCGAAGGACGGGACAATGAAACCAAGCGCAATATCGAGAGATGAGCATCAGCCCGCACGAAAGCCTGCACTCCGCAAAACACCCAGTAAGCACGATCTCGAGAAAGCCTGTGGGAAAACCGTCGCTTTGGTGCTGGCAACCGATTTCGGGACGACACCGCTGAAAGTCGCGTTCGAGGATCCCGACAAAGAGCCCGTCGTCTGCGACGGCGTCGAAGAAGGCAAACCGGGCATCCCCCGCCCACTACAGCGATACGACGGCGCGCCCGTTGTCGCGCATGCCGTCGCCTGCGCTATCGGAGCACGGTTCGCAAGCGTATCGGTGCTTGAAGGAGGTTCCCCCGAGCAGCGCGAACAACTCGAAAGGGCCGTAAGCAGCGAGCCCCGCAACACAGGGGTTTCCTTCGTCCCCTTCGATGCGGATGCGGCTTACCGAGCAACCTTGGACGCCTGCGGCTTTTCGCTCTACGACGTCCCTAAAGGCGTCCTCGACTATGCGAGACGCGCACTCGAAAACGTTCCCGATGCCGATTCCGTCATGCTCCTCGGATGCGATCAGGTACGTATCACGCCTGGTCATCTCCTCGAAGTATGTCAAACTTTCCAAGATAACCCCACGCTCGACGTCGTGGCTTCATGGATCCAGTGGTACCGCCGTACGCCGATGCTCGTTTCCCGCCGCTTCCTCGAAGGCCTCGACGCAAGCGGACTGTGCAGCCCCGGCCCGAACGGCGTCGACCGACCCCTGCCGCGCATCAACCTGAAAGACGTCGTCTTCGGAGAGGAAACGCTCGCCTCGAACGCCATCGTGCCCGATAAACTGTCGGCATTCAAAAAGGACCTCACGCTTTCCGCCCGCGAGGCCATACAGATTGCACGGGAAGAAGCAAACGAAGACAGCCCGCAAGACGAAGGGGCTCTTCAGGCAGAGGAAGGCCTCGAGGGTCTTCACAAAGCGAGTTCCGCAGCGAAGCGAGGACTGCCTGAGCGGCTGAAGGCCCCCGGGGTCTCCCCAACCTCGCAGGATCGTACTCCCAAGCGATCGACCGCCGACGAAGAGCTCGTCGAAGTGGCGCACGACGTCGTAAGCCGCATGGATTCGTGGCGCGCGCAGCTTGCCCAGGAAGAACGCGAGAAGCTCGACTGGGCGAATGCCTGGGCTTGGCGCAACCGCGAGGATTTTCCCCTGCTTAACGACAGGAAGCAGAAAAACACGCTCGCCTACCTCGACTCCGCCGCAACAACACAGCGCTGTTCTCGCGCGCTCCAAGCGGAAGCGAACTTCAACGAGCACGAAAACGCGAACGTGTACCGCGGGGGCTACGAGCTTTCCGCCAACGCCACGAAGTATTTGAACGATGCCCGCAAGACACTGGAAGATTTCATCGGGGCCGACCGTCGCCAAACCGTGTACACCATGAACGCGTCCGCCTCGTGCAATCTGGTCGCGCAATCATGGGGCGACTTCAACGTAAACGAAGGCGACCATATCGTCGTCGCGCTGTCCGAGCACCACTCCGACCTTCTACCGTGGCTTCTTCTGGCTCGCCGCAGAAACGCCGTGCTCGACTTCATCCCGCTTTTGCCCGATGGGCGGCTCGATCTGGAAGAATACCGCCGCCTTCTCGAGGCGCACCCTAAGCTCGTCTGCGTGGCGCACGTGTCGAACGTACTCGGCATCGTGAACCCCGTGGCCGATATGGCGCGCATGGCACACGAAGCGGGTGCTCGCTTCATGCTCGATGCGGCGCAGTCGTTCCCCCACCTGCCGTTCAACGTGAAGGAAATCGGCTGCGACTTCGCCGCGTTCTCCGCCCACAAGATGTACGGCCCGCTCGGCATCGGCGGCCTGTTCATCGGGAAAGACGCATTCGATGAGATGGATCCCATCGCCATCGGCGGCGGCACGATCTCGCATGCATCCATCGATTCGTACTACCTGCGTCAAGGCGCTATTCAGTACGAAGTAGGCACACCCCCTATCGCCCAAGCGATCGGTTGGGCGGGGGCGATCGAGTACATGAAAAGCCTGGGAATGGAGCGCGTGCTCGAGCACGCGGAAGCGATGACGCCATTCGCCGTACATGCGCTTCACGGCATTGAGGGCCTCACGGTTTGGGGAGACCACGCCAAGCCGGACGGTGCCGGTGGGCTCGTATCATTCTCGCTCCCGAATATCCCTCCTGCGAACATAGGCGCCGTGTGCGGCATGCTGGGCGTCGCAGTCAGGTCGGGCGGCCACTGCGCGATGCCGCTCGCGGCCTCGACGGGCATGGTAGGCACGGGGCGCGCGAGCTTCGCCGTTCACACGACCCGCGAGGATATCGAAGCGCTTGCGGTAGCGGTGGAAATATGCCGGAGGTTGTACCGATGACGTACGGAAATGGGGCTGCCGCCTCTCATCGCGGCAGCGCGCAAGGCGCGGAGAAGACCGCGGAGATCGTTGCGCATTACGGCGACGTCGCACGCGCAGCGGAAGGTGCAGAAGCGGCATGCGAATGCTGCGAGCCCGACCCCGCACAAGCGGGAGAGGCGTTTTCCCTCTACACCAAAGAGGTTCTTGCCGGGCTTCCGAAAGGCGCGCTCATCGCAAGCCGAGGATGCGGCGACCCCGTCGCCAAGGCTGATTTGCAGGC
>CAKUIV010000097.1 GCA_934661105.1 uncultured Ellagibacter sp. | reverse complement strand
GCGCGACGGACCATGTCTTTCACGTGGGTCAAGCCGTCGAGCAGGGAATATTCGGTATGGTTATGCAAATGAACGAACGCCATGGATGTGCCTCGAATCGCTTACGTGGTATGAGCGCGGAGTGTGTTTAAGAGTGTGGGTGCGCAGCTGTTTTCTCGCGTTCAATCATAGCAGCAAGTGGCAAGTTTTGCATGGCTAACACAGCGAACAAATGATGTATTTTCAAGGAAGGCACACGGGAGCCTGGCACGCATCACGGCGCACCAGGCTCGCTATCTTCGAGCATCTTCGCCGGGAGGCGCGAAAGCAGGCATATCGTCGCCATGTTTGCGCAGATCACGCTGGAACAAACCCGCCATGATGCGATTGCGCGTCCCCCAGGTTGCGCCCGTCACCGCGTCGATGGTCTTTTGCACCTCACTCGAGTCCACCCCGCCGGTTTTCCGATCAGGCTGAGACACCGGCATTCTCCTTCACGAGCGCACCCGCAATGGCGCCCGCCAGCGGATCGGACAGAAACGCCACGATGACGATCGTCGGCCAGAACTGCATGCACAACGCGACGAAGCGATCGAACACGTTCACGCCCACCATCTGGCCGGTCATCGCGTTTATCGCCTCGGTCTCGCCAACGCCCGTCATAAAGCAGGTCATCACCGCGCCCAGGAAGAACATGATAAGTGTGGAGAAGAAAACGTTCTGGATCAGGCGAAACGCAACGCTGCCGGGCTTCGCGTCGAAATACACGGCGCACGATGCAGACAGCTTCGCGAGCGGAAGAATCGACGTCACGATAAACGAGGTGACGAACGCGACGGCGAAACTCAGAGCCCAAAATATCGGGTCGATATGGGGAACCCCTTGGGCAATGGTGAGACACAGGCAGAGGACTGCGGCCACGATGAGCGAGAAGAACAGGCCGTACACGAGGTAGTATTTCTTCGAATGCATTTGAAACGCCCCCTTGCGAATGGGGCTGCGCGCCTCCCCTCAGAAGCTGACGCAGCCCCGTCGATGTGAACTTGCGAGCTTCTACGCCACCACGAAAAGCGTCTTCTGCTTCTCGTCCATGCGCGCCGAAAGCTCCTCGATCGTGCCGAATTCCAGGCACTTCGACTGGCAGTGCTGCACGCAGGTGGGAACCTTGCCCGTACCGCGACGCTTAGCGCACGTGTCGCACTGCTTGGTGGGAATGGGCAGGTAGGAGAACTGCCAGTCCTCGTCGGCCTCGTCGCCGATGACCCACGGGCCGATTTTCACCACTTTGATGCCCGTCTCGCCGACTGGCAGGCCGTGCTCCATCTGACACGCGATCTCGCAGCTATGGCAGCCAGAGCACCACTGCGCGTCAACCAAAAGTCCGTACTTCGCCATGATCTATTCCCCCTCGACCTTGTAAATCTTGCAGATAGAGCTCTTGTAATTGGAACCGAAGCCGCTCTTGCCCGGAATCCACGGGAGCGTGTTGTTGATGTTGAGATCGAACACGTCGTAGAACTTCTCGGGGTCGCCCTCGGGGAACCACCAGCCGTGGTCGCACGACACGATGCGGCGGTCCATCTGCACGGTGAGCTTCGCCTTGCGCTTGGCGCGCCCCATGGGACCTTCCAGCCATACCCAGTCGCCGTCCTTGATGCCGTACTTCGCGGCGGTGTCGGGATGGATGTCCACAAGCGGCCAGGGGCGATAGTGGCGCATGCGCTCGATCTGACGATGCTCGGAGTGGAACATGCCCCAGAAACGCGCGCCTGACGTCATGACGAGCGGGTATTCCTCCATAAGGTCGGGGGTGGAGCCGGGGCCGGGCTCGGGTTCCTCGAAGTAGGGCAAGGGATCGAGCCCCGCGCGGCTATAGAAGTTGCTCCACAGCTCGATGCGGCCGGTCGGCGTGTTGAAACCAGGCTGTCCGTCGGGGCGCAGCTTGCCGGTCTTGTAGCGATAGTACTCGATGGGCTGATAGGCCGGCGCCACTTTCTGCAGCTCCTCGAACGTCATCTCGGTGGGCTTGAGCATGTCGGTGAACATGTCGTCGACGTTGTCCCACGGCCACGCCTCGGGGTTCCAGCGGCGCCCGAGCTCGAGGTTGATCTCCATGTCGGACTTGCACTCGCCCACATGCGTCACCTTGTTGATGGTGCTTCCGCGCTGCGCGCCCGATACGAACGCGATGCCGTTGCGCTCGGCGAAGGTTTGCGCGGGAAGGACGACGTCGGCCAAGGCGGCGATGGTCGGGGTCTTGAACAGGTCGACGACCACGATGAAGTCGAGCTTGTTCAGGGCCTTGTACAAACGCTGCGGGTCGGCTCCCATGCAGGCGATGGGGTTGGTGGTCTGCAGCCACGCGCCGTGGATCTCGTAGGGCACGCCGGTCTCGATCGTCTTCACCGTCTCGTCGGGCTGCGACACCGCGAAACCGAAGTTGTAGAGCGGGTAGTCCTTGATGCCGATGCGCTTGTCCTCTTGCACGGGGCCTAAGACCTCACGCCCCCAGCCGCCGGCGACCGATAGGATCTCGGGCGCCACGATCATGCCGCCCGGGCGCTCCATGTTGCCCGTGATCTCCCACAAAGCGAGGATGGCCTGGCCTGCGGGCATGGCCTCGCGCGTCATGTCGACGGCGACGCCCCACTGCAGCGTGGAGTTCTTCGCGTTGCCGAGCAGGCGCGCCGCGGCGACGATCTTGTCCTCGGGCACCCAGGTGATCTCCGACACGCGCTTCGTGTCGAATTCGGCGGCGCGAGCGGCCAGCTCATCGAAGCCGTAGCACCACTTCTCGACGAAGTCGTGGTCGTAGAGGTCCTCCTCGATGATGACCTTCATCATGCCGAGAGCGAGCGCGGCGTCGGTGCCGGGGCGGACGCGCAGATGCAGCTCGGACTTCGACGCGAGCCAGGTGACCTTCGGATCGACGGTGACGATCTTCATGCCGCGCTTCATGAGGTCGATCACCCAGTGGCCGTAGAAACCCTCGATGTTCGATTTCAGGGGGTAATTGCCCCAGATGAACATGACCTCGGGCACCTCGTAATCGGGATGATCGTAGCGCTCGGGGAACTGCTGGGCGGCGTCGGGGATCCACGGCGCGCCCGTGGTGGCCGCCATGCCGGCGATACGCGGCAGATAGCATGCCTGGCCGGAGAGAAAGCCCGTGTAGTTGGGGCTGCCGAACGACCAGCACAAACGCGTGATGTACGCGGCGATGTCGCGGCCGGTGCCCTGCGCGAACACGACCGACTCCGCGCCGTACTTCTCCTTCATGTCCATGAACTTTTCGGTGATGAGGTCGTAGGCCTCATCCCACGTGATGCGCTCCCACTTGTCCTTTCCGCGGTCTTCGCGGGCGCGTTTCATCGGGTAGAGCAGGCGGTCTTTGTGGTTGGTGACTTCGGGCGCGTCGATGCAGCGCATGCACAAGCGACCGCCCGTCCACGGGTCCTCCGGGTCGCCTTCGCACTTCACGAACTTGCCGTCCTTGTCGGTATACATGATGACGCCGCAGCCAAGGTGGCATCCCGGACCGGTCCAGGCGCAACCACGCGTCACATCGAGGTCGCCCTCGGTGTATTTGAACGGCTTCTCATGCTCGACGACATGATACTTCTCCCCCATGATTCCTCCTCTTATCGCATACGCACGGGAGCTCTTCTCGCATCCCTCTTCCCGATTGCTCGCTTCGGCGGGTCGCGGCATCGGGAAGCGCGTATTCGCTTGCCCCGACGATAGGGGCCTCGTATTATGGAAAAAATCGCCTGGGAGGGCGGTTTTTGAAAAGCCTCATCGGCTTTATGGGGGATAGAGGGAACGGATGAGACTATGGAAAAAAGTATGAGAGACGAAGTTGAGCCAGGTCAGAGCATTGATTTCCTGCAAGTTGCAGCGAATTCCTGCGGACTCGCCCTCTTTTGGTGCTGTTTGTTTTCCGGGCTTGCCCCCTTCGGCGATTCAACCGAATCGCTCGTTTGGTGGGAGCCGATCGCCCGCCATATCGCGTTCTTCGCCTGCTTCGCGCTGTTTTCCTGCTTCATCGCGCACCTTCCGTTTGGCGTCATGGGTAAACGGGTGTCGAACAACGCCAGGGCGCTTATCGCGGCAAGCGCCGTCTCATTCGCGGCATTGGGGGCTTTAGCGGGCTTCGGCATCGATGTTCCCGCGTGGGCGGAGATTGCCGCAGAAGGACTCGGGGGCGTCGGGGCCGCATGCCTGCTCTTTCTTTGGGTTCCCTCTATCGCCCTGCTTAGCCGGGAAACCCTGATCTCGTCCCTTTCCGCTTCAGCGATCGGGGGCAGCGTCCTCGCCTTGGGTTTGGGCGTCATGGAGGGCAGCACTGCGCGCTTCTTCCTTGCCATGTGCTCTCTTGCATGCTTGGGATTGGCGGAGCTCGTGAAGCGAGGCAGCGCCGACACGAGCACGGGAAGCGAACCCTCACGTGCGTACGGTGCGGACAGCATCGGCATCTCACTCGCCGAGTCGCGCAAGAACGCGCAGCTCTCATGGGCATTCGGCATCATCAACGTGATTTACGGCGTCGTGTTCGGCGTCGGCGCAGGAAACGCCCTTCAAGTGGGACAAGGTCTGGCAACATCGTGCGGATGCGCGCTGATCTTGGCGATCGGCGCTGCGGCGGCCTACCTGTTCGCCCGACGCTCGCACGGGCGCGTTCGGCAGAGCACGGTTCTGCGCATGCTGTTCCCCGTTTTCGTGATGGCGCTCGTGCCGCTGTCGTTCCTTAGCAGCGAGGGCCTGCTCTTCATCGCGTGCAACCTGCTCGTCTTAGGGTGCTTCTCCTTCTTGGTGCTGGTGAGCATCGCGTTCGAAATCAAAGGTGCGCACGAACGCGGCGCGGCGCCCCTGTACTTCGTCGGTATGAGCCAGACGACGCTCGCCGGCGGCATCGCCGTCGGGTTCGCACTCGATCTGGTTCCGGGGCTCACCGGAGCGTTCAGCCCGAACGCTCTTTCGGCCATGGCGCTCGCCCTTGTGATAGCGCTCGCGGTGCTCACTACGCTCACGCAAAGCCGCATGGTCGACGCCCAAGCGGAGGCGGACGCCGCCGTGGCGCAAGCGCGCGCGATCGCCGAGCAAGCGGAGCACGGGCGATGGAAAACGCGCTGCGCCGAGGTTGCCGAACAGGCGAAGCTCTCGGCTCGCGAGACGGAGGTGTTCATGCTGCTGGCGAAGGGACGCGGTACCGAGCACATCCAGAACAAACTCGGGATTTCGAGCCACACCGTGAAGACGCATACGTACAACATATATAAGAAGCTCGGCGTGAAGAACCGCGAGGAACTGTTGGACCTGGTCGAAGGGAAGTAGCGCGGCGCGGTGGGGATATGCTGCAGAAGCGTGCTGCGGGAGTGCGTGGCGGAAGCGTCCGCTGCGAGCGTTGCGGGTGTCGAGGGCATCGCGGGTGTCGCCCGAGGAAAACGACTCGCGCCCGATTTTTCGCCAACAATGTTGAATTTAGGGCTTTGTTAGACTTCTATCGTTTACGTTTCCCCAGGTCGCGTTTGCCATGTGGAAGGATTCCACATGGCAAACCCCCCTTTTCTCTGTGCATGGACCGTAATCCGAAGACCTACGACCCCCTAAATTCAACATTGTTGGCAAAAACGAGCGTTTACGAGAATATCCGCCCTATTCGTTCCGCATCACAGCGCAAAACTCCTGCAAGTCCTATCCCGCCGTCAGCATGCGGCAGGCCCACTGGGCGGCGACGGCGCTGCCCTTCGCGAGCACGCTCTCGTCGATGGTGTAGAAACAGCTGTGCTGCGGGTGGTTTGCCCCCACCTCGGGGTTGCGCGCGCCGACGAAGCAGAACACGCCGGGCACGACGTTCAGGTACTCGCTGAAGTCCTCGCCCGAAAGCGTCCCGCGGTAGTTCGACACCGCGTCCTCTCCGAGCACGTCGACGACGGCGCATCGCGCGATTTCCGCGCAAACCGGGTCGTTTGCGAGGCCGGCGTTGCCTTCCTCGAACGTGAACGTCGCCTTCGCGCCGAACGCGCCGGCGACCTTGCGCACGATGCGCTCGAGGCGGTCGGGAACCTCGCGGCGCAGCTGCTCGGTCCAAGTGCGCACCGTTCCGGTGAGGTACGCGCGGCCGGCCATGATGTTGCGCGCCTCGCCGCCATGGAACTCCCCCACCGTGACGACGACCGGGTCGAAGGGCGACACGTCGCGGCTGACCAGGACCTGCAGCGCGTTCACCATCTCCGCGCCGACGACGACGGCGTCGACGCCCTTGTGCGGCATGGACCCGTGCGCGGAGACGCCTTCGATGTCGATGCGGAACCAGTCGGTGTTCGCCATGCGCTGTCCGGGGGCGCACGAAACCGTGCCCGCGTCGACCTCGCTCCAAATGTGCGCGCCGTAAATGGCATCGACGCCGTCGAGGGCACCTGCGTCGATCATGGAAAGCGCGCCGATGGAGATTTCCTCGGCGGGCTGGAAGAGGATGCGGACTTCGCCTTTGAGCTGGGGCGCAAGGTTTTTCAGAATGCGGGTCGCACCGAGCATCATGGCGATATGGGCGTCGTGGCCGCACGCATGCATGACGCCTTCGTTTTCGGAGGCGAAGGGCGCGCCTGTCTGCTCGGTCACGGGAAGTGCGTCGATGTCGGCACGCAGGGCGATGCGGCGAGCGGGTGTGCCATCGGCATCGTAGGCGCCGGAAGCTTCCCCGCGGATGGTCGCGATGATCCCGTTGTTGTCGAGGCGGCGGTAGGCTACCCCGAGCGCATCGAGCTCGGCGCAGATCATGCCCTGCGTGTGCGATTCATGACCGGAAAGCTCGGGATGGCGATGGAAGAGCCTGCGCCATTCGATAATGCCAGGCTCGGCGACACGGGCGGCATCACGCACCTGGCCTGCGGTATTTTCTCCAGCTGAAGCTGATTTCGCTGCGATGTACATTGAAGCGTCGGCGCGAGGATGCATGAGAGTCCCTTTCGTATGCTACGTGAATCGGCCGTAAGCTTAGCCGATGCGCCGCCGCCAAACGCGCACAACACGACAAATGCACGAAAAACCAGGTGGGATGGGAAGCGGAGACTCAAATCCATGCTATCTTATGGTCGAAAACGGCTATAGACTGCCCCCGCAGGGTGGAATCTTTTTTAATGCGAGCAGGACATTGTCAATAGGCAATGAAAGGCCAAGGGCGGTTGATTTCGCCCTTGGCCCATCTATCTTGATCGGAATCCCCATTGGACAACGTGCGTCTATTCGTCCACAATACGCCAGCGATTACCCTGCGTCCAATCGTCCGAAGCGCCATCGCCGTCGGTTGGTTGCTGGGCGAATCCGCACCCAGCAGCATCGCGGCAGGGATTATCCGCACTGCCCCCCTTGCGCTTCAAACTCGCGCGATGCCGCTCGGTCCTACGCATGAAAACCGTCAGCGCCACAAGGAACGCCACGCATGCCGCGCTCGTCGCCAAACCCTCGTAAAAATACGGATAACTCATCGATATGGTCGTTGTGCCCTTATCGACGAACAGCAAATTGTTGCTGTGACGCAACGCTTGCGCCGATTCGAGCATGTCATGATATGCAAGCGAGGTATTCACGTTGTTCGCGCCGGCGGTAATCGCAACGTTGCCTTCGCTATATTGGATGCTCAGCGGCACGACATCACGCTGTGGAAGCTCCCCCGAATCCAGGTC
>CAKUIV010000096.1 GCA_934661105.1 uncultured Ellagibacter sp. | reverse complement strand
GCGTCGTGCTCGAAACGATTCTGCATTATCATGGGTGCGATCGACATCGCCCGCTCAACGCGGCGCATTCGCAAGCAGGGCGCCATCGCCCACGGAAAGGAGCTTCATGTACGAGCAACGCACAGCAACCGTCATGCAGAACCTGAAGGAGAGGGGGCTTTCGCAGATGATCGTCTGCGACCCGCGCTCCATCGAATATCTGACCGGGGCGTACATCGAGCCAGGCGAGCGTTTCCTGGCGCTCGTCCTTACGCAAGGACACACCCCGACGCTTTTTTTGAACCGCCTGTTCACCGCACCGGACAACCTGCCCTGCAGCGTGTATTCCTTCGACGACATCGACAACCCGCTGCCGCAGGTGGCGAAGCTTCTGCAAAGCGACGACGCGCTCGGCTGCGACAAGAACCTCCCCGCCCGCTTCCTCGTTCCGCTCATGGAAATGAAGGCCGCTTCGAGCTTCGTGCTCGGGTCGATCGCCGTCGACGAGGCGCGCGCCATCAAAAGCGAGGAGGAGCAGGCGCTCATGTCGCAGGCCTCCGCGACGAACGACAAGGCTATGGCCCAGTTCAAAGCGCTCGTGCACGAAGGCGCGACCGAGCTTGAAATCGCCGAGAAGCTCGAGGGCATCTACCGCTCGCTCGGGGCATCCGGCCATTCCTTCGACCCGATCGTGAGCTTCGGCGCGAACGCCGCCGACCCGCACCACATGCCCGACGGCACGGTGCTCAAAGCGGGCGACGTCGTGCTGTTCGACGTGGGATGCCGACAGGAGGAGTACTGCTCCGACATGACCCGCACGTTCTTCTGGGGCGAACCTACCCCCAAGCAGCGCGAGGTGTACGAGCTCGTGCGCCGCGCCAACGAGGCCGGACGCGCGGCGGTGCGCCCGGGAGCGCGCTTCTGCGACATCGACAAGGCGGCGCGCGACGTCATCGCGAACGCCGGATACGGCGAGTACTTCACGCATCGCCTGGGGCACCAGATCGGCCTCGACGTGCATGAACCGGGCGACGTGTCGTCAGTGCACGACGAGGAAGTCAAGACGGGGATGTGCTTCTCCATCGAGCCGGGAATCTACCTGCCGGGCGAGTTCGGCGTGCGCATCGAGGACTTGGTGTGCGTGACCGAAGACGGATGCCGCGTGATGAACGGCTACCCCCGCGAGCTCACCGTGCTCGAATAAGCCCGCCTTGAAATGCACTCGGGCCCGCGCCGTCGCAGTTCGCCGACGGCGCGGGCCCTGTTTTATTTCCCCGAAAGCCTTTCAGCGGCCTGCACGACGTGCGCCATGGTAACGCTCGTCGTCACCGTGCCGATGCCGCCGGGGACGGGGGTGATGGCATCGACGATGGGTTCCACCTCGTCGAAGTCGACGTCCCCGCAGAGCATCCCGTGCGAGTCGAAGTTGATTCCCACGTCGAGCACCGTTTGGCCCGCACGGAAGTATTCCTTCCCGAACGCGCGCGGCCTTCCAACCGCGCAGATGACGATATCGGCGGTTCGACAGAGCTCGGGCAGGTTCTCGGTCCGTGAATGGCAGATGGTCACGCTCGCGTTGCGGCGCAAAAGCATCATCGACACGGGCTTGCCGACGACGAGGCTGCGACCGATGACCACCACATGCTTGCCCGATATCGGCACCTGGTAGTAGTCGAGGATCTCGATGCAGGCCTGCGCGGTGCAGGGCGGAAACCCTTCGTTGGCGTCGGTGAATACCGAGGCCAACGACGAGAGCGAGATGCCGTCGACGTCCTTTTCGGGGGAAAGCATGTTGCAGAGCGCCTTCTCGTCGAGAAAGCTCGGCAGGGGCCTGAACATGAGGCACCCGTGCACGGTGCGGTCGTAGTTGATGGACTGGAGCGTCGAGCGAACCGCAGCTTCAGGCGCTAAGTCGTCCAAAACGTAGGGCTTGGTGGAAAGACCGAGCCCGCAGGCCCGTTTCTTGGCAGTGCGCTCGTAGGACAGATCGTCGGGGCGCTCCCCCATGCGCACGAGCGCGAGCGTGGGTTCCACGCCGGCATCTTTCAACACGGAGATTCGTTTCCGCAGATCATCGGCCATATGATCGACGACCGGTTTGCCCTTTAGCAGCGTTGCCATATCCTTCACCTTCGCCCTCTCGGGTTTTCCATCACGAGACTTCGGCCTTCACGAAGTCGAACAGCCTGTCGCACTCCTCGCGCGTTTCCGCGACGAGCGCCTCCGCCTCTGCGCGATAGCGGGAAGCGAGCGCCTCGTCGTCCATTGAAGCGGCGTTGACGAACACGTTCAGGCTCGCCCCGTCGACCGCGGCGCGCGCGAAGGCGGCCGCAACCCCCGCATCGGAGCGTGCGAGGCGGCTGCCGTTGCGCGCAAGGAAGTCGGCATGCTCGACCACGCCCGCCGCCGTGCGCATGATGGAAAGCGGCGCCTCGGCGGCGCGGGCAAGCGCTGCCTGGATCGCAGCCGCCTTCGCCGCGGCTTCTTCAGGCGTCGCCTTCGGCAAGCGATAAGCGGCCGCAAGCGGCTCGAACGCGCGCGCGTCCTCGTCGACGAGCTCGATTAGGCGGGCGCGCAAGCGGTCGAGCTCCGCCAAATGCCGCGTCACCTCGTCTTCCACCTCGGCATACGTCTTCTTGCCAACGGTGAGGTTGCCGACCATGGAAGCGAGCGCGCTCGAAAGCGCGCCGACATACGCCGAAGCGCCGCCCCCGCCGGGAACGGGAGCGGACGACGCGAGCTCTTCGATGAACCGGGTATCCACTAGAACAGCCCGGTGATCTTGCCGGTTTCGTCGACGTCGATCTTGAACGCGGCCGGCGATTTACCGAGTCCGGGCATCGTCATGATATTGCCCGTGAGCGCCACGACGAACCCGGCGCCTGCGCTCACCTTGACCTCGCGAACGGTGATGGCGAAGCCCCGCGGCGCACCGAGCTTCTTCGCGTCATCGGAGAAGCTGTACTGGGTCTTCGCCATGCAGACGGGCATGCTCCCGAAGCCCAGCGCCTCGAGCTTGTCGATCTCCTTCGCGGCCTTCGAATCGAAGACGACGCCGTCGGCGCGGTAGATTCGTTTGGCGATCGCCTCGATCTTGTCGCGCAGACCGCCCTCGTCGCCGTAGGCGAACTCGAACGTGTCGGCGCTTCGCCCTTGCTCATCGCCCTCGGCGCACAGACGGACGACTTCGTCGGCGAGGTCAAGCCCGCCCTCGCCGCCGCGCGCCCATACCTCGGACAGCGCCACGTTCACGCCGAGCTCGCGGCATTTGTCTTCCACGAGCGCAAGCTCGGCTTCGGTGTCGGTCGGGAAGCGGTTGATCGCCACGACGCAGGGAAGCTTGTAGACCTTCGTGATGTTCTCCACATGCTGCAGAAGGTTCGGAAGCCCCGCTTCGAGCGCCTCGAGGTTTTCCTCGTTAAGAGCGTCTTTCGCCACGCCGCCGTGGTTCTTGAGCGCGCGCACCGTGGCGACGACCACGACCGCATCGGGCTTGAGCCCGGTCAGGCGGCACTTGATGTCGAGGAACTTCTCGGCTCCAAGGTCGGCGCCGAATCCGGCTTCGGTGATGGCGTAGTCGCCCAAGGCAAGCGCCATGCGCGTCGCCATGATCGAGTTGCAGCCGTGCGCGATGTTGGCGAACGGGCCGCCGTGGATGAAAGCGGGCGTGCCCTCGAGCGTCTGCACCAGGTTGGGCTTGAGCGCGTCCTTCAAAAGCGCGCACATCGCGCCCTCGGCGTGCAGGTCGTGCGCAGTGACGGGCTTGTCGTCGAAGGTGTAGCCGACGACGATCTTGCCGAGGCGCTCTTTCAGGTCGGTGATGGAGGTGGCCAGGCAGAAGACCGCCATGACCTCGGATGCCACGGTGATGTCGAAGCCGTCTTCGCGCGGCGTGCCGTTGGCCTTGCCGCCCAAGCCGTCGACGATGTGGCGCAGCTGGCGGTCGTTCATGTCGACGACGCGCTTCCAGGTGATCTTGCGCACGTCGATGCCGAGCTGGTTGCCGTTGTGGATGTGGGCGTCGAGCATGGCCGCGAGCAGGTTGTTGGCGGCCCCTATGGCATGAAAGTCGCCCGTAAAGTGCAGGTTGATGTCTTCCATGGGAATGACTTGGGCGTATCCGCCGCCGGCAGCCCCGCCTTTGATGCCGAACACGGGCCCGAGTGAAGGCTCACGAAGCGCGACCACGGCGTTCTTCCCGCGGCGGGAAAGCGCGTCGGCAAGGCCCACCGTGGTGGTCGTCTTGCCCTCGCCGGCCGGCGTCGGGTTGATGGCCGTGACGAGCACGAGCTTGCCCGGCTTATGTTCCTCGTTGCGGAGCAGGTTGTAGTCAACCTTCGCCTTGTACTTGCCGTACATCTCCAGGTACTTGTCGTCGATTCCCGCCTTCTCGGCGATCTCGTCGATGCGCTGCGGCGTTGCCGCCTGGGCGATTTCGATATCACTTAGCATGTCGGCTCCATCCCTTGAGGTTTTATTGACCCGTCTTGGTGCATTCAGCATACACAAAGCGCAGGCCGTCGAGCGTTAGGTCGGGCTGGACGGCGGTAATGGTACGCGAGTGCTCGGCGATAAGCGGGGCCAAACCGCCCGTCGCCACGACCGGCGCCGAGCAGCCCAGCTGATCGAGCACGCGGCGGACGAGCCCGTCGGCGCGATCGGCCTCGCCGTAGACGATGCCGATTTGCAGCGCCTGCTCGGTGGTGCGCCCGATTGCCCGCTTCGGGTCGGCAAGGTCGATCGCAGCAAGTCGCGTTGCGTGGCTGAACAGGGCAGACGCGCCTGTAAGAACGCCTGGCGCGATGATGCCGCCCTGAAACGATCCCGCCTCGTCGATGACCTCGATGTTCGTCGCCGTGCCGAAATCGACGACGACGACGGGGCATCCGTAGAGGATCTTCGCAGCCACCGCGTCGGCCACGCGATCGGCGCCGATCTCGCGCGGGTTCGGATAGTCCGTCTTGAAGAGCGACCCTGCGGTCTCGGCCGAGCACACGACGGTCTCAACGCCTGAGAAGTCGGAAACGGCGCGGACCCAAGCGCCGGTGAGCTGGGGGACAACCGAGGAAAGCGCCGCCCCGTCGATGTCGGAAGGCTCGATTCCCTCGCTTCTGACGAGGGGCAGAAGCTTGCAGCGCAGCTCGTCGGAGGTGTGCTCGCGATTCGTCGCCACGCGCCACATGCGCTCGAGATGCGTCCCTTCGTACACGCCGATGGCGGTTTGGGTGTTTCCCACGTCGATGACAAGTAACATGATCTTGACATTCTCCTTTACCGTCGCGCGCAGGATGCGCGCAGGGTTATATAGTGGATGACAGTCACTATACCAGCGGGAAACGAACGCGAGACGAACCGCCGACGAGCGGGACGCGGGTTCGCCGATCGCGTCACCGGGCGAAAATCGAAGGAGGAGCCATGGCAGACATCGCACCGCGCATCCTCGTCGTCGATGACGAGCCTTCCATCACGGAATTCGTCGGATATGCGCTGCGCAAGGAAGGGTTCGCCGTCGACGTCGTCGACAACGGGGAAGACGCTCTCTCGCAGGCGAGCAAAAATCACTACGACCTGTTCGTGCTCGACATCATGCTGCCAGGAATCGACGGATACGAACTCTGCCGTCGCCTGCGTTCCCGCACCACGGCCCCCGTGCTCTTCCTTTCCGCGCGCGACACCGAGCTCGACAAGGTCGTGGGCCTGGAAATCGGCGGCGACGACTACCTCGCGAAGCCTTTCGGCGTGCGTGAGCTCATCGCACGCGTGCGCGCGCTTTTGCGACGCGGCATGGGAGATTACTCGAACGGCGGCTCGAACAGCATCGTTGCCGGAGGCATCACGCTCGACGAAGACGCCCATACCGCTTCAGGCGACAACGGGGAAATCGAGCTCACCCCACGCGAATTCGAGCTTCTCGCGGCGCTCATGAAGAACGCCGGCAAGGTCGTGTCGCGCGAAGACCTGCTGCACGACGCTTGGGGCTGGGAATACCTCACCGAAACGAAAACGGTCGATACGCACATCAAGCGGCTGCGTGATAAGATTTCGAACGCCGGATACGACCCCGGCTTGGTTGAAACCGTTCGCGGCTACGGATATAGGTTCAGGCAATAAAGCAGTTGCAAACATACTTCGCCCTGCTCTCGACGCTGTTCGCCATTCTGGGCACGGGACTTGCCATAACCGGATGCCGTCTCGCATTCGGCCTGCGTCCGCTCGCCTATTTCGTGCTCGTTCCCGTCGCAGTGCTCACGTTCGGGCTGAGTTTCCTTATCGGGCACTTCCTCTCCGAGCCGATCACCGACCTCGCCCGTCGCCTCAAGGACTTCCGCGCAGGCGACCCGGCGCCGGCGCGCATCGTCCCCGACCACCGCATCGCCGAAGTCGAGCAGCTCACGAAAAGCGTGAACGAGCTTTCCAGCACCATCCGTTCCCAGCAGGAAAGCCTCCTTGCGCGCGAAAGCCGCCAGAACACCTTCGTGAGCGACGTCGCCCACGAGCTGCGAACCCCCCTCACCGCGATTCGCGGCAACGCCGAGATGCTCGCCGACCCCGACCTGCCGCCCGCGATGCGCGAGAAGTTCACTGGGATCATCATGGAGGAAAGCAGGCGGCTGTCGAACCTTGTCAACGACTTGCTCACCCTTCAACGTCTCGAAAACGGCAACATGGTCTACGAGTTCACGCGCGTCGACCTTGGGCAGCTGGCACGCGAAGTGGTCGACTCGCTTTCCCCGCTTCTGCGCGAGCGTGAAGCGAACTGCCAGGTCATCGGCGAGGCACCCGACGTGCTCGGAAACCGCGACCGCCTTAAGCAAGTCGTGTTCAACCTCGTGGAGAACGCGAGCCGCTTCATCGATCCCGGTGGGCACATCGAGGTCGAGCTCATGGGTACGCAGGGCAACTCGGTGCTGTCGGTGCGCGACGACGGGTGCGGGTTCGGAGATGTCGACCCCGCCATCCTCTTCGACCGTTTCTACCGCGGCGACCCCTCGCGCAACCGCGAGACGGGAGGCACGGGGCTCGGGCTCGCCATCGTGAAGACCATTGTGGAAGCGCACGACGGAACGGTCGAGGCATTCAACCTCCCCGACAAGGGCGCGTGCTTCCTCGTCGCCATCCCCTCGATCATGCAAGGAGCGAACCAATCGTGAGCAATCGACCTTCGACCAGCAAAGAGGAATTGCTCGACGCGGCGTTCGAGCTCGCATGTGAAAAGGGGCTCTCGGGCGTGAGCATACGCGCCGTCGCCACGAAGTGCGGTGTCGCGGTCGGCACCGTGTACAACTGGTACCCCGCCAAGTCCGACCTGATCAGCGACGTCATCGCGCTCTTCTGGCGCGAGGCTTTGAAGGACTGCATGCCGAAGGCCGCAGAATGCGGCGACTTCGTGGCGTTCTGCGAGGAAGCCGGCCGCCGCATGGCCCGCGCCTTCTCGAGGTTCCACGACGGTTGGCTTGCCGAGATCGCCTCGATGAGGGCAACCGACCTCGACGCAGCCCGCGAGCGCGAGCAGGCGTGCTTTTCCCATATTCGCCAAGGGCTCACCGTCGCATTCGAAAAAGACGCCCATATCAAGCGCGACCGGCTTTCCGAAGAGATGTCCCCCGAAGCCGTATGCCTCCTTGTATGGGATGCGATCCTTGCCTCCATCAGGAGAAACGACGAATCCTACCTGACGCTTCTCGCCCTTCTGCGCGAAGTGCTGTACCGATAGCGCCCCTTT
>CAKUIV010000095.1 GCA_934661105.1 uncultured Ellagibacter sp. | reverse complement strand
CAAGCTGTTCGGTCCCTTCGGAATGGGTGTGCTCTGGGGCAGAAACGAGCTTCTGGAGGCCATGCCGCCCTTCCTCACCGGCGGCGAGATGATCGACTCCGTCACCGAGCAGGACGCCACCTGGGCGCCCGTCCCCGAGAAGTTCGAGGCCGGCACGCAGGACGCCGCCGGCATCTACGCCACGGCCGCAGCTATCGCCTACGTCGAATCGGTGGGACTCGACGTCATCGGAGCGCGCGAGCGCGCCCTTGTGAAGTACTGCATGGACGAAATGGCGGCTCTGCCCTTCATCGACATCATCGGCAGCCCCGACCCCGACATGCATCACGGGGTCATCAGCTTCAATGTGCGCGGCATCCACCCGCACGACGTGGCAAGCATCCTCGACATGGACCAGGTCGCCATCCGCGCGGGCCATCATTGCGCCCAACCGCTGCTCACCTGGCTTAACGTGGAGAACCTGGCGTGCTGCCGCGCTTCCTTGGCGTTCTACAACGACAAGGGCGACGTCGACAAGCTCATTGCGGGGTTGAAGAACGTTTGGAGGACATTCAATGGGGAGTAACATCTACACCGCGGCGCTCATGGAGCACAACGCGCACCCCGACTACAAATACGACTTGGAAAACGCCACCGACGAGCACGAGGGCGTGAACCCGAGCTGCGGCGACGAGCTTGTGCTGAAGTTGCGCATGAACGGCGACGTCATCGAGGAGGCGGCGTTCACCGGGCACGGCTGCGCGGTTTCGCAGGCATCGGCCGACATGATGGCCGACCTGGTCACGGGTGAAACCGTGGAGGAAGCGCGCCGTCTGTGCGGGCTGTTCCTGAAAATGGTGAAGGGAGAGGCCCTCACCGAGGAGGAGCGCGAGGACTTGGACGAAGCGGCCGAACTCGAGAGCATTTCCCGCATGCCCGCTCGCGTGAAGTGCGCAGAACTCGGTTGGCGCACCTTGTCCGAGATGATCGGGGAATAGGGCAGGGATCGCGCATCCGTTCCCGATTCACCCGCGCAGGCAGGCCCGGCGATCGCCGGGCCTGCCTGCGTATACGGCCCTCCTCAATCGCCGAGGGTGCAGATGAGGCGCGCTGCGTCGATCGGAAGGCAAAACGTGAAGCCTAACCTCCTCCGCAGTAGCGTAGAATAGAACGGTTGCTAAATTTCGCGACCGGGACAGGAGGAAGGTGCGACATGCGATCGGGAGAATCGTCACGCATTCAATGGGTTCGGCATGCCGTGAGCCGTTGGTTCAACCTGGGTTTTCGCGAGAACCAGCTGGGCTCATACGACAAGCCCTCCCCCTACGCCACCACGCTTGCCGGCGAAAACCTGGCGCTCATGACCCGAGCGTGCGTCGTCAGCTGCGCGCTCGTCCTCGCGTGCGTCGGGGCTCATGTGACCCTGCTGCGCTTCGAACACGCCACCGTGGCGCCCTCAGTGCCCCTGCTCATCGTTTTCGCGATCATCGCGGCGCTTTCGCGCCGCGCCACGCCGCCCGAACGGCGCGCTAAAACGGCGCTTGCCCTCGCAACGTTGTTCTGCACGACCTGGTACGCATTCGTCATGTACTGCGACATCGTTTTGCAGCCAAACCATCGAAGCGTGCTCGCATGCCTCGCTTTCGCGATTCTGCCGCTGCTGTTCGATTCGCGCCCACGCGACAACATTGCGGGAAGCGCGATCGCCCTGTTAGCATTCCTCCTGCTTGAGCACCTGTTCGTCGATCCAGCAACACGCACCATGGACGTGCTGGGCGTCCTCATCGCCGTCATCGTAGGGCTTCTGGTAAGCCAGCGTAAGACGTCGTCGCACCTGAAAGAGATAATTTACCTGGACATGTATCGCACGGCCACGAAAGTCAGCATTTTCGTGGCTCAGGTGGATTTTCGCGCCGACGTGCTCCACGCGCTGCAATTACCCGATTGTATGGAGTCGGCAATCTCCCGGCAAATGCGAGCAACGACGGCGTTCGAGCAGGTGGGCGAAAAGTTCGTAGCCGCCTCGTATCGAAAGCAATACGACGAGTTCTTCGACTGCGAAACGCTTAGGGCACGCCTAGCCGCTTCCGATCAAGCGAGCTTCACGTTCGAGGACTCCCGTAGACGATGGTGCCAAGCGACGGTTATCGCCCAAGCCAAGCGAGACGACTCGGTAGAGACAGCCGTCATAATCGTTCGCGACATCGACGAAGAGAAGCGCCAGGAGCTGGAATACCAGCATCAACTGCACCGCATAGCCACAGAGGCGAAACGGGCCAACGTGTCGAAGACGAACTTCCTGCGACGTATGAGCCACGACATCCGCACGCCTATCAACGGCATACGCGGTGTGTTGGAAATCGCCGACCACTTCCCTAATGACGCCGCCAAGCAAGCCGAATGCCGAGAGAAGATACGCTCATCGTCGGCCTTCCTGCTCTCGCTCGTGAACAACGTGCTCGACATGAGCAAGCTGGAATCGGGCGCGCTGGAGCTCGATCGCAAACCGTTCGACATCATGGAGGTGTCGCACGAGGCGAACACCATCATGTCAACCCAAGCCGCAGAGCGCGGTGTGCGCATTATCCCTGGCGACCAGGGGAAATGCATCACGCATCGCTATCTGATAGGTAGCCCGCTGCACTTGCAGCAGATCCTGTTGAACCTCGGCGGCAACGCCGTAAAGTACAACCGCCCGAACGGCACCGTCGCCATGAGCTGCCGCGAGCTTTCAAGCGACGGGGATACCGCAACATTCGAAATCGTCGTCGAAGACACGGGATTGGGCATGAGCAAGGATTTCGCGGAACACGCCTTCGAACCGTTTTCCCAAGAGGAGCAGCACGCGGTATCCGCCTACACCGGATCGGGCCTTGGACTCGCCATCGTGAAAGAGCTGGTAGAGCTTATGGGCGGCACGGTCAAGCTCGAAAGCGAAGAAGGTGTCGGGTCAACCTTCACCGTAGTCGTCCCCTTCGAAGTCGATCATGACCGCGAAGAGAGCGCCCGCACCCCTTCGGGCCCCATCGACTTGCATGGCAAACATGCGCTGCTTGTGGAAGACGACGATTTAAACGCCGAGATCGCCGAATTCATACTGGGAAACGAAGGACTTTCCCTGAAACGCGCCTCCAATGGCCAAGAAGCGGTCGACGCATTCGCCGCGAGCGCTCCCGGCGAGTTCGACATGGTTTTCATGGATGTGATGATGCCCGTGATGAACGGTCTCGACGCCACACGCGCCATCCGCGCACTCGATCGGCCAGACGCTGCGGACGTCCCCATCTTCGCCATGACGGCCAACGCGTTTCTCGACGACGAGGCCGAAAGCCTAAGAGCGGGAATGACAGCGCATCTCACCAAGCCCCTGGAAATCGAGAAGATCCGCGAGACTCTGGCCAACGCTTTGAAGTGAGGCGCGTCGAACTCGGCCGGCGCGCCTTATCCGAGACGATCGGGGGGCAAGCGGTCAAATCGAAAGCATCGACCTGCTGTCTTTCGAAGGAATCCACCTGAGTCCCTTTTTTGGTACCATCGCTTCCCTATTCAACAAATAGGGAATTACGCGGTTTTCCGAGCCATCGCAACGATAAAGTCGTATACTGCACAACCGTCCTAGTTCTTCGAGCCCTGCCCGGACATCCGGGTGGGGCTCGTTTGCGTTACAAGAAGGTAGAAGGTAAGAAGATGAAAGTACTCGAAAAGATCAGCGACTTCGCAGGCAAGTGGATGGCGATCATCGCCCTCATCGTCGCGATCATCGCGCTTCTCGCGCCCGACCCGGTCCATGCGGCTCTGCCGACAAGCTGGGTCAACCCGCTTTTGGGCATCGTCATGTTCGGCATGGGCATGACGCTTAAGCTTAGCGACTTCAAGGTCGTGTTCACCAAGCCGAAGGCCGTCATCACCGGCATTCTTTCCCAGTTCATCATCATGCCGCTTTTGGCGTGGCTTCTGTGCACCATCTTCCAGCTGCCCACCGAGCTTGCCGTTGGCGTCATCCTCGTCGGCTGCTGCCCCGGCGGCACGAGCTCGAACGTCATGACGTACCTGTCGAAGGGCGACGTGGCGCTGTCAGTCGGCATGACCGCGTGCACCACCGTCCTCGCGCCGATCGTCACGCCGGCGCTCGTGCTTTTGCTCGCCGGCCAGTCCGTCGATGTCAGCTACGTGAGCATGCTCATGTCGATCGTGCAGGTCGTGCTCGTGCCGATCATCCTCGGCTTCATCATCAACGCCATCGCGCCGAAGATCGCCGACGTGTTCGGCAAGGTGCTCCCGCTCATCTCCGTTATCGCGATTTCCCTCATCATCATGGCCGTGGTTTCCGCGAACGCCGCGAAACTCATGACGGTGGGCGCGCTCATCATCGTAGTGGTCATGCTGCACAACCTCTGCGGTTATGCGCTCGGATACCTGGCCGGTCGCGCACTCGGCCTGTCCCGCGCGCAGATGCGCACCTTGTCTATCGAAGTCGGCATGCAGAACTCGGGCCTTGCAACCTCGCTTGCCACCGTGCACTTCGCCGCCATGCCGCTCGCAGCTGTCCCCGGCGCCGTGTTCAGCGTCTGGCACAACATCTCCGGTGCCGTCTACGCCAATATCCTGGCCCGCACCGCCGAGAAGGACGCCAAGAAGGAGAAGGAAGCGTAAAGCCCGCCTTCGCCCCAGCCGCTTGTCTGGCTTATAAGGCAGCATGAGAAAGCGCCCTTGCGCCATCCGGTTTTCCCGGAAGCGCAAGGGCGCTTTCACGTTTATGGCGGCTTCCGAAGATGAGCAGGCACGGGCGACGGAGGACGCGAAGGCCGCAGGGGTTATAAGGCCACGCGTCAAAATGCCGAAACCACGGAGGGCGCCCCTGCCGCCAAGCGCAAAAACGTGCAAGCCCGACGGTGAGCGCAGGCCCGTCTCCCTGCGTTTACGAGGAGCGCAAGCTCTTGTGGAGCATCACCGCAACGCCCTCGATGTCGACGGGTTTGGAGATGAAGCCTGTCATCCCCGCGTCCATGCATTGGCGACGATCGGAAGCGAACGTATTCGCCGTCATGGCGAAGATGGGAATCGTGCTATCCTCACGCTCGCTCGCGCGGATGTGCCGCGCCGCCTCGACACCGTCCATCACGGGCATCTGCATATCCATGAATATCGCCGTGTATTCCCCCGCGCCGGAAGACTCGAAACGCTCACACGCGATCTTGCCGTTCTCGGCCCAATCGACCGTGAATCCGATGCTCTTCAGAAGCTCCGTGGCAATCTCGGCGTTGAGCTCGTTGTCTTCAGCCAGAAGCACCTTCATGCCCTTGAACTCGGCGGCGTAGTCTCGCTTCTCCTCGGCCCTGTCGAGCACCTCGCGACGCTGTTCGGACGTCGCCGGAACGAAGGGGACCTCAACTGTGAACCGCGAGCCACGTCCCAGTTCGCTTTCGACGGAGAGCGTGCCGCCCATGAGATCGGTGAAACCCTTCACCACCGACATGCCCAAGCCCGTTCCCTGGGTCTTCGACACGCGGCTGTCCTCGGCGCGCGTGTAATCGTCGGTGACGTGCTCCACGAAGTCGGCGCTCATGCCGATGCCGTTGTCGGTGCAGGTGAAACGGCACACGCCTTCTGGCGAGCACTGCAAGCGCACCTCGATCGTCCCATTCTGCCCGGTGTACTTGATGGCGTTGGAGACGATGTTGAGCGCGATCTGCCCGAAACGCCCGGCATCGCCCACCACCACGCAGTCGTCGCCGTCGCAGACCAGGGTGAGCTTCTGGCCCTTCTTCTCGGCCAAAGGCAAGAGCATTCCCACGCTTCGACGAATCTCCGCAACCGGGCAGAACGCCTCCTGCTTCAACTCGATATGCCCGTGTTCGAGCTGATTCACGTCGAGGATGGAGTTGATGAGCACGAGCAGGTAGTTGCCCTCGGACTCGATGCTTTCCAGCGCGCCGTCGAGTTTCACCCGGTCGTCTTCGCAGGTGCGGGCGATTTGCGTCATGCCGAGCACCACGTTGAGCGGCGTGCGGATGTCGTGGCTCATTTTCGAGAAGAAGTTCTGCTTCGCATCGTTGGCGCTCTTCGCCTCGGCGAGCGCGCAGGCAAGCTGGCCGGAGATCTGCTGCTGGCGCCGTTTCGCTCGCATGGACAAGTAGATTATGACGCCGGCGAACACGAGAAGCAGCACGAGAACCGCCGCGATGAGTAGGACGATCGGGTGTCCGACCAGGTATTTTGCGAGCGAAGGCGTCGATGCCTCCTCGATGTAGGATTGCACCGTGCTCGCGCTCTCTTGCTGAGCCACGCGGTAGAGCGTCTTTTCCCAAATGCCGAAGAAGTCGCGATCGTCCTGCGCGTTCACTCCCATTTTCAAATCAAGCGTCGCCCCGGGAACGATATCGACCTGCAAGGAATTCTGCAGATCCGTGCTGCGCAGGTTCTGCGCGGTGTAAGTCATAAGGAGCGCTGCGTCGACTTCCCCGCCCTCGACGGCGCGCACGCATGACTGGGTGTCGCCCATGGCGACGATCTCGGCATTCGGCCAATTCTTCGCCGCGATTTCCCGCACAGTCGAACTCATATCGACGACCGCGAGCTTTTCAACCGGGCCCGACGAATAGCTTTCCCGCAGAAGCGAGACCGACGTCGTGATGTACGGATCGGTAAGGCGATAGTCGGCACCTTCGCCCTCGTAGCTGCCCTTGACGTCCATCATCACGTCGACCGCGCCCGACTGGACCGCCTCACGGTACTCCTCGCGCGTTTCGACTGGCACGACCTCGCAATCGAGCCCGAGCTCTTTCGCGCAAGCGCGGAACAAATCGGCCGCGATACCCTTGGCCTCCCCGCTTTCATACCACGAATACGGATTCCCATCGGGACTCATAACGCCGCGCACCACCGTGCCGTTCTCGCGCATCCGGTCGAGCAACGCCTGTTCGGATTCGGTGAGCTCGGCGTTTTTGTCCGCCAAACCGTAATATTTGTTGTACAGGTCGGTTCGCCAGTTGGGCGTTTCCACGTTCATGGCGTCGATCGCGCGATCGATTTCGTCGATAAGCGCCTGGTTTTCCTGGCGTGCCATGAAGTAGTACGGCGTCTCGCCGAACTCTTCGACCGCGCGCTCGTCTTCAGGCGTGCGGATATAGCTGTTCACGAGCGCGTCGACCTCGTCGTTCACAAGCGCGTCGGAAAGCTCAGCCGGAGTGTCGTAGTACACGATTTCGCAGTCGAAGCCCTTCTGCTTTGTGAACTCGATGAAGGCGTTGTTGTACGTATGACGGGCAAGCAGGCCGATACGCAGCCCGTTATATGTGGAATAATCCCCCGAGACCACCTTGGTGTTTCCGACCTTCACGTTCATGCTCGTAACCGCCGTGATGGACGGATGCGACGAGAAGGCGAACTCAGCCTCGCGCTCGGGCGTCTTCTTCGCAGCGGTATACAGATCGAGTTCGCCCGAGCGCAATGCGTCAATGCTTTCATCGGGCGTTTTGTCGTAGCCAACGTAAGAGAACGTGCACTGCATGTGTTTCGAGATTTCCTGCATCGCCTCGTAGCCATAGCCAGAGCGCGTGCCGGTATCGTCCTGCATATTGAAGTTCGCGGAATAGTAGAATGCCACACGATAGTTCGGCGTTTCGACCTGCGGAACGCTCTCGGCGAAGGCAGGTGCGCCAGGCCAACAAAGCGCCAAGCACACGGCAAGGAAAACGGAAACTGTCCGGAACGCGAGCGACGATTTC
Source organism: uncultured Ellagibacter sp. (assembly GCA_934661105.1). Lineage (GTDB taxonomy): Bacteria > Actinomycetota > Coriobacteriia > Coriobacteriales > Eggerthellaceae > Ellagibacter. Next base: position 125 of record CAKUIV010000095.1, on the reverse strand, counting down.
AAGCTGGTCATAAAGCGCCTTTCGCAACAGCGTGGTTCAAAAGAAGTCGAATAAGAAGTCCTGCCTTCGGCAAAACCGCTAGATGAAAAGTATACCGCACCCCCCCCCGAACGAGAAAGCGCCGA
>CAKUIV010000094.1 GCA_934661105.1 uncultured Ellagibacter sp. | reverse complement strand
GCGTCGGCTCCCATCTCGCGTGCCGCATCCACGTCGGCCGCGCCCTTAACCCCGCTTTCGGACACGAACAGCACGCCCGGCGGCACCAGGTCGCGCAGCTTGCGGGACGCCCCCATGTCGACGGAGAATGTCTTCAGATCGCGGTTGTTCACGCCTACCACGCGCGCGCCCGCCGCAAGCGCGCGCCCGACCTCGCGCTCGGTATGCGCCTCCACAAGCGCGGAGAGATGCAGCTCGTCGGCGAGCTCGCGGTACGCGCGAAGCTGCGCGTCGTCCAAGATCGCGCAGATGAGCAGCACCGCGCTCGCGCCGAGCGCCTTCGCGCCGTAGACCATGTACTCGTCGACCACGAAGTCCTTGCGCAGCACCGGGATACGGACGCCCGCGGCGATTTCCTGTAGGTACTCGTCGCGCCCCAAAAACCAGAACGGCTCGGTCAAGCACGATATCGCCGCCGCACCCGCACGCTCGTATTCGCGCGCCACCGCGAGCGGCTCGATGTCGGGCGCGATCATGCCCTTCGAAGGCGATGCCTTCTTCACCTCGCAGATGAACTGCACGCCCGCGCGCTCGAGCGCCACCTCGAAGGGAAACCCGCACGGCGCCGCATCGCGTGCCGCACGGCGCTCCTCCTCGGTCACAGGCCCGCCCTCATCGGGAGAAAGCTCCGCTGCGCACGTCGCGCACTCCCCTGCGCGTGCCTCCTCGGCGGCGCGGCGCACGCTCGCAAGCGACCGCACATTTTTCTCGGCCGCCACGCGCTCGCGCGTCTTTTCGGCTATTTCCTCAAGAATGTTCACGTTTTCCCTCGTCACGAACTCGCCCGCCCTACTCGGCGCAGCTTGCGGCCGCGTAGGCTTCCAACTTCGCCAGGGCCGCTCCTGAGTCGATGAGCTCGCGCGCCCGCTCGACGCCGGCGCGAAGGCTTTCAACCGCACCCGCCACGTACAAACCCGCAGCGGCGTTCAGCACCACGGTGTCGCGCTTGCATCCTGCGATCTCACCCGAAAGGATGCCCCTCGTCGTCGTCGCGTTCTGCTGCGCATCGCCCCCGCGCAAGTCGTCGCGAGCGCACGCGTTCATGCCGAAATCCTCAGGTGAGATCGTGTACGCACGGTATGCGGCCTCGCCTTCGCGCACGCCGCCCGCCGCTTCAAGCACGCCTGCGGCCTCGCCAGCAGCGAACTCGCACACGCGCGTCGGGCCTGCCGTCGAGAGCTCGTCGAGCACGCACTCGCCGAACACCACCATGCCCCGCTTGACTCCCAGGCTCGCGAGCACGCGCGCAAGCGGCTCCACGAGCGACCCGTCGTAGACGCCCATCACCATATACGTCGGGCTCGCGGGGTTCGTAAGCGGCCCCAAGATGTTGAACACCGTGCGGATGCCAAGCTCGCGGCGGATCGGCCCAACGTATTTCATCGCGCTGTGGTACTTCTGCGCGAAGAGAAAGCAGATGCCCATCTCGTCAAGGAGCTTTCGCGCACGCTCGGGCGACTGCTCGATGTTCACGCCGAGCGCTTCCAGGCAGTCCGCGGCGCCCGACTTGCTCGACGCGGCGCGGTTTCCGTGCTTAGCCACCTTCACGCCACCGGCCGCGATCACCATCGAAGCCGTCGTCGAGATGTTGAAGCTCTGCGCGCCGTCGCCGCCTGTGCCCACGATCTCGAGCACGTCGCCCGCGTAATCGACGCGCGTCGCCTTGTCGCGCATCGCCGCCGCGCACCCGGCGATCTCGTCGATGGTCTCGGCCTTCGTGCTCTTCGTGGAGAGCGCGGCAAGAAACGCCGCCGTTTGCGTGGGGGTCGTGCTTCCCGACATGATCTCGTCGATGGTGGCGTACGCCTCATCGTAGGTAAGGTCGCGCTTGTCGACGATCTTGTGGATTGCTTCCTGGATCATTTCTTCGTCTCCTTAGTTTTCAGTCGTCGCTGCATGTTCGCCCTCGAATGACCGCGCGACCTCGATGAAGTTCCCGAGAATCTTCGCGCCGTGCTCCGTCATGACGCTCTCGGGATGGAACTGCACGCCGAACACCGGATGCTCCGCATGCTCGATTGCCATCACCTCGCCGTCGGCGGTACGCGCCGTGACGCGCAGGCATGCCGGCAGCTCGTCCTCGACCGCCGCGAGCGAGTGGTAGCGCGCCACGGCGAACTCGTCGGGCATGCCGCGGAACAGCACGCTTCCCGCTTCCGGGCGAATGCGCGAGGTCTTCCCGTGCATGAGCTTTTTCGCATACCCCACGCGCCCGCCGAACGCCTCGCATATCGCCTGATGGCCGAGGCAAACCCCCAGGATGGGAATCCGACCTGCGAACACGCGGCACGCCTCTTCGCACACGCCCGCGTCCGCCGGGCGACCCGGCCCCGGCGACAGCACGAGCGCCGAGGGCGCGCGTCGCGCGATGTCGTCGACGGTGACCTCGTCGTTTCGCACGACCTCGATTGCGGGATCGATCGCCCCCATCATCTGGTAGAGGTTGTAGACGAAGCTGTCGTAGTTGTCGATGATGAGGATCATCGGATGCCCCCTTCCGCACGCTCGATCGCGGCCACCACGGCGCGCGCTTTGTTGCGGCATTCCTCGTATTCGGAATTCGGATCGCTGTCGGCGACGATACCGGCACCCGACTGCACGCAGACCTGACCGTCCTTCTTGTACGCAAGGCGGATGGAGATGCAGGTGTCGAGGTTGCCCGCGAAATCGAGGTAGCCGACGGCCCCACCGTAGATTCCCCGCTTCGCGCCCTCGAGCTCCTCGATGATCTGGCAGGCGCGCAGCTTCGGCGCCCCCGAAAGCGTGCCTGCGGGAAGAATCGCGTCGACCGCATCGACCGCATCGAAGCCGCAGGCGAGCTTTCCCGAGACCTCGGACCCGATGTGCATGACGTGCGAGAACCGGTGGATAGAGAGATAGCGCTCGACGGAGACGCTGCCGAGCTCGCAGATTTTCCCAAGATCGTTTCTCCCCAGGTCAACGAGCATGTTGTGCTCGGCAAGCTCCTTCTCGTCGGCGAGCAGCTCCGCTTCGAGCGCGCAGTCCGCCGCCTCGTTCTCCCCGCGTGGGCGGGTTCCCGCAAGGGGGAACGTGCGCACCGTGCCGTTCTCCAGGCGCGCGAGCGTCTCGGGCGAGGCGCCCGCGATCTCGATGTCGTCGCTCGCGAAGTAGAACATGTACGGGGACGGGTTCGCGGTCCTCATCACGCGGTACACGTCGAGCATGCTGCCCTCGGCGCTCGCGGTCTGCGGGTTCGACAGCACCACCTGGAAGATGTCGCCCTCGCGGATGTAGCCTTTCGCGCGCTCGACCATGCGTGCATACTCCTCGCGCGAGAAGCGCGGGCGCAGCGGGCTTGTAAGGCGAAGCGGCGGGAAGTAGGCCTTCGCGCCGGAATCGAGCAGCGAGCACACCGCGTCGATCCTCGCCTCGGCGCGGCGGTAGGCGGCGACCACCCCGTCGGGATCGTCGAGCGACACGCCGGCGACCACAAGCACCTTCTGCTTCAGGTGGTCGAACACGATCATCTCGTCGAACAGCATGAGGTCGACGTCGCGGAAGTCGCGCGGCTGCTCGAAGCCCTGTGTCCCTCCCTCCGCGCGAAGCGTCGGCTCAGCGTACTTGATGTAGTCGTAGGAGAAATACCCCACAAGCCCTCCCGCGAGCGGCGGCATGCCTTCTACCTGGGGCGATTTATAGCGTGCGAGCACCTCGCGAATGGCCGGGCCGGGATGCGCCACCTCGCGCTCCTCCACAACCGCACCTTCGCCGTCGTTGCCCTCGCGAACGCGCAGCAGCCCGTTTTGGCAGGTGATCTCCATGGTCGGGCGAAAACCCAGAAACGAGTAGCGGCCCTGCCGCCCGTCCTGTTCGGCGCTTTCGAGCAGAAAGCAGTGGCGGCTCGCCGAGCGCATCGCGCGCACGACCTCGATCGGCGTGAACCTGTCGGCGATAAGCTCCTTCGCCACGGGAACGCGCCGGTATTCCCTCGATTCGGCGCACGATCGGACTTCTCCAAGCGTCGGAAACACGGGACACCTCCTCTTCTTCGCGACCGGCATATCGCCGGCCCCGAGGCCGGGCATGAAAAAAGCTCGTCCTCGGCAAACGGTTATTGCCAAGGACGAGCTTTTGCATTGCCCGCGGTGCCACCTTGTTTCACGGCTTGCGCCGTGCGCTTTTGCGAAACGCCATCACGTTTCCGGCAACTGACGTATGCCCTCACGTCGCGGAGTACTGGGGAGCCGAGGTTTCGACTTCCGTTCACCGCGCCCTCAGTGGTCCATTTGGCAGCTTGCTTTCGACCCGATTCTCAGCATCGCGGGCTCTCTGTGCGTGCACTGCTGCTTTGACTTCCACCTCAGCGGTTTGGTAGTGCTTGATTTGGGATAGTAACGGCGATGGCATGCGCTGTCAAACACTTTTTCTTGAAAAAATTACCCGTTGTATCGGCCGCTTAGCACGCGGCATGACGACCGTCTGACGAGCTGCGCTACAATGGCGAAAACTCATTCCTCCCGTTGAAAGGGGCATCATGGACGCTCAATCGGCTCGCATCGGATTCATCGGCTTCGGGAACATGGCGAGCGCCATGGCGAAGGGACTCGTTGAGCAGGCAGGTGTTGCCCCCGAGCGCGTCTGCGCGTGCGCCGCCCACTTCGAAGCGCTCAAGGAACGTTGCGTTGGCCTGGGGATTCGCGCCTTTGCAACACCAGCCGAAGTCGCCCAGGAAAGCGACATCGTCATCGTCGCCGTGAAACCGCACATGGTTGCCGACGTGCTCGCCCCCATCGCCGATGCGCTTTGCGGGAAGGCGGTCGTCTCAGTCGCCGCGGGGCTTCTGTTCGACTTCTACGATGACTTGCTCGGTGCGGGGTCCCATCACCTTTCCACCATCCCCAACACGCCCATCGCCATCGGCAAGGGAGTCATCGCCTACGAGCAGACGCACTCGCTTTCCGCCGACGAGTGGACCGCCTTCGAGCAGCTCTTCTCCCCCATCGCGCTCATCGAGCCGGTCGCAGGGAACCTCCTTTCGTGCGCGAGCGCCGTGGCCGGGTGCGGCCCCGCCTTCGCGGCGATGTTCATCGAGGCGCTCGCCGACGGCGCCGTGAAGAACGGCCTTCCGCGGCAAACGGCCTATCGCCTCGCCGCGCAGATGCTTGCCGGCACGGCCGAGCTGCATTTGGCGACGAGCACGCATCCGGGCGCCATGAAGGACGCCGTGTGCAGCCCCGGCGGCACTACCATCAAAGGAGTCGCGGCGCTTGAGGACGCTGGGTTCCGTTCCGCGGTGATCAAGGCGGTCGACGCGACGCTTTCCTAGCCGCTCTCTTCGAGACGATATGCTTGCATGCTTGCCTGCACGAATGCGAAAAGGGGCCTTGATATGTCAAGGTCCCTTTTATTTGTCATCATGCGTTTTCTTTTCGGGTAGCTCCAGATAAACGCGTTATTTCACATGCACGAGCGAGAACACTTCGGCGTCGCTTTCCTTCGCGATCGCCTCGCGCGGATGCAGGAAATCGAGTTCCATGAGAAAGCCGAAACCCGCAAGCTTCGCGCCGAACTGCCCGACGAGTTTCGCCTGCGCAACCGCCGTGCCGCCCGTGGCGACGAGATCGTCCACGACGAGCACAACGTCGTCCGGCTCGATCGCATCCGTATGGATCTGCAGCTCATCGGTGCCGTACTCGAGTGCATAGCTTTCCGAGCGAACCTCGCGCGGCAGCTTGCCAGGCTTGCGCGCGGGCACGAACCCGGCACCGAGCTTGTAGGCGACAGGCGCGCCGATGAGGAACCCGCGGGCCTCCGCTCCCACCACCTTCGTTACGCCCGCATCGGCGAAATGCGCGGCAATCGAATCGATTGTCGCGGTGAACCCTTCCGGGTCCTTCAAAAGCGTCGTGATGTCTTTGAACACGACGCCCTTTTCGGGATAATCGGGAATATCGGTGATATGGCTCTCGAAATCGTAGTCGGCCATGAAGGCGTCCTCTCTCAGGTGCTCCAACACGAACTCTTCCATTGTATCCCTTGCCCGCGGCATTCCCCATCTGTTGCTGATTTCAAATATGGAGGAGTTGTGAATTTCACTTTCTCCCTCAGGTGAAGAAGACATCTTCACCGTCCTGCTCCACACGTTTGACGCACTCGAAGTTGGTGAACAACAACAAAATTGAACTAACAATCACGTTTTGCCTGTTCATCCACTGTTTCGATTATATACTTCAGCAAAGCATGTTTTTATGGGATCCCTTCTTCATCAACCCGATTTCTTGTTACACAACATGACGAACCCTCCAGCATCAGGTGAGTTACAACAATCCGTAACAAATAAGGGTGGACATCTCGGTGTTTCTTGTTATAATCCGTGGTGTTGCATTACATAGACTTTGAAACGGTCGATATAAGAAAAGAGCCCCCCTTCAGCGCCAACTGAAGGGGGGCTGGTTAAGTGATCGAAATCACTCACGTCGCAATGAGTATTCTATCACTCTAGGTTGTTGTGCGCAATAAAAATGCACGTAAACAGGCCTCTTTTTCCTATCGACATACGAAATTGCCGGTTCGATTCGGGTGGTTGAAGTGTATCTTCTTCCGCCTTGATAGGTGCGTCACGTGTCGATGGGTGGTTTGCATAACGCGGCATCGCTGCGCGAGGAAAGCGAGAGGGAAACCTTCTTCCGCATCCTCATGCACGACGATAGAAACAGCTATTACGTGCTTTCCACCTGCGTAAACGGCTCATGGTCGGAAGCTGCGTACAAGAAGTCGCAGCTCCCCTTCGTCCCTTTGGGCGAATTCGTCGCAAGCTACGTCACGCATAACGGTTTCGTCGGCAAGCGGCGCAAAACCGAAGAGGTGCGCCAGCTCAACACCCTTTTCTTCGACCTTGATTGCCATGCGGCCCAAACCCGAAAGGCTCGTGAAGCAATCGACGCCGCGCTTGCTCTTATCGCGGCAGCTTGCGAATCTCGGTCTCTTCCCGAACCGTCGATCATCGTCGATTCGGGAAGGGGCGTGCATCTTTACTACGTGCTCGACCGTTCCATCCCCTACCGCTTCGCGTCCAAAGGCGCCGTGAACGCGAAGGGTATCGGACTCTTCCAGCTGGTTCAACGCCGGCTTGCGCAGCTCATCGAAGAGATCATTGCGCCTCTCGGCGATATCGAAGTCGACCGGAAGGTCTTCGACTTCACGCGCGTCGCCCGTATTCCCGGCACCTACAACGAGGCTGCGGGGTGCTTTGCCCGGCTCGTCTCGGTTAACGAGGCGTATCACGACCTTTCGAATCTTGCTCTGTGGAAGCCGACCCTTCATCGGGAAGAAGCTCGCCCAAAGGGCAAGCGGGCTCCGGTCATCGTAAACTTCCAACCGCTTTTGCTTTCGCGCCTCGGAAAAATCATCGAGTTGCAAGAGCATCGCGGGTTTTCGTGCGAGGGAAATCGCGAGCTCATGAGCTTCGTCTTCTACAACACCGCCGTTCAAGTTTATTCGCGCGAGGAAGCGAAACGTCGGCTCGCGCTTTTCAACTCCCGATTCACCGCTCCCTTGGCAAGCTGCGAGCTGCGAGGCATCGAGAAATCGGTCGATCGCGTGGTGAACGTTCGAGGACAGAGAGGGTTTTACCTGCTGAGCGCCCAGAAAATCGTCGAGCTGCTTTCACTTTCGCCCGAAGAGTCGAAACAGATCGCCTTCTTCTCATCAAAACGCGCCATGGATCGCGTCATGGCAAAAGAAACGACGCGGAGGAAACGGCTCGCTCGTAACGCACGTATCGTAGAGCTTTACCGTACCGATCGTTACACACAGGCCGAAGTTGCGAATGAAATCGGCTGCTC
>CAKUIV010000093.1 GCA_934661105.1 uncultured Ellagibacter sp. | reverse complement strand
TGGACGCGACGATTTCGGGCGGCACCGTGCTCATGGTCGGGTCGTCGGGAATGGCGCAGTCCTTCTCGGGTGGCACGCAGGCCTACGCAAGCGCGAATGGCGTGAGCGGCCAAGCGGGCGACGCCGTTTCCATCGTCGACGCGAACGGCAACGTGATTGCGTCCCTCACTGCGAGCAAGAACTTCTCCTTCGTTCTCGCAAGCAGCCCTTCGTTCGAGTCGGGACAGACGTACTCCCTGGTCATAGGGAGTAAAACCTCAACTTTGACAGCATCGTAGAATGCTGTGCGCCCCAAGGCGGATGCTCGCGGTCTTGGGGCGCTTGCCGTTTCGGCGGGAGCCCGCCCCGTCTCGCTTCATGAGCTCTTCTCGGGAAAAGCGCGATCCACTTCTTAATTGCCTCCGCCTTCCCCCGCATGCGCTCTCTTTCCCGAAAAGCGCTCTTTCACTCTAGTCTGTTGGAGTAGAATGGCTGAAGGATTCACGGCGTTCCGATCGGCATCTTTCCGGGAAGTGACGGGGCTTGGCTCAGCATATCTTCACATACGACTGCACGTTGCGCGACGGCGAGCAATGCGAGGGCATCTCGCTTTCGCTCGACGACAAGCTGCGTATCGTGGAACGGCTCGACGCTTTCGGGATCGACTTCATCGAAGGCGGTTTTCCTGCGTCGAACCCGAAGGACATCGAGTTCTTCCGTCGCGTGAAGGAAATGCCGCTTGCCCATGCGCGCATCGCCGCGTTCGGGTCGACGTGCAAGAAGGGCATGCCCGCTGCGCAGGACCAGGGGCTTGCCGACCTCGTCGAGTGCGGCGCACCCGTGGCAACCATCGTGGGAAAAACTTGGGATGCCCAGGTCACACGCGCGCTGCAAACCACGTTGGAAGAAAACCTGCGCATGATCGCCGACTCGGTCGCGTACCTGAAGGCGCATGGGCTCACCGTCGTGTTCGACGCCGAGCACTTCTTCGACGGCTACAAGGCGAACCCCGACTATGCGATGGCGTGCATCCGCGCGGCGAGCGAAGCGGGCGCCGACTCCATCGATCTGTGCGAAACGAACGGCGGTGCGCTTCCCTTCGAAGTGGATGAAGCGGTCGGCGCTGTCGCGACGGCGTTTCCCGATCAGCAGCTGGGCATCCATTGCCACGACGATTCCGGGTGCGCGGTTGCCAATACGCTTGCCGCCGTCCGCGCCGGTGCGCTGCAGGTGCAGGGCACCGTCGGCGGCGTGGGTGAGCGGGTCGGCAACACCGACCTGCTCACCGTCATCGCCGATATGGAGCTCAAGATGGGGCTGCATTGCGTGGGCCCTGACAACCTACGCGACCTTACGAGCACGGCTCACCTCGTCGCTGAAACCTGCAACGTGTCGGTCCCTTCCCACCATCCCTACACGGGCGCATCGGCGTTCGCCCACAAGGGCGGATTGCACGCGAGCGCCATCGCGCGCTTCCCCGAGGCTTACGAGCACACCGATCCGCGCAACGTCGGCAACTCGACGCGCATGCTCGTGAGCGAGCTTGCGGGCAAGGCGTCGCTTGCCGCTAAAGCGAAAGGCTTAGGGATCGATCTTTCGGGCGACACGCGCACGCTGCAGGCGATTCTGGACGACGTGAAGGCGCGCGAGGCGCACGGCTACTCCTACGAAGTGGCCGACGGGTCGCTCGCCGTGCTGATCAAGCGTCATCTGGGAACCTATAAGCCCCACTTCACGCTTGAAAGCTTCCGCGTCATCGTGGACGATCGGGAGGACACGGGCGCGCTCGCGAAGGACGCGGCGAGCGAGGCCACAGTGAAGCTTCACGTGGGGAATCGTCGCATCGTCGCCACGGGCGAGGGAACGGGCCCGGTCGGCGCGCTCGATGCGGCGTTGCGTCTGGCTATCACGGAATATCTTCCCCAGGTGGCGACCATGGAACTTACCGACTACAAGGTGCGCATCTTAGACGAAGAGGGCGCCGGCACAAGCGCTACGACGCGCGTCGTCATCACCACGAGCGACAAGCGCGGCAGTTGGGGCACGGTCGGCGTGAGCGAGAATATCATCGAGGCGTCGTGGAATGCGCTCGTCGATTCCATCGAGTACGGCCTCATGCGAGCGGAAGGGTAGCGAAATGAGCGAACTGAGGACGCCCGAAGTCGAAAACCTCCTCGAGGTTTTCGCCAAACTGAACGACAACGACACGGTGTTCGCCCTGCTTGAGGATTTGTTCACGATTCGCGAGATTCGCGAAACCTCGCAGCGTCTGGCCGTGGCGCGCCTGCTTTCCGCCGGCAAGCCCTATTCGGCCATCGAAGAGGCGACGGGCGCTTCTGCTACTACGATCGCTCGCGTTTCGAAATGCCTGAGCTACGGGGCCGGCGGATACGCCGCTGCGCTTGAAGCGCTTGGGGACACCGTGGTGAAGAAGGCGAAGTAGCGTCATGACCACGCTTTTCGTCAACGCTTGCATGCGTGGAGGGAAATCGCGCACGCTCCAACTCTGCCGCGAGTACCTCGACGGCATGCCTTGCGTTCGCGAGGTGAGCCTTGAGAGGCTCGGGCTCGCTCCGCTCGACGAGCAGTCCCAATCCTATCGCTCGCAGCTTGTCGCCGCGGGGGTGTTCGACGACGACATCTTCGACTTGGCCCACGAGTTCGCCGAAGCCGACGACGTCGTCATCGGCGCGCCGTTTTGGGATCGGTCGTTCCCGGCTGCCCTCAAGACGTATATCGAGCACGTGAGCGTATGCGACATCACCTTTCACTTCACGAGGCAAGCGGAATACGTGGGGCTGTGCCGCGCGAAGACGCTGACTTACATAACCACCTCGGGCGGCTATCTGAAGGGGCAGAACTTCGGGTACGAGTACCTGTGCGCCATCGCCGAGATGTTCGGCATCGACGAGGTGCGCATGATCGCTGCCGAGGGGCTCGACGTCGAGGGCGTCGACGTGAACGAGCGAATAGAACGTGCTCGCAAACGAATTGCCGAAATCAAACGAACGGACGCCGAGCGCGCGTCCGATTAAGCTTCGGCCTGCATTTCGGCTTTCATCGCGAACAGCTCGAGGATAAGCTGCGCACGTGTGCTGATGAGCGTCGTGTTCTCGTTGAGGAAGCGCCGCGTCTCGCTTAGGGGCAGTTGAAATGGCTCGATGAGCTCGTTGCTTTCAGGCTGCGCATCTCCCGCCTTCTCCACCTGGGCGAACACGATTTGAATCGCTTCATCGGTCATCCCCGTCGACGAGAACTGCGCCTGCGGCAGGGGCCGCAAAGGACACTCCACATCCCCGCGCAGCTTGTATCCCGTTTCCTCGAGCAATTCGCGTTCGACGCATTCGTCGATGCTCTCGCCCGGTTCCTTCAGACCCGCGGGAAAGGATATGCACCAGGAGTTTAGCGGGTAGCGAAACTCGCGCTCCATCAGCAACGTCCCCTCGCGCGTTTCCCCGACGATGCATACGGCGTCGACGCGCGGCGCCTCGCCACGGGCGTTTGACAGCAGCTCGGCGCGATAATCGTCAAGTTTCTTGCGCGACGTGCTCTCGTAGGTGTAATCGCTGCCGTCGGGCAGGATGTAGGTGAGGATGTACTTGTTGATCCATCCCTCGCTCACCTGTTTCACATCTTTGAGCTGGGGAATCGTATTCGTTGTCTTTGCGTCCACGGCAAACACCTCACTCGAACGCGGCGGCATTTCGTGATGGATATGATACCGCTTGCTGCTTGGCCTTCAAGATGCGTAATGAGCGATCGCAGTTTCTTCGGACGGGCGCATGAAAAAGCCCCGCAGAGGGAGGCTGCGGGGCTTTGCGCCGCGCATGTCGGACTCATGCGCGGCGGTTAAACGTGTGAAGGGAGGAGAAAATGGCTTGGGAAAAGGAGGCTACGCGATGGCAATCGTCTTCTTCTCGTCGATCTTCGGCTGCGGCTGCGGCTTCGGGATGTCGACGATCAGCGTGCCGTTCTCGAAGCGAGCCTTGATGTCGCTTTCCTTAACGTCTTCGCCGACGTAGAAGGTGCGGCTGCACGAACCGGTGAAGCGCTCCTTGCGCACCCAGGTGCCCTTCTTCTCGTCGCCTTCGCTGGTCTCGGACTTGGTTTCAGCGCTGACGGTGAGGTAGCCGTCCTTGAGCTCCGCCTCGACGTCTTCCTTCTTGAAGCCCGGAAGATCGATCGTCATTTCGAAACCGTTCTCATGTTCCTTGATGTCCGTGCGCATCAGCGACGAGGACGTTTTCGAGGTCGGGACGAACGGGGTGTCGAAGAAGGCATCGAACGGATCGGCCATCATGTTGTTGAAGAAGTTGCGGCGAGTCGGCATAAGCATCGTCATCATTGTCATCTCCTGTTTCTTTGGAGGCTCGGTTTGCCGAGCCTCGCTCTCGGGATCCTTTCTCAGGACCCCTTTCCTTGGTTCGACTATCGTTATAGTCGCCTGATTAGCAGTCGTCAAGCGAGAGTGCTAGCGCGTCACAAACCTGACACATTTCATAGAAGGTAACCTGAGTTATAGAGACTTAGATAATCGAATGAGGAGCGAGAAGAAATCATCCTTCCTGACAGATGGGGGAAGGCGCGGTATCCTTGTGTCGGGAAAGGATTCGGCGGCGAGGGGGCGAAGCGATGAAGCGGGTTGGCGTTATTTCCGACACACACGGCGTTTTGCCTGTTGAAGCGTACAACGCGCTCGCCGATTGCGACGCTATCATCCATGCGGGAGATATCTGCGACCCCGCGATCCTCGTTGAGCTGCGAACGCTTGCGCCCGTGTTCGCGGTGCTTGGCAACAACGATTACAGCGAGTACGGTGCCGCGGTCGGGCGCTTTGCGCGCCCTTGCATCGACGGCGTGAAGTTTCTTGTGGCGCATTACCCGCAAGACGTGCGCGTGACGTTTGCCGGATCGGGCGCGCTCGCTCCGGGAGACCCGCTGCCCGATGTCTGCGTGCACGGGCATACGCACATACCTGAGCTCGTGGTGGGGAAAGAGGTTCGGCCGGCAAGCCTTGTCGTGTGTCCCGGCTCGCCGTGCCGCCCGCGCGGTGGTTTCCATCGGAGCGTTGCGAAGGTCGAGGTGGACGAGGGGCGGATCTTGCGCGCATGGGTGGAACGCACCTCGTCCGGCGCCCATTGCGGCGAAATCGTCCTGCAGCACGATTTCGCGTAGATTCACTCGCCTTGCTCGATGGGGATAAGGCTATCCCGCAATCATTCCGATCCAGGTGGCCACGACGGGGGCATAGCCCGCGACGAAGATGACGACGATCGCGGCTGGCAGCACGTATTTCACGTATGCATATGCACGTCGGGGGAAACGCAGTCCCTCGCCTGTGTTCGCTTCCGTGATGAAGCTGTCCCAGCCCCAGCCTTTCTTCGAGGTGCAGAACGCGATGAAGACAAGGCACCCGATCGGCAGGATCGTGTTGGAAAGCAGGAAATCCTCGAGGCTCTGCACGTCTCCGATGCCGGGTACCTGGAAGCCTGCCCAGACGTTGAAGCCGAGCACGCACGGCAGGCATAAGATCATGAGCGCGACGCCGGCTCCGACGCATGCATGGCCGCGGCCGATTCCCCACTCGTCGATGACGAACGCCGCGACGTTCTCGAAGATCCCGATGACGGTCGAAAGCGACGCGAAACTGAGGAACAGGAAGAACAGCGTGCCCCATACGCCGCCCATGGACATCTGCCCGAACACGGTGGGCAGCGCCACGAACACGAGGCTCGGGCCCGAAGCGGGCTCGACGCCGTAGGTGAAGCAGCTCGGGAAGATGATGAACCCGGCGAGGATCGCGACGAGCACATTGAGCGCCGTGATGTTGACGGCTTCCCCGGTTACGCGGCGTTCGCGCCCCATGTGGCTGCCGAAGATCGACATCGACCCGATGCCGACCGACACCATGAAGAACGCCTGGCCCATCGCCGCCGACACGGCCTGCCCGAACGTGCTCCATTGCTCGGCTGGCGTGGCGCCGGCGAAAAGCTTGCCGAAGTCGGGCATGAGGTAGAAGGCGAGCCCTTCGGGTGCACCGGGGAGCATGATCGAGCGGGCGCACAGCACCACGAGCACCACGAACAGCGCCGCCATCATGACCTTCGTCACGCGCTCGATGCCCTTCTGCAGCCCGGCGCTGTTCACGACGATGCTGATGGCGAGCACGACGATCATCCATGCGGCGGATTCGATCGGGTCGGAGATGAGCCCGTTGAACAGCTCGGCCGCGCCTGCCGAGTCGAGGCCGTCGAAGGCGCCTGCGGCCCCGTGCGCGCAGAAGGCGAGCATCCATCCTGCGACCACGGCGTAGAACATGAGCAGAAGGCTCGATCCGATAAGCCCTATCCATTTGAAGCGGTGCCACTTCGACCCTTCGGGTTCGAGCGCGTCGAAGCTGCGCGCGATTCCTTTGCGGCTTGCGCGCCCGCATGCGAACTCGATGATGACGATGGGAAGCCCCATGACGACCAAGAACAAAAGGATAAGCAACACGAACGCCGCGCCGCCGTACTGCCCGACTAAATAGGGGAAACGCCAAACGTTTCCCAAGCCGATGGCGCATCCTGCGCTGACCAAGATGAATCCGAGGCGCGATCCGAACTGTTCGCGAGCCATGAAATCCTCCCCTAACGTGAAAGCGCCCGGCGCGTAATGCGCCGGGCGCGTGCTTGCTCGCAACCAGTGTAGCCTATCTTCGCGTCGGGCGCCCTTAGGCGTTTTTCAAAAACGCGAGGTAGCCCTTGTAGGCTTCGTAGATGTCGGCCTTGCTCGTGACTTCCCACGGCGCGTGCATGGAAAGCACGGCGACGCCCGAGTCGATGACGTCCATGCCGTACTTCGCGGGAAGATACGCGATGGTCCCGCCGCCGCCTGCGTCGACTTTGCCCAGTTCAGCGGTTTGGAACGCCACATCGGCGTCGTCCATCACGCGACGTACGCGCGCCACGTATTCCGCCGATGCGTCGTTGCTCCCCGACTTGCCGCGCGACCCGGTGTACTTGTTGAACACGAGGCCGCGGCCGAGAAACGCCGCGTTCTTCGGCTCGAACACGCTTGCGTAGGAGGGGTCGAAACCTGCCGACACGTCAGAGGAGAGCATGCTTGAGGACGAGAGCGCGCGGCGTAAGGAGAGCATGCCGCCTTCCCCTGCAAGCTCCATGATCTCGGCGATGGCGTTCTCGAAGAAGTTCGACGCCATGCCCGTGGCACCGACGCTGCCGATCTCCTCCTTGTCGACGAGCACGGTGACGGCCGTCTTCGCAAGGTCGCTCGGCGCTTCGAGCTGCGCTGCGAGCGACGTATAGGCGCACACTCGATCGTCTTGCCCGTAGCCGATGACCATGCTGCGGTCGAAGCCGAGCTCGCGGGCGCGGCCCGCGGGAACGACCTCGAGCTCGGCGGAAAGGAAGTCGTCTTCGGCGATGCCGTACTTGTCGGCGAGGAGCTTCAGGGCGAACGCCTTCACGGGCTCCTTCTCGGCCTTCGCGTCGTCATCGGCACCGTCGGCGTTTTCCGCCTTGGGCATCGGGCGGTTCCCGACGAGCACGTCCAAATCCTCGCCTTCCACTACCTTGCTGCCGTTCTTCTCCATCTGCTGGCGTGCGAGATGGATGAGCAGGTCGGTCACGCAGAACACCGGATCGCCTTCATCGTCGCCTATGTTCACGTCGACGATGGAGCCGTCCTTCTTCGCGACGACGCCGTGCATGGCAAGCGGCACGGTGACCCACTGGTAGTTCTTGATGCCGCCGTAGTAATGCGTGTCCAAAAGCGCGAACCCGTTGCTCTCGTACAGGGGGTTCTGCTTCAGGTCGAGACGCGGGCTGTCGATGTGCGCACCGAGGATGTTCATGCCGCCCTCGATGGGCTCGCGCCCGATCTGGGCCAAGATGAGCGCCTTGCCATGGGAATGCGCCCACACCTTGTCGCCCGGCTTGAGTGCGCGCCCGTCGCGTATCGCTTCGGAAAGCGGCGTGTAACCTGCCTTCTCGGCCATGGCGA
>CAKUIV010000092.1 GCA_934661105.1 uncultured Ellagibacter sp. | reverse complement strand
TCGGGGCGCGCGGTCACGCTTGCGCTCATCGCGGTGAACGTGATCGTTTACCTCGTTGAAGTGCTGCTTTCGGGCACGGGGCAGGACATCTCGCTGCGCACGCTCGTCGAGATGGGCGCCATGTGTGCGCCGTTCGTTCAGGGTCCTGAAGATCTGTACCGGTTCGTCTCGCCGATGTTCCTCCATATGGACCTTATGCACCTGCTGTTCAATATGGTGGCGCTCTACAGCGTGGGCGAGCTTTTGGAACGCGTTCTCGGCAGAACGAGCTTCGCCATCCTGTACTTCGTTGCCGGCATCACCGGCAACGCGGTGTCGTACGCGACGTCGCTTGCAGAGGGCGGCCTTTCGGTGTCGGCAGGCGCATCGACGAGTGTGTTCGGCCTGTTCGTCGCGGTGGCGCTGCTCTGCGTGCTTGTGCGCGGCGACCGTGCGGTCTTCCGCGGGTTCAGCCGTGGCATGCTCTCGGTCATCGCGATCAACGTCGTCTACACGTTGCTCGTCCCGAGCGTTTCGATCAGCGGGCACTTGGGCGGCGCTCTCGGCGGCGCCATCGCCATGCTCATGATTCCCGCGGCGAGTCTGCGCACCCCGCGCGGGGTGCGCATCGTCGTCGCCGTTGCGTGGATTGCGGCGCTCGCGGGTGTGTTTGTATGGGGAGGCGTTTTCTAAAGTGGCGAACGATCGCGCGCAAAGCATGCCCACCACCACGAGCCGCACGCTGCACTATTATTGGCTCGTCACGCGCAAGCACTTCGGCCTGTTCGCCGGGCTCGTCGCGGCGACGCTTGCGTATGTGGCCCTGCTTTCCTACGCGAACCCCTACCTTATGAGCCTCGTCGTCGACGAGGTGAGCGCGCACCCTGTCGCCGCCGACGAGGTGTTCTCCGCGTTCGGGCCTTTCGCCGTCGCGCTTATCGCGGTGAACGTGACGGGGCAGGCGGCGAGCAAGCTACAGGACTTCTGCATGTACCGCTTGCAAATCGCGGCTTCCTACGACCTTGCGACCATGAGCTTCGACGCGCTCAGCAATCAGTCGATGTCGTTTCATTCCAACCGCTTCGGCGGCACGCTCGTAAGCCAAACGTCGAAGTTCATGAGTGCCTATCAGCTCATCTTGGAGACGCTTGCTTTCCCGTTTCTGCCGGTCATCTGCTCGATCGTGTTCACCTGCGCGGTGCTTGTCCCCCGCGTGCCGGTGTACGTGGCGGTGCTTATGGTGCTGCTCGCCGTGTACGCGTGCGTGTCGTACCTCATGTACAAGCGCATCCTCGGGCTGAACGAGAAGGCGGCGAGCGCCCAAAACCAGCTGTCGGGCGAGCTGTCCGATTCGGTGGCGAACATTCTCGCCGTGAAGACCTATGGGCGCGAAGATTACGAACGGGGGCTGTTCGACGAGGCGAACCGCCAGGTGGTCGAGCGCGACAACCGTCGCATGCGCGCCTCGCTCGTTCGCGGCATCGTGACCGCGTGCATCGCCGTCGTCATCATGGGCGCGGTGACGGTGTTCATCGTCGGTGGCAACGCATGGTTCGGTATCACGCCGGGCACGCTCGTGCTCATGTTCACCTACACCTATACCGTCACCAACCAGTTCAATTTCATTAACAACGGCCTGCAGAGGTTCAATCGAGCGTTCGGCGACGCGAGCGGCATGACGCAGGTCCTCGACGAGCCTCGGTTGGTAGCCGACCTCCCCGGCGCGCCCGACCTGAAGGTGGACCGCGGTGCCATTGATTTTTGCGACATCGGCTTCTGGTATGCCGACGGAGGCGCGCGAACACGCGTGTTCGAAGACTTCAACCTGCACATAGCCGCAGGTGAGCGCGTCGGACTCGTTGGCATGAGCGGGGCGGGGAAGACCACGCTCACGAAGCTTTTGCTGCGCTTGTCCGACATCCAGGAGGGGCGCATCCTCGTGGACGGGCAGGACATCGCGAAATGCACGCAGCGCTCGCTTCGCCGTCAGATCGCCTACGTCCCGCAAGAGTCGCTTCTATTCCATCGCACTATCGCCGAGAACATCGCTTACGGTCGCCCGGAGGCGACGATGGGGGAAATCCGCGAGGCTGCGCGGCTCGCCAACGCGCTCGACTTCATCGAGCGGCTGCCGCAAGGTTTCGACACGGTCACGGGCGAGCGCGGCGTGAAGCTTTCCGGTGGGCAGCGCCAACGTATTTCCATTGCCCGTGCGCTTCTAGCCGATTGCCCGGTGCTCGTGTTGGACGAGGCCACGAGCGCACTCGATTCCGAAAGCGAGCAGCTCGTGCAAGACGCGCTCTCCACGCTTATGCGGGGCCGCACCTGCATCGTGGTGGCGCACCGCCTGTCCACCGTGGCGAGCCTCGACCGCATCGTCGTGCTCGACGGCGGGCGTATCGTGGAAGACGGCCCGCACGACGAGCTCGTCGCACGCGGCGGGGAGTACGCGAACCTGTGGAACCGGCAGACGGGGGCGTACCTGGAATAGCGACGGCGCGTGCCGGCTTCTCGCCGCGACCTCCCCGAGATTTTGCCGACTCGCTGTTTTTTAACCGCATGCGCTCCGTTGCGTGCCAGAATCGAGGAAACGAATGCGCTCTTTGCCTTGAGCGCGAAAAACGCAGGAGGAACTTCCCATGAGCGAAGACAGATTGCACCGTCCGATGCGCCTTGCCGGGCGCGAAGTGAAGGGGCCGGCGCAGCTGCGCGACATCGTCGAGGCGTGCCAGACCGTGCGCATCGGCGCCGTCGACGCCGAGGGCATGTTCATCGTCCCCATGAGCTTCGGCTACGATTGGGCCGATCCGGCAGAGCTTGGCGGGGCTGCGAGCCCACGTCTCGCGCTTTGGGTCCATTCGGCGTGCGAGGGCCGCAAGGCCGACCTGTTCGACACCGAGCCTCGCGTCGCGATCGAGATGGACGTGCAGGAAGGCGTGATCGAGGGCAGCTACGCCTGCGCGTATTCCTATGCCTATCGATCGATCATGGGAACGGGAACGGTCCATCGCATCCAGTCTCCCGAGATGAAGCGCTACGGGCTTGAGCGGATCATGGCGCATCTTGCGCCGGAAGCGTCCGCCGGGTTCACCGACCAAGCGCTCGCCCGCACGAAGATCTACTGCATCGACGTGGAGGAATTCACCGGCAAGCAGCGCATGTAGCGCAAGCGGCGCCGAGGGGTCTTGCGCGCTTGCCGCGTTTGCGCCGCGGAATCCGGCATACGCGCCCGTTCGAGACGCATTTGCGCAGATGAGACCCGCAATGGAGAAGTCTCTGCGCAGAGAAAGAGAAGAAGGAGCAAACCCTGATGTTTCGCGTGAACCACGCCATTCTGCACGTTTTCGATTTCGTGAGCTGCGTTACCGTGCTTTCCGAGGAAGAGCTCGACCTTTCGAACAAAAACGTCAAGTCCTACGTCATGCGCATCGCGAAGCACGCGCTTGGCAACCTCGACAACAAACGCGGCGAGTTCGCCGAGGATTCCGGCTTCAAAGGGGAACTTGACGATTACCTTTCGGGCGACCTGCCCTTCGTCGACCTATCGCGTCAAATCGCGGAGTTCATCGGAAGCGAGCTTGGGCGCATGGAAGACCCCTCGTCGTGCGATCTGCTCGTCGTCGACTTCGACGACGAGCCCCGTGCCTCGAAAATCGACGCAGAGGCCGCTGCCGGCATGACCGAAGAGGAAGCGGCCGCGGCGCAGGCGTCCCTTGCCGCGTCGTACGCCGATCGTGCGGCGCGCTACTTCGGTCTTATGCTGCTCGAAAGCCGCCCCGCGTTCATGCACGAGGTGGGTCGGTCGGATGTCGGCGCCACGGTGAACAACATCGAGCGTCATCACGCCATTCTGCCGAATCCCTCGCAGAAAATCGCGTCGTTCGCGCTCGTCGACGTGCGAACGATGGCGGTTCAGTTCGTCGATAAGCCGCGCACGATTGCCGGCGAGGAGCGCTGGCTTTTGCCTGAAGGCCTCTTGCAGTGCTCGATGGAGGCGTCGAGCAAGGAGGTCTTCGACACCACGATGCGCATCGTCGAGGAAGTTGCCGAGGAATACGGCACGAACGCCGCCGTGGCCGTGGGACGTGCGAAGGCGTATGTGGCCGAGAACGCCGATGAGTCGGACGAGGTTCCCTTCGACGAGCTCGCGAACGAGGTGTTCGCCGACGATGCCCCGCGCAGGCGCATGGTGGAGGCTGCCGCCGAAGAGGCGCTTCCCGAGCGTGCGCGGGTTGAGCGCGACGTCGCGAAGCGCGTGACCCGCAACCACAAGATCCGCACCGACACGGGGATCGAGATCACGTTTCCCGCCGAATACTCGCAAAACCCCGAGTTCATCGAGTTCACGAGCGCACCGAACGGGCTTATCCAGATCGAGCTGAAGAACATCGGGAAGATAGAGAACCGCTGATCACGGGCTTGCGGCATACGCGTTCGCGCTCTCGAGCGCGGATGACCCTCGTTTGCCGTCGGCTCCTCGTTTCCCATGCACCTGGCGCCGCCGCCCACGCGCCGCTTGCGCGGACGTCACCGACAGAGCGAGCGCAGGGCCTCTTCCATGATGGAATTCGCGGCTTCGTCGAAAATCCGGCGAAGCGCTCCCACCTCGTTCAGGGTGAGCCTGCCCGGATGCTGCTCGAGCTCGCGGTATACCGCGAGCGGCTGGCTCAGCGCCGTCGCGCATTCCTCTTCGGTTCTGCCGGCGGCGCGGCGTGCGCGGACAAGCCAGTTTTCCATAGCAACCTCCCTTTTCATGAATTATTAGTTTAACCGATATCGCCCTGCCGCGCGCATTTCGGAGAGATTCGTTTGCTAGCATGGGCATATGAAGAAAACGGAGACAGAAAATGCGAGCGCAATCGGCGAGAACATCCGTGCCATCAGGGACGATTCCGGCTACAGCCAGGATGAATTCGGCCGGCTCGTCGGCGTGAGCCAAGGCACGGTGTCGATGTGGGAGCGAGGGGACTCGACCCCGCGCCAGGTCAGCGTCGACCGTATGCTCGAAGCGTTTCCCGATCTTACAGCCGACGATATCTACAGCGAAGAGTACGGCTTCGCCCGACGGGCCGATAAGAAAGGCCGCACGCTCTCCGGCGACTACCTTCCGCTTTACGGCTCCATCGCCGCCGGCGCTCCTTTGAGCATGTTCCCCGTCGAGGACCATGTGGCGGTTTCCCGCAAGCTGCGCAGCCGCTTCCCGCGCGCGTTCTTCCTCCGCGTGCGCGGAAGGTCCATGAACCGTGTGCTGCCGGACGGGTGCCTTGCGCTCGTGAACCCGACGAGCGAGTTGGAGGAAGGCGCGATCTACGCGGTGAGCGTGGGCGATTCCGACGCGACGGTGAAGCGCGTGCACATGCTGCCGGGCAAGCTTGAGCTTCTGCCCGATTCGGACGACCCGAGTTTCGAGCCGATGCGTTTCGACATCTCCGACCCCTGCACCGTCCCGCGCATCCTCGGGCGCGTGGTGTGGTTCACCATGCCCGACGACTTCACGTTGTAGCGGTCTTGCCGCCGCTCCTTGTGGGCGAGGGGTGAAGGGTTGGCCGATAAGGCGCATACGCCGCCTGAGCGGGGTATACTTAACCGCATGACTCAAGACCAGCAAAACTACGACCCGTTCGAACCGGGTCATTCGACTCCGGAATTCGAGCAGTTCGCTCGCGAAAACTCCAAGTACTCGACGAACTCCCGTCGCACTGCGCCCGGTACGCACGCCCGCGACTCCCGCGGCCGAAGCGCCCGTCAGGCGCACGTGCAGACGTCCTCGCGTCGCTCGCAGCGCGCCCAGGCATCGTCGCGTGCTTCGCATGCCCGTGCTTCCCAGGCTGCGCCGCGCACGTACGCGAACGTGCCCGAGCCCTCCTACACCGACTCGCTTCAGGCGATGGCGCCGGCAGAACGCCGCCGCTTCGCGGTGAGCAACGCGTTTGGCGTTCTCATCTGCGTTCTTCTTGCCATCGCGATCGAGGTGTTCGGGTACAACTTCCAGTTCTTCTATTCCATGACTTACCCTGAGGTGGGCAGCTATCTTGTGAACGGTGCGCAGCCCTCGAGCTCGCAGACGATCGCGCTTTCGTCTGATTCGAGTTCGTTCGAGATCACCGGACTTGATTCGACCGTGCGCAGCATTCACTTCACGCCGACCCTTTCCGATGCCGCGACCGCGGCTCAGAAGACCGATAGCAAGATCCAGGTGGTCATCGCGCTCGCTGACGAGGGCAACGCGAACTACTACAACAACCCTGCCGTCTCGGTCGACCCGAAAAACCCCGCGAGCACCTACATCTCGCTCGACCCGGCCGGCAAGTGCCACTCGATCAAGGTGACGTTCACCAACTTGGCCGATTTGGGCCCGTGCACGGTGAGCGGCATCTCGCTTAATGAGAAGGTGCCGTTCTCGCTGGACATCGTGCGCATGGCGTCGGTGCTCGCCATCTTGCTCGTGCTGTTCGCGCTGCGCCCGCAATCGGGGCTCTACAGCCACGTGCTCGACAAGCGCCCCACGCGCCACGGGATCGCCATCGCTGCGCTCGTCGCGGTGCAGTGCCTGGTCGTGTTCGTGCTCGTTTTGTCCAACACGCATTACGTTTCCATGACGCAGACGGCGTCGTACGAGAACCAATTCCAGTACCAGAAACTCGCCGTCGCGCTCACGCAGGGGCATCTGTACCTGAACGACGTGCCCTCCGAGGCGCTTCAGGCGATGGCGAACCCCTACGACACGCAGGCGCGCGCAGCCGGTGGCGTGCCGTATTTGTGGGACCACGCGTACTTCCACGGCAAGTACTACGTGTACTTCGGCATTTTGCCGTGCCTGGTGTTCTACGTACCGTGGCTTCTGCTGACGCACACGGGGTTCCCCACGTGGCTCGGCGTTGCCATCTGCGACTGCGTGTACGCTGCGGGGCTCATGTACCTTTTGTCGCGCGTGTGCAAGCGCTGGTTCCCGCGCACTTCGATCGGCGTGTTCCTCGTGTTGGACGTGATGCTGTTCGTCGCGGGCGGCGGCATTATCCTGGCGCGCACGCCGTCCATGTACTTTTTGCCCGAGGCGATGGGGCTCGCGCTCATATCGTGGGGATTGGGGCTGTGGATAAGCGGCACCTCGCGCGGCTATATCGAGCGCGGGAAGGTCGTTTTCGGCGCGCTGCTCATCGCGCTGACCATGGCGGCTCGTCCGCAGATGGTGCTTGCGGCGGTGTTCGGGCTTGTGCTGTTCTGGCCGTTTCTGCGCGAATCGAAGGGCGACCGTCGCGCGCGCAAGTCGGTCATGCGCTCGTTTCGCGTTGCGCTCGCGCCGTTTGTGCTGGTGGCAGTATGCGTGCTCGCGTACAATGCGGCGCGCTTCGGCTCTCCGTTCGATTTCGGCGCGAACTACAACCTCACGACCAACGACATGACGCATCGCGGGTTCCATCTTGACCGCATCCCGTTCGGCCTGTACGCGTACCTGTTCCAGCCGCCGGTGCTCGGCAGCCAGTTCCCGTTCTTGCGTCAGGCGTACCTCGACCCGTCATATCAGGGCATCACCATCTACGAGCCCATGTTCGGAGGCTATTTCTTCCTGTACCCCATGGCCGTGGCCGTGCTCGGCATCGCGATCAGGAGCGTCCGCGCGCAGATCAAGGAGAAAGGGCTCATGCCCCTGTTCGTGTGCCTCGTCGTAGTCGCCTTCGCGCTGTGCGTCTTCGACCTGCAAGGCGCCGGCATCCTCATGCGCTACGTGTGCGACTTCGGGCTGTATTTCGCGCTTGCCGGCGCGCTCGTGTTCTTGTCTCTTCTTCAGGTGAAAAGCCCCCGCCCGCTCTCGAGAGATTGGACGACGCAGATGAACGCCGTCGGGGCGAACGCGCGCCGCGCGGCGTACCAGGGCGCGGCGTACGGGGCAGTCCCCGCGGGCGAGGGCTCGACGGAGACGGTGTCGGTGTACCGCATCGCGCTGTACTTCCTGTTCGTGACGCTCGTGCTGATGGTGGTCATGAACGTGCTTCTGTGGAACGCGTTCGGCATGTACTAG
>CAKUIV010000091.1 GCA_934661105.1 uncultured Ellagibacter sp. | reverse complement strand
GTTTCTTGCGGTAGCTTCTCGGTGTCGGTCAGTCGCCCGAGGGCGTCTGACGCAGCGGCTGTCGGGCGGTGCGCGTTCATGCGGAAGAAGCTCTGTTTTCGCCAACTTTCCCGAATTTAGGGTAAGTTGGTTCGTGCAGTTGCCGTTTTCTGCGGTCTTGACTTTTGACGACCTGGGAAAATGTTGTTCGCTCGATGTCTTCGAGGGTATTCGCAAGCATTGAGCGACCCTAAATTCGGAAAAGTTGGCACAAACGGGCTGTTTGACGTTTGCGCGTCTCAGTCCCGGCTCTCTGCCCTTTTCCCGTGGCAAAGCGATTCGCTTCGTTTACAATGGCCTTGATTGTCCTAGGATAATCAAGGCCATTGCTTTTCAGACGGCTCACGGGAAACGAAGCGGCGCGCGGCTCGCCGCGCATGACGGGAGGGACATCGGTGTTCTCAACGCTTGCGGTGTGCTATCTCTTCCTGGGTGGCGCCAGCGGTGGGGCCGCCGTCGTTCTCGGCTCGTGCGGGTTCGCCGTGCCGCGCGGGGCGCTCGCGTCGATTCCGCGCTTGACGTCGCATTTCGCGTACACGGGCGCTTGCGGCGCATCTTCCTTCTCGCTTCGCGACATGGAGGCGTACCGGCGTCTGCTCGCCCCGCTTTCCTTTTCGGCCCTGGCGTTGCTTTCCGTGGGAATGGTCTGCCTTCTGGTCGATTTGGGAAGTCCTGCCCGTGCCGTGCTGCTGTTCGCAGGCCCGCGCGCTTCGTTCGTCGCGGTGGGGGCGTGGGTTTTGGCCTGCACGGCCGTCGCACTCGTCGTGCAGTGCGCGTTCTGGGGAGGGTGGCTTCGCCTGCCCGTCCCCGTGGCGCGGGCGGTTCAGCTGGTCTGCGCCGCGCTCGGCGTGGCGACGGCGCTCTACACGGGGCTCATGCTTTCCGACTTGCGGGCGGTCCCGCTGTGGGCGACGCCGCTTACCCCGGCGCTGTTCGTGGTCTCGTCGCTTTCCTGCGGGCTCGCGCTCGCAGTCGTCTCGGCCTATCTTTCGGGCGCGGCGCGCTCGTTTCCGAGCCTTGTGCGCGCCTTCGAGCGATTCGACGCTGCGGCGATCGCGGTCGAGGGGGCGCTCGTCGCCGCGTTCGTCGTGCGGGCGCTTTCGCCTGCGGGGCAGACGGCGACCGACCAGGTGCGCGAGGCGGCGGGCAGCCTGCTTGCGTTCGGGCCCGACGCCTGGGCGTTCTGGGCGCTTTTCGTCGGGGCGGGGCTCATCGTGCCGCTTGTGTTCGACCTGGTCTGCTCGTTCGGCCCGTATCGCCCTCGCGCAACCTCGCCTCTCCCCGCGCTCTTCGCGATGGCATGCGTGCTGGCGGGCGGGTTCGTTATGAGATATTGCATCGTCAGCGTCGGCATGCAGCCGTATGCGGTGCTTGCGGGAACGTTTTAGGAGGAAACACGATGGGGCAGAAGAAGTCGTTCACGTTCGAGGTCGACGAGTCATCTGACGTGCCGCTTTGGGCGCAGCTTCGCCAACGCCTCGTTTACCTGATCGATTCGGGGTATTTCCAGCCGGGTGACCAGCTGCCCACGGTGCGCGGGCTCGCCTCCGAGATATCCATCAATTACAACACCGTGAACAAGGCGTACTTGAGCCTCGTGTCGGACGGATTCTTGGAATCGACGCGCGGGCGCGGCGTGTTCGTGCGCGGCATCGCGGCCGATGCGGGCGAGGTTTCTTCGATACCCGAGGCCGACGTGATCGTCGACGACTGCATAACGGCGTGCCGCGGTTTGGGGATGTCGCTTGATGACGTGCGCCGTTGCATGCTCGGGCGTATCCAGCACGCGAAAAGCGAAGAGGGTGGCGACACCTCGCAGCAGGGCGGCGCGCGCATCGTGAAGGTCGACGTGAACGCACCGGCGCCGACGGCCGTTCGTGGCGCGTAGCGGGCATAAGGGAAGGATGAATCGCATGGCTTTCGGATTCGGATCGAAAGGCGCCGGCACTCCCGTGTCGGAAAAGGCGAAGGCAAGTCGGGGCATCGTCCCTGATGGCGGTGCCGACCCGGTAGGCGAGCGAACGTCGGGGTTCGGGCCGGTCCTCTTCAGCGTCGTGCTTTTCGCCGTCGCGTTCGCCATCGTGCTTTTCGCCGCATCGTGCCTCGTTGCGCCGATCGGCGTCTGGCACGTCGCGGGCGCTCTGGCGGTCGCCCTCGTCGCTGCCTCGTCGGCTCACATCGCGCAGCAATGGGAAAAGGTCGTCGTTCTGCGCCTGGGGAAGTTCAACCGCGTGTCGGGCCCGGGGCTGTACTGGACGATTCCCGTCGTCGAGCAGAACGCGCTGCGCGTCGACTGCCGCGTGCGCACCACGTCGTTCGGCGCCGAGGAGACGCTTTCGGCCGATTTGGTGCCGCTTGACGTGAACGCGGTGCTGTTCTGGGTGGTGTGGGACGCGAAGGCGGCCTGCACCGAGGTGGGCGACTTCTCGCGCGCCGTCGAGCTTGCCGCGCAGACCGCCCTACGCGACGCGATCGGGCGCGCAGGCGCCGCCGAGGTCGCCATCCGCCGCGAGCAGCTCGACCGCGAGCTCAAAGGCGTGCTCGAGGAAAAGGTCGCGCCCTGGGGCATCACCGTGCTCTCCGTCGAGGTCCGCGACATCGTCATGCCGAAGGAACTGCAGGACGTGATGTCGCTCGAGGCCCAGGCTGAGCAGCGCAAACGCGCCCGTATCACCCTCATGGAGGCCGAGACCGACATCGCCGAGATGATAGCGGAGATGGGGGAGATCTATTCCGAAAACGACGCGGCGCTGCGTCTTCGCGCGATGCATCTGCTCTACGAGAGCGTACGCGAAACCGGCGGCACCGTCGTCGTTCCCTCGAGCTTCTCGGAAGGATTCGGCGACGTGCTCGGCGACGCCGCGAAAGACGCCTTCAAGGGGAAGGGCGCGCTCTAGCCGAGGGTCGCCGCTGCCGCCTGGCCGTTGGGCAAGCGTTTCCCCATGGTTGGAAAACGCTCGCTTCGGGTCCTTATCGTCGCAGTTCGTTACGAATAAGCCAACCTCCGCAAACAATTTGGAAAATTATCCTATGACAATATTGATTGTCATAGGATAATTTCGTATAGTGGTCGCTAACGGAGTCGGCCGATTCCCGTGACAGGATGAAAAAGCGCCGCAATCGGCGCGAGGGGGCGTGTTTGCGCGAGGGCGTGCGGAGATGGGCGCGCAACTGGCATATATGCCCTGCCATATCGAAGGAGGGGAAATGTCAGAAGCGACGGGCCTGAAAAACGGCTTTTCCCGCAGAAGCTTTCTCAAGGGCGCAGGCGCCGCGGCTGCCACGCTCGGGCTTGCCGGGGCGGCGAGCATGACGCAATCGGACGGTTGGCTTGCGCCGCGTACCGCCCAGGCCAGCGAGCAGCCGGCGGAATACACCGCTTGCACCTACCATCAATCCCACTGCGGCGGCATGTGCCCGCTGAAATGCACCGTGCGCGACGGGCGCATGGTGCTCGTCGAGCCGAATCCCGCAAGCACCGACGACCGCTACCGCACCATCTGCCTGAAGGGCATCTCCGAGGTGCAGCATATCTACGGCGCGGGGCGCATCCAGGCGCCGCTCAAGCGCGTGGGCGAGCGTGGAGCGAACGAATTCACCCAGATCAGTTGGGATGAGGCGCTTGACGCGATCACCGACGACATCAAGCGCATCCAGGCGGAGAGCGGCAAGGACGCCGTCATGGTCATGACGTCGTCGGAGGTGAATTCCGCGAACCTGGCGGCGCTTCTGGGCGCTCGCGGCAGCGGGTTCACCGGCATCGACGTCGGCATCGGCAACGGCCTCGACCCCGCGATCGGCTACGGCGGCGGGTATGCCACCTCCACCGCCGACCCGCGCGACTGGGTCGATTCCCGCATGGTGCTCACCGTCGGGTCGAACTTCTGCGAGTCGACGCTTCCGCAGGTGCGCCTGTTCTTCGAGGCGAAGGACGCGGGCGCGAAAATGGTGACGGTCGACCCGCACTTCTCCACCACCGCCTCGAAGTCCGACGAATGGGTTCCCATCGAGCCCGGCACCGACGCCGCGCTGTTTCTGGGCATGATCTCGGTCATTCTGGAGGAAGGCCTCGCCGACGAGCAGTTCATGGCCGAGCACACGAGCCTGCCGTTCCTCGTCGATACGGCGACGGGCAAGCTCGTCCGCGAGCACGCGGTCGACGCGTCGGCCGAAGAGCCCGAGAAGGGGGGCGCGAACCCGTTTTTCGTGATCGATCCCGCTACCGGCGTCGCCGCTTCCTACGCTGCGGTTGCGACCCCGGCGCTTTCGGGCATGGCGACGGTCAACGGCGCGACTGCGCGCACGGTATACGATGTCATGACGGAAACCTATGCGGGATGCAGCGCCGAGTGGGCGTCGAGCATCACCGGCATTCCCGCTGACAAGATTCGCGAGCTCGCCCGCGAATACGCCAAGGGCCCGTCGAGCTTGGCGCTCGGCTGGGGCGGCAACGACAAGATGACGAACGCCGACATCGCAGGTCACGCGGCGGCGCTCCTCGTCGCCATCACCGGCAACATCAGCAAACCCGGTGCGGGCGTGGGCGTGTACGTCGGCGGCACCTGGTCCGGCCAGACCGGCACGCTCGGCGCCTGGGCGCTTCCCGCGGAATACGCAGCGTCCACCGAGGCCGCCGTCGCGGCGTACGACATGCCGACCAAGAAGAACAACGTCCGTGCCGCCATCTTCTGCGGCGACATGGTGGCGCAGCACTTCGCGAACATGTCCAAGACCGAGGAGTGGGCGCGCTCGCTCGACCTCATCGTGACGATCGACGCGTACTTCACCGAGGGCGCGAAGTGGGCCGACTACGTGCTTCCCACGACCACGCGCTTCGAGCTCGATTCAGATTTCGGCAACGTGAAGGTGGGCTACAACCAGATCGTGCTGCAGGAAAAGGTCATCGACCCCTTGTTCGAGGCGAAGACCGACCTGTGGATCGAGCGCGAGATCGCCCGCCGCATGGGCGTCGCCGACGACGTGCTGCCCGAAGACGGCACCGAGCTCTCGCGCGCCATCCTCGCGACGTCCGAAGACCCGTACGTAAGCTCGATCACGCTCGACGCGCTTTCGGACGCGGGCGCGGTGTGGCCGCTCGAGAACGCCGCTGAGACGCGTCGCGCCTTCACCGACTACGAGTACGCTACGGTGTCGGGTCGCATGGATGTGTACTACGACGGCCTCGTCGACTTCGGCCAGGCGCTTCCCCAGTGGGAGGCGTGTACCGAAATCGGCGCAGACAGCACGCTGCGCGCGTCCTACCCGCTGCAGCTCGCCAACGTTCGCACGCGTTTCCATATCCACAACCAGTTCAACGACGCGCTGTGGATCCAGCAGTACATGGAGCCCACGATCGAAGTCAACCCCGACGAGCTTTCCGCGCGCGGCCTTGAGACGGGCGACATCGTCGAGGTGTTCAACGACCGCGGCAGCTTCAACGTGCGCGTGGCGGGAAACCCCTCCATCCGCTCGGGCTCCGCGCGCCTTATGGAAGGCTCCACGGCCGACTACATCGCGAAGGGCAACATGCAGTCCGTCACCAACGACACGATGACCGAGCGCGGCTACGCGCTCATGCAAGGCCCCGTGATCCCGTTTTCGGACACGCTCGTTGAAATCCGCAAGGCGTAAAGGAGCGCTCTCATGACTCGATTGGCTATCGTTATCGACAAAGGGCGCTGCGTCGGTTGCCATACCTGCGCAAACGCCTGCAAGATGCAGAACAACGTGCCTGACGGCATGCTGTGGAACCGCATCCTCACCGAAGGCGTCGACGTGATCGACGGCGCCGAGGGAACCTACCCCAACCTCACGCGCACGTACCTGCCGCTTGCGTGCCAGCACTGCGACAACGCCGCGTGCCAGCGCGTGTGCCCCACGGGCGCTACCTACAAAGACGACAAGGGTCGTGTCGAAATCGACTACGACAAGTGCATCGGCTGCCGCATGTGCATGGCCGCGTGCCCCTACAACGCGCGCGTCTTCAACTGGGGCGAGCCGTCCCGTTCCACGGGCGCGAACTGGGGAGATGGCCGTGTGCCGGTTCGCCCGAAGGGCGTTGCCGAGAAGTGCACGCTGTGCAAGGAACGTACCGATGAGGGCGATGAGCCCATGTGCGTGGCGTGCTGCCCCGCTCGCGCCCGCACCTACGGAGACTTGGACGACCCCGACTCCGAGGTCTCCCGCCTTATCCGCGAGAAGAAGGGCTACGTGCTGCTCGAAGAGCAGGGAACGCGCCCCAAAGTCCACTACCTGGGTTAAGGGGAAGGTGACTTTTCATGTCGACTAAACTCAAAACAACGTACGGCGTGCTCGGCGTCATCGTCGTCGTCGCGCTCGCCGCGTACATCTTCCAGCTCGTGAACGGCCTTGCCGTGACGGGCATGAACAACGGCGTGTCGTGGGGCCTCTATATCACGTGCTTCATGTTCTTCGTCGGCCTGTCGGCCGGCGGTCTGATCGTGGCCAGCTCGGCCAGCGTGTTCCATATCGCCGAGTACAAGAAGGTGGCTCTGCCGGCCGTCATCTGCTCGACGGTGTGCATCTGCTGCGCGGGCATGTTCGTGCTCATCGACATGGGCGGCGTCCAGCGCGTGTGGCGTATCCTGACCGGTCCGAACCCCACCAGCCCGCTTCTGTGGGACGTGTGCGTCATCTCGTGCTACCTCGTCATCAACATCGTGTACCTGGTGTTCATGTGCTCGAAGAAGCCGGGTGCGAAGGACAAGGTCGCCATCGTGTCGCGCTTCGCGCTGCCCATCGCCATCCTGGTGCACAGCGTGACGGCGTGGATCTTCGGCCTGCAAGTGGCCAAAGAGTGGTACTCGGCCATCATGGCGCCGATCTTCGTGGCCTCGGCCATGGATTCCGGCCTGGCGCTTTTGCTGCTGTCGCTCATGGGCCTGAACAAGTCCGGTCTGTTCAAGGTAGAGAAGAAGCTGATCTCCAGCCTGGCCGGCCTGCTTGCCGTGTGCATCGCGGTGGATGCGTTCTTCATCGGCTGCGAATGCCTGACCATGGCGTATCCGGGCGCGAAGGGCGCCGAGGCGCTGGCCGTGATGGTCGGCGGCATCACCGCACCGTTTTTCTGGATCGAGATCATCGGCGGCTTGGTCATCCCGTTCTGCCTGATGGTGTTCGCGAAGAACCGCGCGAACATGAAGCTGGTCGGCCTGGCGAGCGTGCTGGTGGTGCTGGGCGTGTTCTGCAAGCGCGTGTGGCTTTTGTTCACGTCGTTCTACGAGTTCAACATCGCCGGTGCGCCGGGTGTCATCTCGGGCTCCAGCGCGGCACGCGGCGCCTCGGGCATGGACGTGTTCGCGACGCTTGGCACCTATGCGCCGACGTGGGTCGAGATCGTGGTGGCGCTCGGCGTGGTGGCGCTCGGTGCGCTGGCGTTCATCGTGTTGTCGCGCAAGCTCCTGCCTTCGAACGTGCCCGTTGTCGCGGTGGAAGACGGTGGGGTCGAAAGCTGCGAAGCGCATGGTTCGAGCGTATCCCGCGCTGGCAAGGGCGCGCGCGTTTCCGACGGCGTTCCCGTGTAGCGCGCGACAAGCGGTTTCCCATAACGAAAGAAGCGCCCTGCATGCGAGCAGGGCGCTTTTGCTTGATAAGGGGATGGAGTCGGATTTGAGCTGACAACCTATCCATTTTACCCGTTATTTATGCCTTTTACTCCACATTTTTTGCATGCCATTGACGTGGATGGTAAAATACATGCTCGAGATAACTATATATGCGAGAGGTAGATCTAGCATGGATTTGGCACAGCAGGCAAAAATCGTCGATTCGATTCACGACACGCTGCATGATTTCGTCGGGCAGCGTTTGAAAGTGCGCGCGAACATGGGCCGCTCGAAGATCGTCGAGAGCGAAGGCGTTCTCACTCAGGTTCATCCGCAGCTGTTCATCATGGAAGTCGATCGCAAGCGCGGCCGCACGGCGCGTCAGTCCTACCAGTACGTCGACGTGCTCACCGGCATGGTCGAGCTCTCCCAGAACGG